>DAIRSZ010000316.1:0-1562 GCA_036804165.1 Catalimonadaceae bacterium | reverse complement strand
ACCTTATATTTTACATACGTTTCAACCATGACAATATCACTTTTTTGATGAGGTCGGTTGCGAAGTTACGCTTTTTCTTGTTGGGTCGAAAGTGCGCCGCTCGGCCCGAGATACTGACGCATATCAGGTAAAAATCACTTCGGCTGCGCCTACCTTTGTCACGCGCATCATACTGTTTGGAGTCGAAGAAATTTCTCTTACCTTCGCTATTTGAAATTATTCTAAATAAAATGACCCCCACCCGAAGCGTAGCCGACCTCCGACTGGGCGAGTCTGGCCAGATCGAAGGTTTTGCCGATACCGAAGCCTCCCTCAAACTGCTGGAAATGGGTTGCCTGCCGGGTAGCCAAGTGGAGCTGTACGGCGTGGCCCCCCTGGGGTGTCCGGTCTGCGTTCGGGTGGGGGCGTGCATGCTTTCGCTCCGGCGTAGCGAGGCGGCGGCCATCCTCCTTCAAGCATGAACACCCTCACGGTCGCCTTATTGGGCAACCCCAACACGGGCAAATCGTCGCTTTTCAACCACCTGACGGGCCTGCAGCAAAAAATTGGCAACTTTCCGGGCGTTACGGTGGACAAGAAATCGGGCCGCTGCCAGCTCGACGCCGATCACCGGGCCGTAGTGGTGGATTTGCCCGGCACCTACAGCCTCTATCCCAAATCGCTCGACGAACGGGTGGTCTTCGACACCCTCAGCCGGCCCGACAGCGACGACTACCCCGACCGGGCCGTGGTGGTGGCCGACCTGACCAACCTCAAGCGGCACCTGCTGCTGTTTACCCAACTGCGCGACCTGGGCCTGCCCGTGGTGCTGGCGCTCAACATGGGCGATGTGGCCCAAAAGCGTGGCATCCGCCTCAACGACCAACGGCTGGCTGCCGACCTGGGTGTGCCCGTTGTGCGCATCAACGGCCGCACGGGGGCGGGCATCTCTGACCTCAAACAGGCACTGCTGCGCGTAGCACCGCGCGATTTTTCCCCCTTCTACGAACCGCCCGCCGACATGCGCCCGCTCGTGGCGGAGGTGCGCCGCCAGCTTCGCCTGCCCAACGACTACCTGGCCTGGCAGTACGTGCAGCAGGGCGACCAGATCAGCTCCCTAAGCCTACGCCAGCGCCAAAAGTTGCACGACGCCCGGACGCAGTTTCCCGACCTGCAACCGACGGCCTACCGAGCCGCCGAAGTTATGCAGCGCTACCAAGTGCTCGATCGCCTGTTGCAGCCTTGCCTGCACCAGCCTCCGCCCAACGCCGAAGCCAGCTTCACCGCGCGCGCCGACCGCATCCTGACCCATCCGCTGTGGGGCTATTCCATCTTCTTTCTGATCTTGTTGCTGATGTTTCAGGCTATTTTTGCTTGGGCCGAGTACCCGATGGATCTTATTGATGGGGGCATTGCCCAACTCAACGGCTGGCTGCTCGACGTACTGCCCGCCGGGCCGCTGACCGAGTTGCTCACCGAGGGCGTCATTGCCGGGCTGGGCGGCATCCTGATCTTTATTCCGCAAATTGCGCTGCTGTTTGCCTTCATCGCCCTGCTCGAAGAGTCGGGCTACATGGCCCGGG
>DAIRSZ010000315.1:0-1587 GCA_036804165.1 Catalimonadaceae bacterium | reverse complement strand
TTCCCCATCAGTCGGCAGGACGAAATCCCGCCCCGTCCGGGTCTGTACTTCGACATTCCCATTGACGGGGGTACGCCCGTGGCGTCGGCTGCTCCTTTTGGCCGCCTCATGATTCAAGCGCAGGTATCAGAAGTGACGGCCCGCCTGCAAGTATTGCACAACGCCCCGCAACCGGGCTTCGACACGGTGGACGTGTACGTGAACGGCGGCTTGTTCATTGATGATTTTGTTTTCCGCACGGGTACGCCCTTTGTGGATGTCCCGGCCGGCGTAGAACTCGAAATCGGCATTGCACCGGGCAACAGCACGGGTCCCGACGACGCCCTGTTCATCTTCGAAGGTATCGAGTTGGAAGCCGACGAGACCTACATCCTGGTGGCCAGCCAAGACCCCGATGCCGCCGACGAGGTGACCCTCCTGGCGTACACTCCTGCGCTCGAAACGAGCGGCAATCCGACCCTAACGGCCGTGTTGGTACACCACGGCTCACCCGACGCGCCCCCGGTCAAAGTATTCGAAACGGGCATCAACAACAACGTCGAAATCGTGTCGCTGTTTTCTTTTACCGACTTCGACAATTATCTGGAAATCTCCGCTATTGACGGCTACGTGCTGGAGGTGCGCACCGCCGACGATTCGGTCGTGGCCTCCTACGACGCCGACCTGGCGGCAGCCAACCTGGGTGGCGCGGCCATCACGATTCTAGCCTCGGGCTACCTGGCCCCCGACAGCACCGAGCCGGCCTTTGGGTTGTTTGTCGCCGTGCCCGACGGCGGCCCGTTCGTGGAGTTGCCCGAAACCACCACCCGCCTGCAAGACAACGCGCTGGCCCGCGCCGTGCGCCTCTATCCCAACCCGACCACGGGCCACGTGACGCTCTCCTGCCAAGAACTGGGCGCTGACCGTCTCGCCATCGAGGTGGTGGATGCCCAGGGTCGCGTAGTACAGCGCGAAGACCTTCGCCCGACCAGTGCCTCCTTCAACCACGAAGTGCGGCTACACGTGGCCGCTGGTGTGTATTTCATTCGCCTCAGCACTGACCAGCACGTACACACGCGCCGCCTGATGGTGCGCTGATCAATACTTGCTGACCCATCGAAAGCGCAGCCCGCAAGGGTTGCGCTTTTTTGCATTATGGCGTTTAGATTTATACTAACAAGGTCATTTACCGTTAGTAGCCGATCAGATCACCTTACCCGGTGCCTACTCATAGAAAAAATATGTGGGGAAAGGTTTGATTTCATCAAACTAAAAATAAAATGTTCACGTAGGCACAAGCATTATCCTTCGATTAGAAGCTTAAAAGTCAACGTTTAACCAACCTTTACTATTCTTTCACATGAGAAAATTCGTACCCGTTGCCCTGCTAGGGGCAATTTGTTTTGGGGTAACTGCTACGGCTGCGTATGCGCAGCAGTCGCCCTCCGAGCTTAACTTTGCTCCCACCAAAATGCCGGCCCTGGGCACCACCCCCGCGCAGGCATCGCCCCAAGCACCTACCAGCACCGACGCCATCATTCTCTTTGAGACCTTCGAAGATGCCACTGGTAACCCCGCTTTTCCGGCCACCTTCACGCGGCTCAACCT
>DAIRSZ010000314.1:0-1696 GCA_036804165.1 Catalimonadaceae bacterium | reverse complement strand
CGGGCGTAGGTCCAGCGTTGGGTCAGGGTTTTCATCTCGCGCTCGTCAGTTCACTGCTTAACCATTTTTTTCCGTAGCGCATTCAGACGTCATAGTTCAGGTTGGGGGCCAACCAACGCTCTACCTCTTCCAGCGGCATTTGTTTGCGCGCGGCATAGTCTTCCACTTGGTCCTTTTCGATCTTGCCCAGCCCAAAATAGCGCGCCTCGGGATGGGCAAAGTACAGCCCGCTCACCGACGACGCCGGGTACATGGCGTAGCTCTCCGTCAGGGTGATGCCCGTGCGGGCTTCGGCGTCGAGCAGGTCGAAGAGGGCGCGTTTTTCGGTGTGATCCGGACAGGCCGGATAGCCGGGCGCCGGGCGAATGCCCACGTACTTTTCGCTGATCAGTTCTTCTTTGCTCAGCGTTTCGTCGGCGGCGTAGCCCCAAAACTCGCGCCGCGCGCGGGCGTGCAGGCACTCGGCAAAAGCTTCGGCCAGGCGGTCGGCCAGGGCCTTGACCATGATGCTGTTGTAGTCGTCGTGGTCGCGTTCGTAGGCTTCCACCAGTTTTTCAATGCCGATGCCGGCCGTCACGGCAAAACCCCCTACGTAGTCGGTCAGGCCGCTCTCGACGGGCGCCACAAAGTCGGACAGGGCCAGGTTGGGTACGCTTTCAGCCTTTTTGCCCTGCTGACGGAGGGTGTGCAGGGTGGTCAGTTGCGTGGCGGCTGTGGGTAATGCGGGCTGGCCTTTAAGCTGCTGGCGCGTAGCACCCGACGGCGCGTGGCCGTTGCCGTTGGCGGACACCAGTTCGCGCTCGTCGTAGTCGTAGAGGACGATGTCGTCGCCCACGGCATTGGCCGGGTAGAAGCCCACCACGGCCCGCGCCTGCAATTTTTGGTGCGCGATGATGTCCTGTAGCATTGCTTGCGCATCGGCAAAAAGCTTTTGCGCTTCCTGCCCCACCACGGGGTCTTTGAATATTTTGGGGTATTTACCCTTCAGTTGCCAGGTCTGGAAAAAGGGCGTCCAGTCAATGTACTCGGCGATTTCTCCCAAGGGATAATCGTCGAAGTAGCGGTTGCCCAAAAACGACGGCCGGGTGATGCGGGCCTGCGACCAGTCAATGGCCAGGGCTTTGCGGCGGGCCTGCGCCACGGGCACGTAGTTCTTGTCTTTCTTGCGCGCGGCGTAGTCCGTGCGCGCTTGCGCATATTCTTCCTTGATCTTAGCCACAAAGCCTGCCCGGTGTTCCTGGCTGATGAGTTGGCTGGCCACGGGCACCGAACGGCTGGCGTCGAGCACGTGCACCACGCCCCCGCTGTACACGGGGTCAATCTTGACAGCCGTGTGGATGCGCGAAGTGGTGGCGCCGCCGATCAGCAGCGGAATCTTGAAGCCCTGCGCCTCCATCTCCTTGGCTACATAGACCATCTCGTCGAGCGAGGGGGTGATCAGGCCGCTCAGGCCGATGACGTCGGCGTTGATCTCGCGGGCCTTTTCCAGAATCTTGTGGGGCGGCACCATCACCCCAATGTCCACCACGTCGAAGTTGTTGCAGGCCAGCACCACCCCGACGATGTTCTTGCCGATGTCGTGCACGTCGCCCTTTACGGTGGCCAGCAAAATTTTGCCCTTGGTGTCGCTGTCGCCCTCCCGCTTTTCGGCTTCGATGTGGGGCAACAGGTAGGCCACGGCTTTTTTCATCACGCG
>DAIRSZ010000313.1:0-1716 GCA_036804165.1 Catalimonadaceae bacterium | reverse complement strand
TCATGTAGGAATTGTTGAGGGCAATGCCGCCGAAGATAAACTCGCCCAGGCCGCCTGCCCCAATGTAGGCCGCCAGCGTGGCCACACCCACGTTGATGACGGTGGCCGTCCGGATGCCTGCAAAAATAACGGGCAGGGCCAGGGGCAGTTCCACGCGCGCGAGCACCTGGCCGTCGGTCATGCCCATACCCCGGGCGGCGTCGCGGATGTGGGGGGCCACGCCCGTGATGCCCGCGTAGGCATTGCGCACGATGGGCAGCAGGGCATAGAGGAAAAGGGCCACGATGGCGGGCCGAGACCCGATGCCTAGCAAGGGAATCATGAACCCCAGCAGGGCGATGCTAGGGATGGTTTGCAGCACGCTGGTGATGCCCAGCACCGAAGCGGCCCACTTGGGGCGACGGGTGATCAGGATGCCCAGCGGCAGGCCCATCAACACCGCCAGCGCCAGCGAAGCCACCGTCAGGCCCAGATGGGTGAACACCTGTTCGCCAATTTTGCCGCGCTGTTCCCACAAAAAGTCAGCAAAAGCGGAAAAGTCCATTCCCAAAGGTAAGTACCCCGGGGCTAAGTGCCCGCCGGCACCACTTCGAGGCGTAGGGTGACGGTGACCTCGTCGCTGAGCAGCCAACTGCCGCTCCCGACACCGTAGTCGCGTCGGTCGAGGTTGAAGGAACCCCGGAGCGTGCCGCCGCCTTTGACGGCCCTCGGCTCGAACCGAAAGGGAACGGTCACGGTGCGCGTAGTGCCCTTTAGGGTAAGCTCAAAATCGCCTTCATAAGTGTTTTTGCCCGTGGCTCGCAGGGCTTTGGACACCATCCGGATGTCGGGGTAGCGTTCGGTGTCGAAGTAGTCGCGCTGCCGAAGGTGGCGGTCGCGCAGGGCAATGCCCGTCTGGATGGAGTCGGCCGACACGCGGGCAATGATCTGGCCGGCGGCCGGGCGCTCGGGATCGAAGCGGATGTCGGCCTGCAGCCCCGTGAACGAGCCGTCCACGGGCAGCCCCGCGTTGCGAATGCGAAAAGCAATCTCTGAGGACCGCACCGCCCAGGCGTCGGACGTTTGGGCGACCCAGGCCAGGCCCAACATACCCCAAAAACTAAGCAGCCACCACGTCATGCCCAGAAAACTGCGAACGAGCCAGATGGTTTGGGCTGGCCCTAACGAAGAGAGGCCCGGCAACCGCCGAGCCCCTTTCGCTCATCACCAAATCTAACCTACTATTTACTTCAACTGTCGTTGGCCTTCGCTCAACCAACGATACAAATGTATCGGAGATAATCAGATCGGCCAAATGCAAGACTTGCTGATAAGGGAAAGAGGTAGTGACAATTTGGACGAATCGCGTCAAATTTGGGGAGATATGTACCAGATGACACAAATCGTACGTTGCCAGAAAAAAGCGTGGCACTGCAAAAGTGCCAACGGTTTGAATACCAGCCAATTGAAGAAAAAATAGGCAGCACGAAGCAAGAAATTCTTACGCAATTTAGGATTTTGCGTATTGCGCCCACAAAGGGTCGCGCAGGCGGCGCGGCAAGCGGCCGAGCACTTGTTCGTAGGCGTGGCGCGTCCAGTATTGCAGCTCGGCGTCGGTGAGTTCGCCGTGTACCAGCACGGTGTTCCAGTGGCGTTTGTTCATGTGATAGCCGGGCTGCACCGAGCTGTAGCGGGCCCGCAGTTCGAGGGCCGCTTCGGGTTCGCACTTGAGGTTGA
>DAIRSZ010000312.1:0-1744 GCA_036804165.1 Catalimonadaceae bacterium | reverse complement strand
GAATTTCGGGCAGGGGATCGGCCAGGTGCTCGAAGGTCTCGAAGGCCGTCAGGGCTTTGATGACCATACCGGGCTGGTATTCGAAGCCGCGGGCCACCAGGTTTTGGGTGTAGGGGTCCGACCAGTAATAGTCCAGCCCGGCGTCGCGCATCATCCGGGTGAAAAGGCCGTAGCCCCCGGCGTAGTCGAGGTAGCGGTGCTGCGGCCCGAACAGGAAGTAGAGCAGCGCAAGCGTAGGCTCGGCCAACGTGAGGTTGCGGGCGATGATGCCCGTATCGGTGTAGTTGATCGGGCTGGCGTAGGCCTCGTCGAGCCAATAGGGCGTTTCGGTCTGCACAAACTGGCAACGCGGGCACTGATAATAGGTCACGTCGTATTTGGCCAGCACGCGCGTTCGGAAGCGAAAATCCGCCATCGTACCGCACACCCGGCAAGGCATGGGAGCTGTATCAACCGTCATGGCCCGAAAGTCGGCTTTTACGGACGGTTTCGCAACCTCAGAGGTGAGCAACGGCTTTGGCCGCGATGGCCTGCCCAATGGCCAGCGACGCCGTAGCGGCCGGCGAAGGCGCATTGCCCACGTGGATAAAACCCGGACTTTCGAGGATGCGGAAGTCGTCAATCAGGCCACCCGTGCGGTCGCAGGCTTGCGCCCGCACCCCGGCCCCACCCGGCACCAGGTCGTCGACCACCAGCTCGGGAACCAGTTTTTGGAGGGCTTTGGTAAAGGCTGCTTTCGAAAAAGAGCGGTACAGTTCGCCGAGTCCCGTTTGCCAATAGCGACCCGCCACTTTGCGGAAGCCCGGCCACGCCAGCGAACCCCACAATTCGCCGGCGTGCACGTCGGTGCGGCGATAGCCCTCGCGGCGGAACGCAAACACGGCGTTGGGCCCGGCCTCGATGCCGCCGCCAATCATGCGCGTGAAATGCACACCCAGGAACGGAAAATTGGGGTCGGGCACAGGATAGACCAGGTGGCGGATCAGGTGCTGGCGCTCGGGGCGCAGCTCGTAGTATTCGCCCCGAAACGGGATGATGCGATAGTCCACGGCGGGCTGCTCGAGAGCCGCGACGCGGTCGGAAAAAAGCCCGGCGCAGTTGATCACCAGCCGCGCCCGGTAGGTCTGCCGGTGCGTGACCACCTCCGTAGGGCCGGAGGCAGTACGCAAGTCCACCACTTTTTCGTCGAGAAAAACCTCGCCCCCCGCAGCCACCAAACGCTCGGCGTAGCGATGAGCCACCTGCATGTAGTCCACGATCCCGGAATAGGGCACCCAAATGGCCCCCACGCCCTGCACGTGCGGCTCGCGGGCGCGCAGTTCTTCGGGACCAATCTTGCGGATGTCGTGCAGGCCGTTGGCCAGCCCGCGGTCGTAGATGCTGTCGAGCAGCGGCATTTCTGCCGCATCGGTAGCCACGATCACCTTGCCACACAGTTCGTAGGGAATTTGCTCCTCGTCGCAGAAGGCCAGCAGTTGGGCGTAGCCCTGGCGACAGTTGAGAGCCTTGAGGCTGCCGGGCTTATAATAAATCCCCGAGTGAATGACGCCGCTGTTGTGTCCCGTTTGGTGACGGGCCAGGGCTTTTTCTTTTTCCAGCACGGCAATCCGCAGGGTCGGTTGTGGCTGTTGCAGTTGAAGGGCCGTGGCCAATCCCACAATGCCCCCCCCGATAATGAGTACGTCGTAGGTCATAGGCTAAAGACAAAAATGCGGAGGAATATCCAGTCCTACACGCCTGTCAA
>DAIRSZ010000311.1:0-1747 GCA_036804165.1 Catalimonadaceae bacterium | reverse complement strand
ATGGTTTTGCCCGCCGCAATGGCCCGCAGGGTGGGCTGCAGGCCTGCGTAGCCCACCAGGGCTGTCAGCACCACCTCCACGTCGGGGTGGGCCGCCGCCTCGGCCAGGGCGTCCGGCCCGGTCATCACGGCGATGGACAGCGGGGCCAGGGCTGTGCGCACCGTGTCGTAAAGGTCGGCCTGGCCAATCACGACCACGGCGGGCCGAAATTGGCGGGCCTGGGCAATGAGCAGTTCGGCGTTGCGCTGGGCCGTGAGCACCCGGACGCCGAAGCGGTCGGGGTGGGCGGCCACCACTTCGAGGGCCTGCGTGCCGATCGAGCCCGTCGAGCCGAGGATGGCAATTTGTTTCATGATAAGAAGTAAACAAGTCGGCCCCGCCAGGGTTCGCAGGCGAACCCTTCGGGAGCAGTCAGATCATCTTTTCCAGTTCGGCGGCCAGCTTGCGGTCGTTGGCCAGGCGGGGCACTTTGTTTTGCCCGCCCAGCTTGCCCAGGCTTTTCATGTACTGCCGGAAGGCCTCGGGCGGCAGGGCGTGTACCACCAGGGGCTGCAAGATGTTGCCCGTAATCAGGTCGTCGTAGTAGGTGTTGAGCTGGCGGAGGTGCGCGTCGAGGCGGCGCTCGAAGGCGGGCAGGTTGGCCGGGGGCTGGGCAAACTCAACGAACCATTCGTGGTGGGGCAGGCCTTCGGGTGGGGTCACCTGCGGGGCCACCGTAAACTCGACCACGCGCGCTTCGGGGTGATAGCGCAGCGTGTCGCGCAGGGCCTTTTCGACCTCCTCGCCGATGACGTGCTCGCCGAAGGCCGAGATAAAGTGTTTGATGCGCCCCGTCACCACCAGTCGGTAGGGCTGCTTCGAGACAAACTTGACCGTGTCGCCGATCGAATAGCCCCACAGGCCCGCGTTGCTGCTCAGCACCAGGGCGTAGTTTTTGTCCAGCTCCACTTGCTCGATCGAAAGGCGCGTGGGATTTTCACTGAAGTATTCTTCGGCCGGAATAAACTCGTAGAAAATGCCGCTGTCGAGCAGCAGCAGCAGTCCGTCGCCCTTTTGCCGATCCTGATAGGCGATAAACCCCTCCGAGGCGGGATAGGTCTCGATCGAGTCCACGGCGCGGCCGATGGTGTCGAAGAGCTTGCGGCGGTAGGGTTCGAAGTTGACGCCGCCATAGACGAACAGCGAAAAATCGGGGAAGGTCTCGCCGACGGGCCGTCCGCCCGTGCGGGCCTGCAGGCGGTCGAAGTACATCTGCACCCAGGGCGGAATGCCCGAGATGAGCGACATCCGGGCCGTGAGCGTCTCGTCAATGATGCGCTCGATCTTGGTTTCCCAATCGTCAATGCAGTTGGTGGCGTAGCTGGGCTTCTGGTTGGTGCGCAGGTAAGCCGGCACGTGGTGGTTGACCAGCCCCGACAGCCGCCCGACGCGGATGCCGTTTTTTTCTTCCACCTCGGGGCTGCCCGACAGGAAGATGAGCTTCTGGTCGAGAAACCGCGCTTTGCCCGTTTCGTGGATGTAGCTCAGCAGGGCGTTGCGGGCACTGTTGATGTGGTTGGGAATCGAGTCGCGGGTGATGGGGATGTATTTGGTGCCCGAGGTGGTGCCCGACGTTTTGGCGAAGTAGGCCGGCAGGCCGGGCCAGAGCACATCGCGTTCGCCCTCGCGGACGCGCCCCACGTAGGGGGCCAGTTGCTCGTAGTCGCGCACGGGCACCTGGCGTTTGAAGTCCTCGTAGGAGCGCACC
>DAIRSZ010000310.1:0-1803 GCA_036804165.1 Catalimonadaceae bacterium | reverse complement strand
GGCCACGGCGGGCTGCCGGAAATAGGCCAGCGCGTCGGCATCGAGCAGGCCCCGGACGTGGAGAACCGCCAGGTTTTGGTCGAAAACCTCCATCAGACAATCGTACGGCCCACGGCTTGGGCCACGGCCCGGAGCGTGCCCAGCAGCGTGCGGAATTGGTCGTGGTCGAGTTGCTGGGCGGCGTCCGACTTGGCCACTTTGGGTTCGGGGTGCACTTCGATCAGTAGCCCGTCCACCCCCATCGCCACGCAGGCCCGCGCCAGGTCGGGCACGCCGTAGGCAAAGCCCATTGCGTGGCTCGGATCGAGGATGATCGGCAGGTTGGTGTACTGCTTGAGGTAGGCCACGCCGCAGAGGTCGAGCGTGAAGCGGGTGTTGGGCTCGAAGGTGCGGATGCCCCGTTCGCAGAGGATCACATGCTCGTTGCCGCCCGAAAGGATAAACTCGGCCGCCTGGATAAACTCCTGCGTGGTGGTGCCAAAGCCGCGCTTGAGCAGCACGGGCTTGCGGATTTGCCCGCAGCGGCGCAAGATGCCGTGGTCGTACATGGCCTTGGCCCCGATCTGGATCACGTCGGTGTGTTCGATGACGGCCTCGATGTGCGTGGCGTCGCGCACTTCGGTGATGACGGTCAGCCCGTATTTTTCGCGCATCTCGGCCAGCAGGGCCAGGCCTTCCATCCCCAGCCCCTGAAAGCTGTAGGGCGTTGTGCGCGGCTTGAAGGCCCCGCCGCGCAGGGCCGTCAGCCCCAGTTCGGTGAGCAGTTCGGCCGAGGCCGTGATTTGCGCCCGCGACTCGACCGAGCACGGCCCGGCGATGACCAGCGTTTGCTGCGTTTGCCCGCCGATGGTCACCCGTCCAAAGGGCACTTCGCGGGTGTGGGGGCGGTAGCGACGGCTGGCCAGTTGGTTGTCATTGTCGAACACGAAGGTCTCGGCTACTTCGTCGGCGTATTCGGCGGGTAGGGTCTTGAGGGCCGAGCTGGTGACCAGCGTCGGGTGGGCACCGTTGGGCACCAGGGCCGCCCGCAGGGCTTCCGCAATGGCCTGGGTACGGTCGGGTCGGGTATTTTCTTTGAGGTGGATGATCATAATCGCGTGACGAATGAGTAAGGTCGGACAGAAATCAGTTTCTAATAAAAAAAGTCATCGCAACGGCACTTGTTTATCCTTCCCCTTTCACCAGGTTGAGGAACGTCACGCAGCCCGTCAGGTGGTGCTGGTCGTTGACAACGGGCAGGTAGGTGATCGGAAAGTCGAACGCCTTGACGTAGGTCAGCATCTGGCCGACGGTGGCCGTTTCGGCAATCACCAGCGGGCTGGGATTGACCCACTCGGCCACCTGGCTCAGGTCGCCGCCCGAGCGCAACAGCCCCCGCCGGATGTCGGCACTGCTGATGAGGCCGCGCAGCCGCCCGTCGGTTTCGGTTACCAAGGCAAAGCCCACTGAATAGTCTTCGATGCACTGCAGCACGTCGCGCCAAGTGAGGGTGGCCGGGTGCAGGCGCGGCGTCTCGGCAAGGGGACGCATAAAATCGCGCACCTGGTAGGCCGAAGACAGTTCGTGCGTCCGCAGGTTGAGCAGGGCCATGCCCAGCGACGTTTCCTTGAACAAATAGGAACCCGACACCGAGGCATCCACACCCATGTTGCGTAGGATGAACGACACCTCGCCGTTGACGCCCCCGTCCACGTGGATGCGCTTGCCGGGAAAGCGGCGACGAAAGGCGCGGATCTTCTGAAAATTGAGCTTGTTGAACTGCCCCCCGCTCTGGCCGGGCGTGGTGGCCATAAAGAGGACAAA
>DAIRSZ010000309.1:0-1803 GCA_036804165.1 Catalimonadaceae bacterium | reverse complement strand
GAGCGGGGCTACGACCTCTCGGACGTGCTCTATCGCTACGAGCACCACGTGGCCCCCACCTACGAGCAGTACATCAAGCCCTTCAAGTCCCAGGCCGACCTGGTCATCACCAACGACCACGGCTTCGACAAGGCCCTGGCCGTGATTGTGGCCTTTTTGCGGGGCGAGGTGGCAGCCCGGCGTACGCCGCCCAACCTGGTGGCGCCATCCGAATAGTTTTCTGGCGGGTTGTGGTCGTATTTGTGTAACTTAGTCTCGCTTGTGCGTGCATTCGTTGCGCGATCTTTCTACTTAACCAGCCATCGAAGCGGGCACTGTTCACCTGCCCCGGGCATCCCTTATTATGGCCCCACGAGACAAAACCGCTTACGTCCCGGCCAACGAACTCGATCGCCGCATTCGCCTCAAGGAAGTAGAGGTGCGCTCGCTGCTCGAGATCACCCAGGCCATCAACACCAATCCGTCCGAGCGCGACCTCTACAAAATATTTTCTTTCACGTTGCGGGCCAACCTGAGCACCCAACGCCTCAGTTTGTTTGTGCGTGAAGGCGAGCAGTGGGTGTGCCGCGTCAATTTTGGTACCGATACGGCCATTACCGACGAGCTGATCCGGGTGCACGTGCCGCCTATCTCGAATATCTACCAGATTGATGCCGATGCGCCAGCGGTTTTCCAGACCTTCGAGTACATCATCCCCGTTGTGCAGGATGGCGTCATGAAAGCCTACGTTTTTTTGGGCCAGGGCCAGCATAGTGGGTGGGAAATCGAGGAGTCGCTTTCTTTCATCCGTACCCTGAGCAACATCCTGCTGGTGGCTATTGAAAACAAGAAGCTGATCCGCAGCCAGATTGAGCAGGAGTCGCTGCGGCGCGAAGTCCAGATCGCCCGCCACGTACAGAGCTTGCTGTTTCCGAAGGCGTTGCCCAGCACGTCCGAGCGTGAGGTGTACGCCAGCTATCAGCCCCACAAGGTGGTAGGGGGCGACTACTACGACTACATCCCCCTGCCCAACGACTGCTTCTTGCTGTGCATTGCCGACGTGTCGGGCAAGGGCATTCCGGCGGCGCTACTCATGTCCAACTTCCAGGCGTCGTTGCACACCCTCGTGCGCCAAACGCAGCGCCTGCCCGATATTGTCTCCGAACTGAACTATCACATCCGGCAGAACGCAGGGGGCGAGCACTTTATCACTTTTTTTGTGGCCATTTTCGATCCCCAGCGCGGCGAGCTGACCTACATCAACGCGGGTCATAATCCGCCCCTGTTGTTTGAACCCGACGGCACGCTGCACCTGCTCGATCAGGGCACCACCATCTTGGGTATCTTCGACCCCCTGCCTTTTTTGCGGATGGGTTCCCTGCGTCTCACCGAGTTCTTGCTCTTTGCCTATACCGACGGCCTGACCGAGGTAAAGAACGAACGCGAAGAAGAATATTCCGACGACCGGATGTGCGCTTGTGTGCGCCGCCATCGCCACTTGCCCCTGCCCAAACTGCACCAGCAGATTCTGCACGACCTCGAAATTTTTAAGGACACCATGGACTACGCCGACGACATCACGCTGCTGTCGGCGCGGTTATCAGCCAGCCGGGAGGACGCCTGACGGGGGGCCGAGCACTACTCGAAATCGGTCGTAAGCTGAAAGCGCAAGATGCGCCCCTGCCCGTCGGGCAGTAGGTCGGCCACGTAGAGAATCCGTCGCTGATAGGCCACGGCCACCGGTTCTTCAAAGCGCGTTTCGCCCGCCCCGCCCCCAAACGAAGTGCGGATGAGTTGCTGCGGATTCGACGAGCCGGGCGGTGG
>DAIRSZ010000308.1:0-1809 GCA_036804165.1 Catalimonadaceae bacterium | reverse complement strand
CGGGTTCGCTTTACGCCTATCGCCTCCGGGCCTATGCCCGCTTTCTGCTGCGGGCTGGCAATGCGCACACGCTGCACTCTCCCTTTGCTTTCCACCTCTACAACGAGGTACTGACAGCCGACAAGCAGTACTACGCTTTCGATCAGTTGGAAGCCCTGCGGCAGGTGCTGCAACGTAATGGGCATACGCTAACTGTACAAGATCACGGGGCCGACCCCGTGCAGACGCGCACACGCCGCGTGCGCGAGATGGCCCGAACATCGTTGCTGCCGCCGCGTCAGGCGCAAATTTTGTTCCGGCTGGCCGACTTTCTCCGCGCCCGCACCATCGTCGAACTGGGCACTTCGCTGGGCCTGACCACCCTCTACCTGGCCACGGCGCGCCCGCACGCGCATATCCAAACCTTCGAGGGTTGTCCGGCTACGGCGGCCCTGGCGCAGCAACATTTCGCCGCTTTTGGCTTTCCGGATTTATCTCCCGTCGTAGGCCCCCTCGACCAGACCCTGCCCGCCGTGCTGCCTACCCTCGATCGCCTCGACCTGGTATTCTTCGATGCGCACCACCGCTACGCCCCTACCCTCTGTTTCTTCGAGCAGTGCCTGCCGCTGGCCCACCGCGATAGTGTGTTCGTCTTGCACGACCTCTACTGGTCGCCCGAAATGACCCGCGCCTGGCGTACGCTCTGTGCCCATCCGGCCATCACGCTCAGCCTCGACTTGTTTCACTTGGGACTGCTCTTTTTTCGCCCGCAAGCCAAAGAGCATTTCAGTTTGCGGGTCTGAGCCTCGCCGCCCATGGCAGGGGTTTTCTTGATTTCTTGTCCCTTGCCTCGCCTCATTTTTCTGCCACTACGTCCACCCCTTCTTGCAAAGTGCGATTGACCGGACACTTTTCGGCAATTTCGTGCAGGCGTTGCCGTTGGTCTTGGCTCAGGTCGCCTTCCAGCACAATTCTTTTACGAATCTGGCCCATTCGTTCCGGATGCTCCGAATCGGCACGCAGCGCGTCGGCGTGGCGTTTTTCGTAGCTCAGGTACACGTACACCTCCCGCAGCGGCCACTGCTTGCGCTCGGCGTAGAGCTTGAGGGTCATGGCCGTGCAGGCACCCAGCGCGCCGTTGAGCAATTCGTAGGGCGAAAGTCCCTGATCCTCGCCGCCTACTGACTTGGGTTCGTCGGCCAGGCAAGTGTGCCGTCCGTTCGAAATCTGCGTGGCAAAGCCGTGGGCCAGGTCGAGGTGGGCCACCACTTGCTCGCCTTCGGTCGAGGGCAGCTCGGCAGGGGGGGTGTCGAGGTAGCGACTCGCCCAGGCCCCGATCACCTGGGCGGCATAGTGGCTGTCGCGGGCATTTTGCAAAAGGTGGTCGGCCCCGTCGAGGGAAACGAAGCTTTTGGGATGAAAGGCCCGCTGGTAGAGCGTGGCGGCATTTTCGATGTCCACGGTGCGGTCTTGCGGCGAGTGCATAATCAAGAGCGGCTTGCGCAGTTGGTTGACCACCGTGGCCAGGTCTTGGGCCCGCAGGTCTTCGAGAAACTGGCGCGTAAGCCGAAAGGGCCGCCCCCCGATGTTCACCTTGGCCGCTCCCTCCGACTCGATGGCGGCGATACCGTCGGCAAACAGGCGTTTGACGTGCTGGACATCGGCGGGCGCCCCGATGGTCGCCACGGCCCGCACCGTGTCGAGACGAGCCGCCGCCAGCAGCACGGCCGCACCGCCCAGCGAATGGCCAATGAGCAGCGTGGGGGCTTGGTGATGGGTGGTCATGTACTGGCTCACATCTTCGAGGTCGGCCACGTTGGCCGAAAAGTG
>DAIRSZ010000307.1:0-1817 GCA_036804165.1 Catalimonadaceae bacterium | reverse complement strand
TCCTGATCGGCGAGCACTTCATGCGCTTTGGGCGGCCCGAGCGGGCCTGTGCCCAATTCATCAAGGCCCTGGGGCCGCGTCCGGTGTCGCAACATGTCTAGGCTGAAAGTCAAGGTGTGCGGCCTGCGCGACCGCGGCAACATCGAGTCGTTGCTGCTCTGGCAGCCCGACTACGTGGGCTTTATTTTCTACGAAAAGTCGCCGCGCTACGTGGGCGATGTCCTCTCGCCTGCCTTCGTGCGCAATCTCCCGCCCTCGGTGCAGAAAGTGGGCGTGTTTGTCAATGCCGACGCCAACGCCATACGTCAGCACCACGCCGATTTTGGGCTCGATCTGGTGCAACTCCACGGCGACGAGTCACCCGACGACTGCGCAGCCCTGCGGGCCGAGGGCTTGCGCCTCATCAAAGTATTTGGGGTTGACGACGATTTCGACTTCGGCCAGACCGACGCCTACGCCCCGCACTGCGCCTTTTTCCTGTTCGATACGGCCGGGGCGGCGCGCGGCGGCAACGGCGTGGCCTTCAACTGGCAACGGTTGGAACGATACGCGGGCCAGACGCCGTTTTTCCTCAGCGGCGGCATTGGGCTAGACAGCCTCGACCACCTGCCCACGCATCCGCAGTTGTACGCCCTCGACGTCAACAGCCGGTTCGAACGGTCGCCTGGCTACAAAAATGTGGGAGAGATCAACGCATTGCTCCAAAAAGTGCGCGCCTGAAGGCCCGTTTCCGGGATTTGCCAGGCCAACATATTCTATTAAAAACGGGTTTTTTCATTCGATTACACCCAATGCAGAAGCCGGGCTACTGACCCGCCAGCCAGATAAGCAACTATGGAAACACCTTCCCTCCTTACGCCTTTTCAGGTCACCGACGAAGGCTACTACGGCCAGTTTGGTGGGGCCTACGTGCCCGAAATGCTCTACGCCAACGTAGAAGAGCTGCGGACGCGCTACCTCGACATCATCGCCGAGCCGGACTTTCAGGCCGAAATGCACGCCCTGCTGCGCGACTTTGTGGGGCGGCCTACACCGTTGTATCTGGCCAGCCGCCTGTCGGCGCGGTACGGCACGCAAATTTACCTCAAGCGCGAAGACCTCTGCCACACCGGAGCGCACAAGGTCAACAACACCGTGGGGCAGATATTGCTGGCTAAGCGGCTGGGCAAGCGCAAGATCATCGCCGAAACGGGCGCCGGCCAGCACGGCGTGGCCACGGCTACGGTGTGCGCCCTGATGGGCTTCGAGTGTATCGTGTACATGGGCGCGGTGGACATCGAGCGCCAGCGGCCTAACGTCGAGCGGATGAAAATGCTCGGTGCCCAGGTGGTGGCCGCCCAGTCGGGTAGTCGTACCCTCAAGGACGCTACCAACGAGGCCATGCGCCACTGGATCAACCACCCCACCGATACGCACTACATCATTGGCTCGGTGGTGGGGCCGCACCCTTATCCGGACATGGTGGCCCGCTTTCAGGCCGTCATCAGCGAAGAGATCCGTACGCAGCTTCTCGAAAAGACGGGCCGCCCCACGCCCGACTACGTGGTGGCCTGCGTGGGCGGAGGCAGCAACGCGGCCGGAGCCTTCTACCACTTCCTCGACGAACCCAACGTCCGGCTGGTAGCCGTCGAAGCGGCCGGGCAGGGTGTTGACTCGGGACACTCGGCGGCCACCACGGCCCTGGGGCGCCCCGGCGTGCTGCACGGCAGCAAGACCCTGCTCATGCAAACCCCCGACGGGCAGGTGGTGGAGCCGTATTCACTCTCGGCCGGGCTCGACTATCCGGGCATCGGGCCGCTGCACGCCCACCTGCACCA
>DAIRSZ010000306.1:0-1824 GCA_036804165.1 Catalimonadaceae bacterium | reverse complement strand
TTTCACGACGAAGACCGCCGCTGGCTGGTCTATGCCGTGCCCGGGCAACTGCCCACCCGCGTAACGGCCACGGGCGACACGCTTTCTTACATCCGTTTTTATGATGAGAAAGGCGATACGCTCACCTACGACGTGGTCGAGACCGTCGAGCGGCTGATCGCGCCGAAAGGCCGATTTTTGCCTTTCGGCGAGGACTGCCCCGTGGACTACGCCGCCGTGCGCCTAACCTCCGACTCGGCCCGGGGGCGCGAGCTGCGCCTGATCATCGAAAAGCCCAACCCCGGCGCGGTGGACGTCAGCTTGATTTTCGGCAATCACGCGGGTACGATCCGCACCACCGACGACTTTCTGGGCAACCCGTCGGCCTTCAGCAATTACCAGGCATTTTTCCCGACCCTGACCTTGGGCGGCACAGCCTACGAAGATGTCTTCCGTTTCGATCCCGTCACGACGAGCGCCCAATACCAACGCCTGTTTTTCAACCGGGCCTACGGCGTGCTGCGCGTCGAATACCCCGACGATCGCTATTGGCAGCGCGTACCCCACCGTTAAATCCACCAAAAAAACAGTAGAGACGCGATTCATCGCGTCTGAATAGGCGATTCATCGCGTCTGAGTGCCATTCAAAATTGACGTAATTCGGGCTAGATTGCGGCCGAAGACCATCGCTAATTTTTTATCTGCCATGTCCGATGACCCCGATTTCGAACAGATAGCCCGCCAGTTGCGGTGCCCCGAGGGTGATGCGGGTCGCCAAACGGGCGCGGACATGCACGCGCACAACCTGGGCATGACCCGGGCAGTCATGGCCAGCCTTACCTGGCCGCCAGGCGCCCGTGTACTTGAGATCGGGCCGGGCAGCGCCCGCCACCTGCACGAACTGCTCGACAAAGCCCCCCAACTCTGGTATCGGGGGATTGACATTTCAGCCGTCATGATTGACGAGGCGCGTACGTTCCACTCCGAGGCCTGCCAGACCGGACAAGCTGATTTTATCCTGACCGACGGGCAGACAATTCCCTTTGCCGATGCTACCTTCCACCGCGTTTTTTCGGTGAACACCCTCTACTTTTGGACAGATCCTGCGGCCTACTTGCGCGAAATAGGCCGGGTGCTGCGACCAGACGGCCATTTGTGCCTGGCAGGGGGCACCAAGTCATTTATGGAAAAGCTGCCATTTGTGCGCTACGGTTTTCGCCTCTACGACGAGGCTGATGGGGTGCAACTGCTGACTAGCCAAGGTTTTTTGGTGACCGCTTCCAGCACTCATACCGAGGTGATTCGCACCGTGTCGGGGGAGGATCTGCCGCGTACGTTCTGGGTGATGACGGCCATCCAGACGCGATGAATCGCGTCTCTACGGGAATAAAAAAAGGGCCTCCGCTGTCGGAAGCCCTTTTGTGTTTGGCCTTATCGAAACTACTGCTTCAGCAGCGTGCTCCGCCAGCTTTGCTCTCGAGTGTAGAGGGTGAGGTAGTACATCCCGGCCGGGAGGTGGCCCAGCGAAAGGTGCTGCACCGGGGCCTCGGCCCGAAAGGCGGCCACGCGCCGCCCCAGGGCATCGGTGATTACGCCCTCGGCCGTGGCCACGCCCGCGGGCATTTTCACCGCAAAGCCATCAGCCGAAGGGTTGGGATAGACCTCCAGCGTGCCAGCCGCCAGGCGGTTGCGCAGGCGGGTGACGGTGCTGTTGCCCGTCAGCACCAGCAAAACACTGTCCTGATCGAAGGCATCGCTGCGCAGCAGCAGTTGGGCCGTAAAGTCGCCCGCCGCAGTAGGCGCAAAGCGGAAGCGGAGCGTGTCGTCGCCCAGCCCCGGCACCTG
>DAIRSZ010000305.1:0-1825 GCA_036804165.1 Catalimonadaceae bacterium | reverse complement strand
GCTTACAACCCTGGCCGCGCCGAGGCCATTCGGGCCGTGCGCCAAGGGCTGCGGGCGCTGCGCCACGAGCCCGACAGCGCCGCCCGGCAAATTTTGCTCGACTGGCTGCGCCGGGCCGAGTCCGAAAATGCGGTGCGCTTCAACTCGCACCTGCTCAGCCATTCGGACGCGGCCGTGCGCCACGTGCCCGCCGTGGCGCCCACCTACGACGAAGACGCACCCATCGTGGACGGCCGCGAGGTGCTGCAAGCCTGTTTCGATGCCATGCTGGCCCGCGACCCGCGGGTGGTGGTCTTCGGCGAAGACGTCGGGCGCATCGGGGATGTCAACCAGGCCTTTGCGGGGTTGCAGGAAAAACATGGCGAGCTGCGCGTGATGGACACGGGCATCCGCGAAGCCACCATTCTGGGGCAAGGCATCGGCGCAGCCTTGCGTGGCCTGCGGCCCATCGCCGAAATTCAGTACCTCGACTACCTGCTCTACGCCCTCCAGACCATGTCCGACGACCTGGCCTGTTTGCAGTACCGCACACGCGGCGGCCAGAAGGCGCCCGTCATCGTCCGGACGCGGGGCCATCGCCTCGAAGGTATTTGGCATTCGGGCTCGCCCATCGGCATGATCCTCCACAGCCTGCGGGGCATGCACGTGCTGGTGCCCCGCAACATGACCCAGGCGGCAGGTTTCTACAACACGCTCTTGCAGTCCGACGAGCCGGCCCTACTCATCGAGTGCCTCAATGGCTACCGCCTCAAGGAGCGAATGCCCGCCAACATCGGCGCGTTTGCTTTGCCCCTGGGCGAGCCAGAGGTGCTGCGCACTGGCCAGGACGTGACCATCGTTACCTACGGCTCGATGTGCCGCGTGGTGATGGAAGCGGCCGAACAACTGGCCGACGTTGGCATTGCCTGCGAAGTGATTGACGTGCAAACCTTGCTGCCCTTCGACGTGCACCACCGCATCGTGGACTCGGTGCGCAAGACTAACCGGGTGATTTTTGCCGATGAAGACGTGCCCGGCGGAGCCTCGGCCTATTTGATGCAGCAGGTGCTCGAAGGGCAAGATGCTTACCGCCACCTCGACGCCGCCCCGCGCACCATCAGTGCCCAGGCCCACCGCCCGGCCTACGGCTCCGACGGCGACTATTTCTCCAAGCCCAATCCCGAAACGGTCTTCGACGTGGCCTACGCCCTGCTGCACGAGTCTGACCCGCAGCGCTTTCCCGACATCTACGCCTGAGGGCGGGCCGGACGGCTGTCGAGCCACAGCGTCACGGGGCCGTCGTTGCAGAGTGATACCTGCATGTCGGCCCCAAAGACGCCCGTACCGATGGGCCGCCCCAGGGCCGCCTCGAGTTGGGCGATCATGGCTTCGTAGAGCGGCACGGCCACTTCGGGCCGGGCGGCCGCCGTGTAGGTGGGGCGGTTGCCTTTGCGGGCATCGCCCAGCAGGGTAAACTGACTGATGAGCAGCAACTCGCCGCCCACGTCTTGTACCGAACGGTTCATCTTGCCCTCCTCGTCGGCGAAGAGGCGCAACTGCACGATCTTGCGGCTGAGCCAGGCCACGTCGGCGGCGGTATCGTCGGTGCCGACGCCCAGCAGCACCAGCAGCCCCGACCCGACTTGCGCCCGGCACTGGCCAGCGATGCTGACTTGGGCGTGCCGAACCCGTTGGAGAAGTGCGATCATGCGGATTAAATTAGCCAATGGGCCCCGGAGTTGGGTCTACACAGGAAAATTGCCATCAACAGGTGATATCTCCAGCAAAAAAGGCTATATTTGCAGCCTTTTAATTCCGAAACTTTATCCCATTCCGTATGGAAGCA
>DAIRSZ010000304.1:0-1832 GCA_036804165.1 Catalimonadaceae bacterium | reverse complement strand
CCTGATGTCCATTGCCAAATCGGTGCTGCACTGCGAACCCGAGAGTCGGGTATCGCTGCTCTACGCCAGTCGGCACGAGGAGGCCATTATCTTCAAAGATCAGCTTGAGCGGCTGGCCCAGCAATACGGCGCGCGCCTCGCTTGTACGCACGTGCTTTCGCAGCCTTCGCCCGCCTGGACGGGGGCGAGCGGGCGCCTGCACATTGGCCTTGTCCGCCAGTGGGTGGACGAGCAAGTGGACGACCTGGCGCAGGCCGAATTTTACGTCTGCGGCCCCGAGGGCATGATGGAAACCGTCCGGGCGGGCCTGGCGGCCAACGGCGTGGCCGAAGGCCGTATTCACCGCGAGCTGTTCAACGTATCGGTGGACGAAGCCGCCCAACAAGCGGCCCTGGCCCAAGCCGCCGCCGACAGCGGCCAAGCCCAACCCCAGACCTGCACCGTCACGGTGCACTTCGAGGGGCAGGCGCACCAGCTCACCGTACCGCCCGACGAAACCATCCTCGACGTGGCCCTCGATGCCGGCATTGACTTGCCCTACTCGTGCCAGAGCGGCGTCTGTACGGCCTGCATGGGAAAATGCGTGTCGGGCAAGGTACACATGGACGAAACGGAAGGGTTGTCTGAGAAAGAGATGGCCGCAGGCTACGTGCTCGTCTGTGTGAGCCATCCTCTGACGGCCGACGTAGTGATTGAGGTAGAGTAGTCAAAACATTGGCGTTGCACCGACGGTTACACGCGCATCCGCATGGACACGGCCCGTCTTTCGTCTGCAACTCCTCGCTGGCTTCCCCCAGACTTTCGGGGGGATGCTTGGCCTGACATTGCTCCCTATTTTGACGAGCTAGCCGCCTGCACACCCCAAAACGCTGCCGAGTTGCGCCAGTGGCTGCGCGACCGGGGCGCGCTGGAAATGGTGCTGGCCGAACGCCTCGGCTGGCACTACATCGGCACTACGCGCCACACCCAGGAGGCCGACCTTCGCGAAGCCTATCGGCATTTTGTGAGCGAAATTACGCCCCGGGTGGCCGCCCAGCAGCAGGCCCTCAATGCCCAACTGCTGGCTTCGCCACATCAAAACGCCCTGGCCGACGATCCGGCCCTGGCCCACTACTTGCGCTACGTACGCCGCGATGTGCAACTGTTTCGTGAGAAAAACATTCCGTTGCTCACCCAGATTGACGCCGAGCAGCAACAGTACGGGGCCTGCGTGGGGAGCATGACCATCGAGTGGAAAGGGAACCAACTGACCCTGCCCGAGGCCAGCGACCTGCTACGCCACCACAGCCGCCGCGTGCGCCGAATGGCTTACCGCCGCCTGGCCAACTGTCGCCTACAAGCAGCCGAACGGCTCGACTCGCTCTTCGATCGCCTGGTGCGGCTGCGCCACCAGGTGGCCGAGCAGGCCAACTTCGTCAACTTTCGCGACTATACTTTCTGCGCCCTTGGTCGCTTCGACTATTCAGCCCAAGACTGCCAGGCGTTTCACACGGCCGTGGCCCGCGAGGTGGTGCCCCTGCTCGACCGAATGGTGGGCGCCCAGCAACGCCAAATGAACCTGCCGCAGTTCCGGCCCTGGGACAGCCAGGTAGATGCCCTGAGCCGACCGCCCCTGCAGCCTTTCCGCGATACCGACCAACTGCTGGCCCGTACCATCGCATGCTTCGACCGCCTCGATCCGTACATGGGCGACTGCCTGCGCCTGATGCAGCAAAAAGGCAACTTTGACTTGGCGGCCCGCAAAGATAAAGCGCCCGGTGGCTACAGCTATCCGTTGCACGCCTCGGGCGTACCCTTCATTTTTATGAATGCCACCTCGACCCTGCGCGACA
>DAIRSZ010000303.1:0-1843 GCA_036804165.1 Catalimonadaceae bacterium | reverse complement strand
GTGCCGCGCAGCACGATGTCCACCACCACGTCGAAAGCCTTGTGCGAAAGGCGCTCGGTAGGGCTGATGAAGTTGCCAGCCGCGTTGTTGACCAGGCCATCGAGGGGGCCAAACGCCTGCTCGGTCTGGGCCAGCAACTGTTCAATCTGGCCGTAGTCGCGGATGTCGCAAGCCACGGGCAGCACCCGGCCGCCCGTTTCGGCCTCTAGCTCGGCGGCGGTGGTGTCGAGCACGTCTTGCTTGCGGCTGGCGATCACGACCTTGGCCCCTAGGGTAAGGAAGTAGCGGCTCATGGAGCGGCCCAGGCCCGTGCCGCCGCCCGTTACCAAAATTACTTTGTCCCGCAGGCTGTCGGCGGGCATCATGGGTTGTGTGTGTGGACTCATAAAAAGAAGGTTACGAGGCATTATACGCAATCTGGAGGAAGACAGTAGCTATTCGTCTATTTTGCGCGTAGAAACCCTCAATGGTATTATTAAAATCAAATCTTATATGAACGTACACTACGTAATGCGCTCGCTTTTGGTGGGTAGTGGAATTGTGCTGATCGCCAGCAGTTGTGTAACGCGCAACAAGTACGACCGCCTCGTGCAAGACCAGCAGCGCACCGAAATGGCCCTGCGCGAATGCACCGAAGCCCGCACCCTGGCCGAAACCGACCTCAACGAGGCCACCGCCCGCCTGAACGAGCAGGCCGAATCGCTCAATAAGCTGCGCAACGACACTTCCGAAGTGGGCATGGCCTATCGGCGCACCCGCTCGATGTACAACGAGCTGAACGACACGTACGAAAAACTGCTGCGCAACCACGACCGCCTGCTCTCGAACACGACGGCGCAGGCCTCACAGCTCAGTCAAGACTTGCGCGACCGCGAAGCGGCCCTGCTGGAAGCGGAAAAAAAAATGCAGGCCAGCCGCCGCCAGGTGGACTCGCTCAGCGCCGGTTTGCAATCGCGCGAGGAGCGCGTAAAAGAACTGGAGCGGCTCATGGCCGAAAAAGACGCCAAGGTCAATGCCCTGCAGCAGCAGGTGCAGCGGGCCTTGCTCGGGTTTAAGGAAGAAGACCTGTCGGTCGAAATCCGCAATGGGCGGGTGTACGTGTCGCTCTCCGAGAAACTGCTTTTCAAGTCGGGGAGCTTCAACGTGGACCCGGCCGGACGCGACGCCCTCAAGCGCATCGCGCCCGTACTGCGCGAGCAAAGCGACATCACGATCAAGGTGGAAGGCCACACCGACGACGTGCCCCTCAGCAGCAGCGCCCGCATGGCCGACAACTGGGACCTGAGCGTGCTGCGGGCCACCTCCATCGTGCGAGCCCTCAACCAGGAAGGCGTGCCGGGTGTCCGCCTCGAAGCCGCCGGCCGGGGCGAATACCAGCCCGTGGTGGCCGAGAAAACCCCCACGGCCCGTCAGAAAAACCGCCGCACCGAGATCATCCTCGAACCCAACCTGAGCGACCTCTACCGCCTCATTGACAACGACTGAGTACGCCACCCTTGGAGGGTTCCCAAACCCTCCAAGGGTTAGTTTTCTTCCCGTCGCGCCGATTCCAAACCCCCCAAGGGTTAGCTTTTCTCACAACCGCCGCATCAGCGTCGGCAGCACGCGGTCTTTCCAGGCCACGTAGTCGCCGGCGGCGATGTGCGCCCGCGCCTGTCGCACCAGCCACAGGTAGAACGTCAGGTTGTGGACGCTGGCAATCTGCGGGCCGAGCATCTCTTTGGCCGTGAACAGGTGCTTGAGGTAGGCCAGGGTGTAGTGTGTGCTGACGTAGCCGCCCAGTTCGGCGTCAATCGGGTCGAGGGCGTGGCGCCACTTCTGGTTGCGGATGTTGATGATGCCC
>DAIRSZ010000302.1:0-1872 GCA_036804165.1 Catalimonadaceae bacterium | reverse complement strand
GTGAACGTCTTGGAAGCCACCAGAAAGAGCGTGGTTTCGGGGCGCAGGTGGCGCAGGGTTTCCACCAAGTGGGTGCCGTCCACGTTCGAAACAAAATGCGCCCGCAAATGCGGCAGGGCGTAGGGTCGCAGGGCCTCGGTCACCATCACCGGGCCCAGGTCGGACCCGCCGATGCCGATATTGACAATATCGGTGATGGCCTCGCCCGAATAGCCGAGCCACTCTCCCCGCTGCACCTGGTCGGCAAAACGGGCCATCCTGTCCAGCACGGCCCCGATGTCGGGCATCAGATCTTGGCCATCCACCACAAAGGGCTCGCTTACGGGGTGGCGCAGGGCCACGTGCAACACCGCCCGGTTTTCGGTCGCATTGATCGCCCGCCCCTCGAACATAGCCGCGATGGCCGTCGGTAGTTGGCATTCGCGGGCCAGTTCGGTCAACAGCGGCAGGGTCTCGGGGGTGATCCGGTTCTTAGAAAAATCGAACAAAATGTTTTCGAAGCGCCGCGAAAACCGCGCGAAGCGGTCGGGGTCCGCCGCGAAAAGGTCACGCATGTGCAGCGTGCGGGTAGCCTCGTAGTGCGCGCGCAGGCGCGACCAGGCGGTAGTCTTCGTCGGGTTTTGCGTAGGCAGCATGGCGGCGGTCAGGAGGTTTGGGCTACGGGGACGTACTGGCGCAAAAATGCCTGCACCCGATTTATTTCATCGTCGGTCAGGGCCGGAAAATTGGCAATGCGAAACGTGGTGGTTTTCCAGGTGCCGTAACCGCTGCCTAGCAGCATTCCGGCGGCCTTGGCTTGTGCTTTCACGTCGGCGATCAGGGCCGAGTCGGCCTCGACGGCCACCACCGTGTCGGAACGGACGGCCGCATTGCGCACTAAGGGCTGGGCGTAGGGCAGGGCTTCGACGGTGGCGTAGAGCTGCGCCGCCCGGGCCTTGATATGCACATCCAGCTCGGCCACGGGGGGCATCTGCGCCAGCACCCGGCCCAAGAGGTAGATGCCCAGCACATTGGGCGTATAGTTGGTCTGGTACTTTTCTATCTGGGCCAGCAGCTTGAGCAAACTGTTGTAGTGCCGCTGCTCGTGCAGGGCCTGGGCCCTAGCTACTGCCCGCGGCGAGCAGATCAGCACCCCCAGCCCAGCAGGCAGACCAAAGCATTTTTGGACGGAGGCATACCAGACGTCGGCTTCGGCAAAGGGCAGGGCAATGCCCGCCATCGAAGAGGTGGCATCTACGGCCAGCAACGGCTCCGGAAAGGCCCGGCGCAGTTGGGCAATCACCTCGGGCCGCACCTGCGTGCCGTTGGAAGTTTCGTTTTGGGCCAGGGCAATCAGTTCGGTGTGGGCATCAACGGGCAAGGCCGCCGGATCGGGGGCTTCGTCCACGGCCAGCACGTAGGGCAGGGCACCTTCGTGCAGGTAATGCGCGTACTGAAAGCCCCGCTCGCCAAAAGCGCCGCTGTAGAGGTGCAAACTCTGCGCCCGCACCAGCGACTGAGGAATGATCTCCCAGCTTTCGGTGGCCGACGATACGTACAGCACGGTGTAGTCGGCGGGCACGGCGAGCTTCTCTTTGAGCAGCGCGATGGTGCGACGGCTGATGTCCACAAAGGCGTCGCTGCGGTGGCTGATGCTCAGCACGCCCGCGTCGTAGGCGTCGGTCAGGTACTGACGCACCTGCGGATAGACCTTGGCCGGACCGGGGAAGTAGGTAATCATGAGCGATATTGTTGAATGAGGTGAAGCACCGCCAGGCGGTAGCCGTCCAGGCCCAGGCCCGAGACCATGCCGACGCAATGGCGACTGAGGAGGCTCTGGTGGCGGAACGCTTCGCGGGCAAAGATATGGGAAATGTGCACTTCTACGACGGG
>DAIRSZ010000301.1:0-1922 GCA_036804165.1 Catalimonadaceae bacterium | reverse complement strand
GAGTTGGAAGAAACCACCTACGAGCGCGTCATCGCCAAAACCCGCTACCGCGAGTACGAGGGCTTGCGCGGCGAAATTGGCGGCATCCACGAGAGCGATGACCTCAACACCCTGCTGCCCGCCGAGGCCGCCCTGCTCGGCACGTCCGTCACCGAAACGCTTTTTTACAAAAAATACGCCGAGCGCAAGCTGCTCACCTTCCAGTACAAGGCCCGCAAGGCCGAGCGGGGCCAGGATCGTCTGCTCGAAAAACAAGCCCAAGCCCGCAGCAAAGCGCGCGGCCCGTTCATCATCTGCGTGGACACCAGCGGCTCGATGGAGGGCACCCCCGAGCAAATTGCCAAGGTGCTCTGCTTTGCCGTGCTCAAGATGGCCGCCCGCGAACGGCGCCACGCCTACCTGATCTCGTTTGCGGTGGGACTGAGCACCATCAATTTGCTCGAACTCGAAACCTCCCTCGACAAGGTGGTCAGCTTCCTGAACATGCGCTTCGACGGGGGCACCGATATTTCGCCCGCCCTCTACGAAGCCCTGCGGATGCTCGAAACCCAAGAATATGAAGAAGCCGACGTGCTGATGGTATCCGATTTTGTGATGTACGACATCAAAGATGCCATCGTGGCGCAGATGAAAAAGAAGCAAAAAAACGGCACGCGCTTTCACAGCCTCACCATTGCGGGCAGCGCCACCAATCCCGATATCGTCGAGTTGTTCGACAACTATTGGGTGTACGACCCGGCCAGCAAGGACATCCTCCGCCAAATGGTGACCGACGTACGCGGGCTGCGCAGCGTCTCGGAGTTCAACTAGCGTACAAAGTGCTTGTGACGAAGTTGCGCTACGTGGCGCGGCTGCAACCAGCCCGTTTCGTGGTAGTCCATCAGGGTGCGCAGCAGGCGTTTGCGGCTGTAGCGACTGGCCTTGACGGCTCCATACACCGTGACGAGGTTGAGCGAGGCCCCCACGTAGGCGCGGCTGGTCCGAAACTTATCGCTGTGGAAATAAATCCCCTTCGGGTGAGGTTCGAGCACGGGTTCGTTAAAGTTTTGCACCACACCCACGCAGAACGAGCTGAGCAGCCCCGTAAAGACCAGGCTCAGGCCATTGCGCCTTTTCTCGTAGAAAAGTCGGATCAGGGCACTGGTGGTATCGCTGTAGCCGTAGCGATTGACAAAGCTGCTTTCCCGAAGCTTGAAATCTTCTAACTCGAAGAAATCTTGCTGAGTTAGGCGGTCAAAGTTGGTGGCGTTGCCGGGGCTGAGGGCCGTGGGCAACGCCGGGCGGTCGGCCGCAGACGGGGTGCGTGCGGTCTGTACCCGCGCAGGTGCAGCACGGGACGTACGCACTTTGGCCGTTTCGGTGGACCGCACCTTGTATGCCGAACTGGCAGGAGCGCTGGCTTCGGTAGGGCTGGTTTCAGCAAAGGTAGGGGCGGGGGTAGTCTTGTCGGAGGCGGGTGCGGCGGCCTGCTCAATCAGTTCCACAAAATCGCCGTCGTGGAGGTACGCTGCCAAATCGGATTTTTCGACGAACGTAGCCCGCCGTTCTTCGGGTTTTTCCTCCACGAACAGAATCCAGTCGCTGCTCAGCGACGTGATTTCGCCCCGCAGGGTATCACCCCGCAACGTGTAGAGTAGGTCCCGGTCAGACTGGGCCAACAAACGCGAGGTGCTCAGCAAAAATGCCAGCAGCCACAGCGTGCGAACAAAAAACGAAGTGCCTGTACGCATAACAATTAGTTATTCAGTTTTGGGTTTACGGTCGCGCCGTCGCAGGTTGCTCGTCGAGTCGGCGGCGGTGGGCGCATGGACTTTTTCCATCCGCACGGTGTACATCATTTTGGTCTTCTGACGACGACTAGTAGATCTTATTACCAAATGATGATCTTTCTTTACATCGAAAGCCGATTGCGGTAATGAGTC
>DAIRSZ010000300.1:0-1981 GCA_036804165.1 Catalimonadaceae bacterium | reverse complement strand
TTATTACCAAATGATGATCTTTCTTTACATCGAAAGCCGATTGCGGTAATGAGTCGTTTCCGAAGGTCGAATGCCGCTTCTGCTGTTCTTGGGCAGTAAGGTAAAAACTGCTCTGGTACGCTGGGCATGTATAGGTTTGGCACGCCGAAAGTAACAGCATCACCACCATTATATGCAAGCACGGAGTAGAAAATTTGAAATAAAAATGAGACATTTTTATCATAATAAGAATAATATTTTAGGTATCTGGCAAAAGTCTAAGTTGCTTGCCAGATGTTTTAATCAAGCTACTCCTGACGCTGTCGGCGTCAGTCTGCCAGAAAATGCGGCCCATTGACGCGTCTGAGTGCCGGGCGTGATGCCACAGCAGAAAGGTAGCAAAGCGCAGCCACGGCCTGCCCAAGGAGGGGCGTCGCGCAGGTGCCGGACAAGAAATATTTGGAGAGAACGGTGTACAGAATGGGCCAGAGGATACGGCGGCGCGCCATTCATTACGAGGTTAGCAGGCGACCCTTGCCAGCAGGATCGTCCCGATCGCAAGCGTTCGCAGAGGCCAGGCCGACGGGCAGCAGGCCGACCTCAGCGCGGCCGGGTGGCCCGCTCCGCTTGGCCGCTGAAAGGGGCACCTGGGGAGGCCGGGGCCGCATAAATATCAATCAAGCTATCTCGACAAGAAGACGTCGGTTCGGCACAACGGGCCGCACAGGGCCTCTGGGCTATTTTATAGCTCAATGGCCTTGCCTACGCGCTCAGGGCTTAGGCCGGGTGATGAGGTACACGTCTTCGCCCGGCTTGCGCATGAGGTATTTTTCGCGGGCAAACTTTTCGAGCAATTCCGGATTGGTCAGCAGTTCTTCGCGGTCTTTTTTCACCTCGGCAATGCGCGCCTGGTAGTAGTCGCGCTGGGCTTCGAGGCGGTGCAGTTTGCTGGCCTGTCGGTACTGGTTGAGCAGGTGGTTGCGGTCGAAAAAGAGCATCCACAACAAAAAAGCCAGTGTGCAGAGGAAATAGAAGTTGCGGAAAAGGGGGGGGAGGCGCAGGTTCATCGGCCGTCGAGTGCCTTATGGCCAGATATTATTTCAGCGAGTCCAGCAATATAGTAGTTTTCCAAATTTGCCAGACGCTATATTTTAGTTTTAAACCGCCGGGCATCGTCACTCGGCCACCGCTTTGGGCAATGGCTCGGCTTCTAGTTGGGTGCGCAGCACGTCTTCGAGGGTTTCGCGGCGACGGATCAGGCGGGCCTGGCCGTGGCGAATGAGCACCTCGGCGGGGCGGCGGCGCGAGTTGTAGTTGGAACTCATGCTGATGCCGTAGGCCCCCGCATTCTTGATGGCCAGGATGTCGCCTTCGCGCACCTCGGCCAGTTTGCGGTCGCCGCCGATGGTGTCCGTCTCGCAGATGTAGCCCACCACCGTGTAGATGCGCCGCGTGCCTTGCGGGTTCGAGACGTTGACAATGTCGTGGTAGGCGTCGTACATCATGGGGCGCAGCAAGTGGTTCATGCCCGAATCTACGCCCGCAAAAACTGTGGCGGGCGTGGTTTTGATCACGTTGACGGTCACCAACAGCAAGCCCGCTTCGCTGACCAAAAACTTGCCCGGCTCAAACCAAATTTCCAGGTCTTGTCCGTAAGTAGCGCAGAACTGTTCGAAGGCAGCCCGCATTTTCTGCCCCAGGTCTTCGACATTGGTGGTGACGTCGCCCTCTTTGTAGGCCACCTTGAAACCACTGCCAAAGTCAATAAAGGCTAGGTCGGGGAAGTCGGCGGCGGCTTCGAAGATCAGTTCGGCCCCGCGCAGAAAAGCGTCGGCGTCGAGAAAGTCCGAACCCGTGTGCACGTGCAGGCCCGTGACGCACAGGCGATTGGCCCGGACGATGCGCAGCACGTGCCGCAGTTGGAGGATCGAGATGCCAAACTTAGAGTCAATGTGCCCGGTCTGGATTTTGGCGTTGCCCCCGGCGGCAATGTGCGGGTTGA
>DAIRSZ010000299.1:0-1989 GCA_036804165.1 Catalimonadaceae bacterium | reverse complement strand
ATTCGATCTCGGACGTGATCCGCTGGCGCGAGATGCTGGCCCAGGCCCCCGAAGATGCCATGACGGCCGTGCGGGCCAGCAAGCTAGAGGGCATGCAAGCCTACGCCGAAGCCAGCCTTTGCCGGCGGCGCATTCTGCTCAGCTACTTTGGCGAATACCGCGACCACGACTGCGGTCACTGCGACGTCTGTCGCCACCCGCGCCAATCTTTCGACGGTACGTTGCTGGTGCAAAAAGCCCTTTCGGCCATTTTGCGCACGCAGGAGCGCGTGGCCACCACGGCCCTGATTGACATCCTGCGCGGTACGCCCTCGGCCACGGTCACGCAGCGCGGCTTCGACCGCATCAAGACCTTCGGCGCCGGGCGCGACGTGTCGGCCCGCGACTGGCGCACCTACCTCCAGCAGATGCTGCAACTGGGTTTGCTTGAAATGGACCTGGCCCAGTACCAGCAGCTAAAAGTGACTGAGGTGGGGCACCGCACCCTGCACGAGCGGGCGACCGTGCCACTGTTCCGTCCGGCCGAGCCGCCCGCGCCCAAAGCCCGCAGCCGTCGGGGCGAAGCCGCACCCGTAACGGCGGCGGGCAGCCAGGCCGATCGGCTCTTTGCCCACCTGCGGCAGTTGCGCAAGCAGCAGGCCGATGCGCGCGGCGTGCCGCCCTACGTGATTTTTACCGACGCCACCCTGCGCGAAATGGCCGACCTTCAGCCCACCAGCCGGCTCGACATGATGAACGTGTCGGGGATTGGCGAGCGCAAATACGAGCAGTTCGGCGAGCTGTTCGCCGGAGCTATCCGGCAATTTTTGCAGGACGAGCACGCGGGCGCACCCAAAGCCAAGGGCGACACGCACCGCCACACGCTGGCCCTCTTCGAGGCGGGACATTCGCCCACCGACATTGCCACTATGCGCGGCCTGGGCTTGAGCACAATTATGGGGCATCTGTTGAAACTCTACCAGCAGGGCGACATCCGCGACATCTCGGCCATGCTCAGCGAAGAAGACTACCGGGCCATCCGCCCCGCCGTGGTGCGGCAGGCGCCCGATCTTAAGTTAGCACCTCTGCGCGAATCCCTTGGCGAAGCCTATTCCTACGACCAGCTCCGCTGGGCCGTTGAGCGCTATCGCCAGGAGGATGCGCGGACGCGGTTGGGCTAAGAAGAGGTTAGTGCATCCGGTCGGCCCGCAGGGCCAGCCCACCGATGATCGCCGCCTCGGCGGCCAGCATTTCTTTCAGCCGGACCTTGACGGCCTCGGGGCGGCCGTACGTGCGGGCCAAGTCCACAAAAACCGTGTAGTGGTTGGCCTCCGAGACCATCAGTTCGTAGTAGAACTTGCGCAGGCCCGCGTCGGCGATCTGCTCGGAAAGCAGGCGGAAGCGCTCGCAACTGCGGGCCTCGATGATGGCGTTGAGCAGCAGTTTTTCGACGAGACGGTCTTCGCGGCTGCCGCCCTTGCGCTCTAGTTGTTGGAGTTGCACGACGTATTCGTCGCGGCGGGGCGGCCCGAGTGGGTAGTTGCGGCGGCGCAGCTCGGCCAGCACCCGCTCGAAATGGCCCCATTCTTCGGCCACCACTTCGGTGAGCACGTCCACTAACTGGGTTTTTTCGGGGTAGGAGACGATGAGCGAAATCCCGCTCGAAGCGGCCTTTTGCTCACAATAGGCGTGATCCACCAGAATGTCTTCGATGTTTTTTTGGGCGATATCTACCCAACGCGGGTCAGTGGGCAATTGCAAGCCAAGCATAGCAAAGGCGTTTGAATATGAAGATAGCAGCGCGGAAGTAGGCTGCCCTGTAAAGATAAACAGGTCAGCCGAATGGCCATTTCTGGAGCCGAACGCCCTTTGCCTACCAGCTACCTGAGATCGCCCCCAACTGTGCCGTGCGCGTGGGCGAGCCGCAGTCCGTCCCGCTTCACTCCGCAAAGGCCGCCGAAGGCTCCGTCCATTTGTTGTCTTCGCGGATCAGCTCGATGAGTTCGTCCA
>DAIRSZ010000298.1:0-2106 GCA_036804165.1 Catalimonadaceae bacterium | reverse complement strand
ATTTTTGGTGTCGGCCTGTTGGTGTACGGCGTGGCGGATGCGCAGGGCGTTGGCCATCACTTTCGTAAAGCCCTTGACATCTTCGCCCGTCCAGCCTTGGTTCATTTCGCCGTAGGCACCAAAAGCGGGGTTCATCAGGTCGTAGTCGGAAGCGATGCCTTCGACGGCGAAGCGGTACGGGTGCAGCATCACGAACACTTCGCCCGTCACGGGCTGCTGCGTGTCGGCCAGAAAAGCCTCGATGTTGCGCATCACTGGATCAAGAAATTGCCCCTCGTGCAGCATCATGCCGTACCAGTTGGCCAGTTGCTCCTTCCAATATTGCTGCCACTTGGTCAGCACGTGCTTTTCGAGGGCGTGGTGCGCTTTGAGCAGGATGAGCGGGGCGGCGGCCTCGAAGCCCACGCGCCCCTTGATGCCGATGATCGTATCGCCCACGTGCACGTCGCGCCCGATGCCGTAGGGGGCCGCCAGCGTCGCCAGTTGCTGAATAGCCGCCACGGGGGCGTAAGGGTCGCCATCAATGCCCACAATTTCGCCAGCGGCAAACCGGAGGGCGACGCGCCGCGGCGTATCGGCCGTTTGCGGAGTTGGGAAGGCCGCCTCGGGCAGGGGTTGGTTCGAAGTGAGCGTTTCGGCCCCGCCCACGCTGGTGCCCCACAGGCCCTGGTTGACGGAATATTTGGCCTTTTCCCAGTTGGCCTCCACGCCGTGTTGTTGCAAGTAGTCAATCTCTTGCTGGCGCGACAGGCGCTGGTCGCGGATGGGCGTCAGGATTTGCACCTCGGGGGCCAGCACTTGCAGGGCCAAATCGAAGCGCACCTGGTCGTTGCCCGCCCCGGTGCTGCCGTGCGCCACGTAGGTGGCCCCCAATTGGCGGGCATACTCGGCGATGGCCAGGGCCTGAAACATCCGTTCGGCACTCACCGAAAGCGGGTAGGTCTGGTTGCGCAGCACATTACCGAAAATCAGGTAACGGACGGCCCGCTCGTAGAAGTCCTGGGTGCGGTCGAGGGTGCGGTGCGTAGCAGCCCCCAGGGCGTAGGCCCGCGCCTCGATGGCAGCCAGTTCGTCGGGACGGAAGCCGCCCGTATCCACCAGGGCCGTATGGACTTCGAGTTGCTGCTCGTGCAGCAGGTACTTGACGCAGTAGGAGGTGTCCAGCCCGCCGCTGAAGGCGAGCACCACTTTGCGGTTGTTCAAGGGGCTTTGGTTTTGTCGTACTTGAGTAAAATACTTTGTTTGATGCGCCGCAGGCGCGTCAGGATAGTAACTTTCTCTTTAAAATTGAAGGGCTTTTTGGTTTTCTGGTTGGGGTCATAGAGCATGCCCGTGCAGAGGCACATCTTGCGCTCGTTGCGCGTAAGGATGTCGTAGTTGCGGCAACTTTGGCAGCCTGCCCAGAAGGCCTCGTCGGTGGTCAGCTCCGAGAAGGTCACGGGCGAATAGCCCAGTTCGGAGTTGAGTTTCATAACGGCCAGGCTGGTGGTGATGCCAAAGATTTTGGCTTGGGGAAACTTCTTGCGCGAGAGCTGAAAGATCTCGCGCTTGATGCGCCGGGCCAGCCCCGAGTTGCGGTAGGTTTCGTCCACGATCAGCCCCGAGTTGGCCACAAACTGGCCGTGCGACCAGGTTTCGATGTAGCAAAAACCCGCTAGCTGGTCGCCGCAGAGGGCGATGACGGCCTTGCCTTCCAGCATTTTCGACTCTACATAAAGGGGCGAGCGCCGCGCGATGCCCGTGCCGCGCTTTTCGGCGGCGGCCGCCATCATGTCACAAATGGCGGGGGCATAGCCTACGTGCGCCGGGCTGGCCACCATTACCTCAATTTTCATAGCGGCCTGCGAGTAGGAAGGGGTCAAAGATTGAAACGAAGCAAAATTCGCGTGCGCAAATACCCTAAATAGTGAGACAGTCTGCAAGGCTGACAAGTCGTGAAGGTGGAACAAAACTGCTTGGAGGGGGCGGCAAAGCCGCAGAGGACGCGCTTAACGCAGCACGGACTGGGTGGTGCCAGCCGGACAGCCTTGACCTGCCCTGCATACCGATGGCCTGCCCGGCATTTGGCTGCCGGGCCTACGCGGAGAGTCGTATGGCCGAAAGGTT
>DAIRSZ010000297.1:0-2116 GCA_036804165.1 Catalimonadaceae bacterium | reverse complement strand
TTAGCTATTTTTAGCCGAGTGAACAGACGGTTTCGCAGACGGCAGCCGTCATAAACACGAACTGTTGTTTGATCTGTTAAAGAACTTTGAGATGAGTCAAAATCTATTTGAAAAAGCGTTTGATTCCCCTTTCCGTCAAATCGAATATCCTAATACCTTGTGGCTTCAGACATTTGTGTATCTCAAGGCCTATTTTTGAGCCGCTCGTCAAAATCGTGCGGCAACACCTCGACTACTTCAAGTCGGCTGGCTTCCGGATGCAGCGGGTTGATCAGGTAATTGACCTCATACGGCGAATGCACCGAGGGCACCTGCATGACCAGGCATCTGCCTTCGGCGATCCAGTCGTCGGTAAAGGCCACCAGCGCCTTGGGCGCAGGAAAATGGCGCCAGTTGGGCGGCAACTGCGCCGCCATCAGCACCCGGCGGGCGATGTTGTCGGGGATGTTGAGAACCAGCAGGGCATAATGGCGGGGGAGGAGCGGCGTGTTGGCCAGCACCTCGAGCTTGGCCAGGGCCAGGGTTTGGGAGGTGTAGAGGATGCGGGTGCCTTTCTGGTGCCAACGTCCCGAACCGTAGAGCCCGCCCGTGCCGGACAGGTCGCGGATGTAGGCAGCTTTGCTGAGGCGGTACACAAGCATAGGCCGACTACCACTCAGGCGTAGGTGCCGTACTGAATGCCTACCAGCAGGTCTTCTAGCTGCTCCCGGCCAATGGCCGAGTTCATCAGGGTGATGGGTGCGACCGCTCCCAGCGCCGTGTTGCGGGCGTGGAGCCACTCAGTGAAGTCACCTTCGTCTTCGAAAACCTCGATGCCCTTGGCAATGACGCGGGCGATGTGGTAGGCTTTTTCGGCCTCGTCTTTTTTGAGGATTTCTTTACCCGTGGCACGGAAGAGGCGCTGCAGGGTGCTTTCGGAGATGTCGAGCATCCGGCTCATTTCGCGGTTGGTGAAAGCCATCCGGTGCTGGATGGCGCGCACCACATCTACCGACATCCCTTCGCGCGAGAGCACCATAAAGTCGAGCAGGTGGTGCACAGGCCGTCCAATGACGGCGGGGCCACCCATGATATTCACTAGCAGGTCAAGTTGCATACGCAGCGGGTTTGGTCAAAAGACCGTACGCGCACGGTCTTTTGGTGGTATTCGGATACTCAACCGACAGCAGGCCAACTTAGTTGCAAGGCACAGCAAAGCGACTAAAAGTTTCAGGACACAAGAGGCGCAGGCGGAAGGTTGATCACGCTTCTACGGCTTGCCTGCTTGTTCTGGGCCATAGAAGTAGTCCCGTATTTGTAGCGGTTGGGACATGAGCGCGTTTCGCTGGCGAGCTTTTTCTTGTTGTCGCGGCCGCAAGCCACGCAGAACGTCCGGGTCGTGTCGCCCGAATGCGATGCCCTCGAAATTCGCTTCCCCCGGGTGGAAGGCTACCAAGTCGAATTGCCCCAGGAAAACTTGCAAGCTGCGTTTGGCACAGATCGGGCGCGAGGCCGCCCGGCACGGCCTACGCCTGGAAACCCGGCAGAACGGACAGCAGACCGAATGGCGGCTAGTGGCACCCGAGAAGAAGGAGACAAGTCAGCAGGTTTATTACCCGCACCCCACGCTCGAAGTTGAGCGGCTGCGCGGAGAGACGCGGCGCGGCAGCCAAGCAATCAGTGGGGTGGAACTACGGCGGGGAAGAAATGGCAGGGCGATATTGATAGACAACCAGCGACGGGTGGTGCGTTACCAAGGGGAGGCAGGACAAAGACAAAGCCGCCAGCAAGCAGAAAGTCCGGAGCCCCCGCAAACGGCTACCAGTCGCGGGCGACGGCGATAGGAGAGACATGCACCAAATTTGACGAGGCCATTAGGAAGTCGTGAGATACAAAGGCGAGCGAAAATCTCTCGTTTGTCAAAACAAACAGGAAATTGTATATATTTCGGGTGAGTAAGCGCAGACAGAGGGAGAAAGGGTTCGTAAATGTGTATTAAACGTTTATTACACGTGTAGTACACGTGTAGTACACGGATAAATGGCTCTTGAGGGTGTTAGTAAAGGACAAACTACATAAGTCAGCCGTTGATCAGATAATGCAAATAACCGGATATATGTGCTGATATTGGGGAGTT
>DAIRSZ010000296.1:0-2123 GCA_036804165.1 Catalimonadaceae bacterium | reverse complement strand
AAGTACGACATCAGCACCCGGCTCATGGGCCAGTTGACGACGTTGACGCCCTGTACGTAGCGCGAACCGATGGCCACGTCGTAGCCTTCGAGGGCGCAGGCGGCGTGCAGGCGCAGCAAATCGTCGGGGTTGTGCGAAAAATCGGCGTCCATCTCGAAGATGTACTGGTAGTCGCGGGCCAGGGCGTAGCGAAAGCCGTGGATGTAGGCCGTGCCCAGGCCGAGCTTGCCGCGCCGCTCTTCGAGGTGCAGCCGATCGGGAAAATCGGCTTGCATAGCCCGCACGCAGTCGGCCGTGCCGTCGGGCGAGCCGTCGTCCACGATCAGCAAATCGAAGGGCGGCGCGAGGGCCATCACCCGGCGGACGATGGCCTCGATGTTTTCAATCTCGTTGTACGTCGGGATAATGACGAGGGCATCTTTCACGGAGCGGAAACGGGCGCTAATTGTTCGGCAATACGCTGGGCCTTGCCCAGGCAATCCGACAAAGAAACACCATCTTTCCAATTTGCACAAACCAACAAGCCAGCGGCTTCGGCCTGCGCGGCGGCAGCATACACGGGCTTGATGGCCAGGTCGTACTGCGGGATGGCCTGCGCCCAGCGGTACACCTCGCGCCGGACGGGCTGGCGCGCCCGGATGCCGTAAAGACGGCGCAGCTCGGTGTGTACGCGGTCGGCCACGTCGGCATCGGGCAACTCGGCGTGGGCCCGGTTCAGTTCGCCGCCCACAAAGGTGGTCAGCAGCACTTCGTCGGCTGGGCAGCGATGGGCAAATACCGAGCTGCTCCAGATGGTGCCCGACGAAAACAGGCCCTCCACGTGGGGATGCAACCCGCCGAAACCGTCGAGTGGGTGCTTAACGTCAGCCCGTTTGTAGGCCGAATAGACCCCCACCATCGGCGGCATGCGCACGCGCCCCAGGGCTGCGCTCAGGTCAGGAAAGGCCTCCTGCAATAGGCGCTGCGTGGCGGCGGGCGGCGTGCTGATCACCACCCGGTCGGCCGTCAGGGTCTTGAGCCCTTCGGGCGACTGGACGTCGAGCAGGAAGCCCGCGTCAGTGCGCGTCAGGCTGCGGACGTGGTGCTGATAGTGCTTGTGGCGCACGGCCCGGGCCAGGGCGTCGGTGAGGGTCTGCAGCCCGTCGCGGAAGCTGTAGGACTGCCGCCGACCCGCGCCCCCGCGCTTCATCATCCCCTTGATCACCGAGCCGTGCTCGCGTTCCATTTCCACCAACAGCGGGAAGGCCTTTTCGGTGAGCAGGCGGCGCGGATCGCCCGCATAGACTCCGGCCACGAAGGGGTTGAGGGCGTAGTCGGCCACCTCGCGCGAGAAGCGCCGGGTGATGAAAGCCTGCAACGTTTCGTCGGGCACCGAGCGGGCCGGCCGGAACGGCTCGCGCACCAGCGCCACGCGGGTAGCCGGGCTGAAGAAGCCGTCGGTGAGCAGTTGGGCCGGATTGGTGGGCAGCTTCTGGTACGCCCCCCGGCGGTAAATGTAGCGCGCCTCGCTCACGGGGTGGGGCCGCAGCCACGCGTCGGCGGGCACCACCTGGCCGAGGCGGTCGGCCGTGGCGTCGTCGAGCAGGATGGAGTTGGGGCCAAACTCGAAGAGGTAGTCGCCGTCGCGGCGCGAGCAAATGAGGCCGCCGGGGCGGTCGCTGCCTTCGAGCAGGAGGTATTCGGCCCCGCGCTGCTGCAGTTCGTAGGCCAGGGCCAGGCCCGAAATGCCCGCTCCGATGATGATGATCATGGTCTATGGTCTGGTCTGATAGATTGCCAAGGTTGAAACGCCCTGCGGTATTAACAATGACCGAGGTCGGTATTTGGTTTAATCTTACACGGGTCGCCCAATTTTTCTGAACGGTTACGGGAAAATTCATTCTTCGTCTATAAATTGTCAGCACAAATAACAAATTAAGATGCGTCTTCTGCTATTCAGCGCGCTATCGGGCTGCCTGCTCGGGTGCGTCACCCACCGTGGCCAAATCACCCCTACCCCGCCGCCCACCACGGGCGTGCACCGCGTCGAGGACATTGCCGTTGGCTACGCCGAGGTCGCCTACGTGTTCGGGATGGGCGGCTTTGGGCGCCACGCCCTTTTCGCCGAGGCGCAGCACGGGCTG
>DAIRSZ010000295.1:0-2124 GCA_036804165.1 Catalimonadaceae bacterium | reverse complement strand
CTAAAAGCAATTACGCTGTCAGCGTAGCGCTCCTGCGCCTGGGCATCGGGCAGAAGCAGCATACCCCACAAAAAAACACCTACAAAACGTATTAAATTTTTCATTTTACCTGAGATGAGAGATGGGGAGAGCGAGCAATAAATAAGTACACATAGCAAGTCGTATCACTCTTAATCTCTTTTTCTCTCGCAGGTAAACAAGTTGTTAAAGGTATTTTCAGTAAATAATTTATTGATTAAACGCACCGCGCAAAATCAGGAAAGCCCTCCGGAGATTGTCCAATCAAGGCTTATAGGTCAGCATATTCTTCTTATGCGCGTGCGTAACCCCTGATGCTGTGTGCTTTTCAACTTTTGGTGGCACCGCTGACCTGTTCTGGCAGGTCGAAGGGGTTCATTTCACCATTTCGGCCAGGCTGGTGCGCGCTGCTTCCAGGTGCTGGCGGGCGGCGGCGATGGCCTCCTGCGCTGCCAATTGTCGCCGGGCATTTTCGGCCAAAGACGTGGTCAGCCGTTGGTGTTGCTGTTGGTTGGCCCGAAGTTTTTGGGTAGTGCGGGCCATTTGCTGCTGGTGCTGTTGTTGCGCTTTTTCGGCTGCGCTCAGCGGCTGACGCAAGCGCGCAGTTTCTTTTTTGGGCAGCACGGTATCGGCCACCAGGTCCTGGTAGGCGTCAAGTTGGGCCGCAACGGTAGCGGCCAGGGTCGGCGTTTCGTTCTCCAGGGCGGCCAGGGACTGTTCGAGTTGGTGGTGCTGGTCAGTATTGCGTGCTTGCTTGTCGGTCAGGCGCGTTTGCTCGTTGCGCAGTTGGGCGTGGTGACGCTCGGCCTGGGCGAGTTGCTTTTCGGCCAGCGCTACGTCCCGGGCCTTTTCATCGCGGAAGGCTTGCTGGGCGAAGCTTTCCAGAAAGCCCACCATCAGGTCGGCTTTTTCGTCTTGCGCCGTCAGGTAGCCGTCGGCATCGGCCACGGCCAAAAATATTACCACGCCATCGGTCATTTTTTCGGTCAACGACACTACCCGTACCGGGTTAAGCGAAATGGCCGGGAGCAGGGCCGACTCGAGGGTGTACACCGATTTGCTCGATTTCACCTTCCCCCAGCGGCGCAACCGATCGGCCCAGGCCTTTTCTACCCGGCGACGGTCGAGGGGCAATGCCGAGGCCCAGCCCGGCACGGTTTGTCCGGCGATGGTGCGCTGGGCGGCCCCTATTTGCAAGTCCTGGGCCACCGACACGCGGGGGGCTAGCCCCGTCAGCAACAGCCACCAAAACACAACCAGTTGAGTCTTCATGAGGTAAAATTGACCAGCCTACTTGACAGACTAAAAGTACGGCAAGTCTGTAAAAATGCCGCTGCCCCACCAGAAATTTGATGACGGCATTTTTCAACCTTCTTTGCATGTAAGGTGTTGTATGCACTATCTGTTTGGCCTCATAATCTGGTGCACATGGCTGCCATGCGAAGTTTGATGTACGCCCGCCGCGACCCCTACCTGACCATGCTCTGGCTAGGGATGGTGGGCAGCGTGCTGGTTTTTTTGTTCCTCAGCGTGTTCTACGTGCTCATCAAGGGCGGCGCGCCCCCGTTCGACGTGCCCCCCGCCTTTTGGGCCAGCACCCTCGTGATCTTGCTCAGCAGCCTGACGCTGCGGTGGTGCAACCAGGCTTTTGCCCGCGAGGCCTACGGCCCATACCGACGGTGGCTGTTGCTGACCTTCGTGCTGGGGCTGGTGTTTTCGGCGCTGCAAGTGCTGGGCTGGTACGAACTGCACGCGGCGGGCGTGTTTTTGCAAGGTGCGGCCACGGGCGCGCTGGTGTACATCTTTACGGGCATCCACCTGTTGCACCTGGTGGGCGGCATACTGGTACTTATCTTCGCCCTGCGCGACGCTTTCCGCCACCGTCGCTACGTAGAGGCCTTCGTGGCGGGACTTAATCCGGCCAAGCGAGCCCGGCTCAAGCTGGTGAGCATCTATTGGCACTTCGTAGATGCCCTCTGGCTGTACCTCTTTGTGTTCCTCCTCTATCACCACTATGCATAAAAAAAGCCGTTCGTGCGAACGGCTTTTGTGGGTGGGCCCTGAGGGATTCGAACCCCCGACCCTCTGCTTGTAAGGCAGATGCTC
>DAIRSZ010000294.1:0-2124 GCA_036804165.1 Catalimonadaceae bacterium | reverse complement strand
CGGCCCGGAAGCGCCACGTCTTGGTGCGCCCCGGCACGCGCGGCGTAATCACCGAGGGGGCCGAGCCAAAGGGCTTGTCCCGAAAGTTGAACAGGTCGAGTTGGGCGCGCAAGGTGTCGGGCAGCACCTCGTCGGCGTTTTGCAACACGCCCGTGGCCTCCACGACGTATTCTTGCGGAAAGGTGAGGGCCACCTCGAAGGTGCCAAAATCGCTGTAAAACTCTTTGTCGAGGTGCTGCTCGGTGGTCCAGCCAAACTTGCGGTCATAGACGGCCAGGCTGGGGTACCAGTGTACGCCGTCGTAGTGCTTGTGGCCGTAGGCCTCGAACATTTTCATGCGGCGGCGCATCTGGCCCCGGTCAAAGTAGGTAGTAAAGCGCATCGTCACGGTGAGCGAGTCGCCCGGAGCCAGGGGCTGGTTGAGGGTCAGGCGCAGGAGCGTGTTGTCGAGTTCGGAGGCTACGGGCTGGCCGTTGACGCGGATGTCCTCGGTGATGGTGCCCAGGCCCTGGGCTTCGTAGCGGCCGAAGCGCGGTTCTTGTCCCGTGTTGTTGAGCCAGAGGTCGTGGTAGTAGGCGCCGGGCTGAAAGGCGTTCTGGTAGAGGTGGAAGAACAAATGACGGAGCGTGTCGGGGGCGTTGTTCCAGTAGGTCAGCGCAAAGGCGCGCCCTTCGATCAGGTCGCGTTCGTCGTCCACGGAGGCCGCGATGCGATAGTGCACGTCTTGCTGCCAGTAGCCGGGCACGGGCGGGCGGTGGGCCCAGTAGTGCGGGTTGTCGGCCGAGCGGTAGTCGAAAGGCTGGCCCGCACACGTCAGGACGAAGCCCATCCAAGCCATACAAAGCAAAAAAATTTCCCGTGGGGAAAAACGGGAAAACTGTCGGTCGTACGAAGGACGCATAGGCAGCTAAAAATATGGAATGAAAACTTGGTGAGATTTTTATTTGACCAAAACCATTTTGTATATTGCCGACATTAAAAGTGAATAGATTTATTCATTCTTCTGTGCTTTGGGTGAAGATCAAAACCAAAGAGCGCAAGGTTTTTTACTTTTTGATAAAACTCTTCCGAATCAAGTTGATCACTCCATCTCTTTTTTCTTTCACACATTCACATTGCGGCGTAGTATTTCCTATGGCCTCCTTCGACAAGATGCGTTCGGTTTCCGTCTTTCCGTCGTGGTTTACTGCCGCTAAAGAAGTCATGCTTTCGTATTCGGGCCAGTTCAGCGGCGAAACCATCACGGCCCTGTTGCAATTGATAGATACCAAATTGGCCGAGCTGAGTGTGCGCCCCCCCGTGCGGCGTAAGCTGTTCAATATTATGGTAGAATCCTTGCAAAACGTCTATCATCACGCCAAGCCTCAGCCCGCAGCCCCCAAGCCTTCCCTGTTCGTAGGTCGGGGCAAAGCGCACTTTTACGTTGCCACGAGCAATTGCATGGCGTCGGCCGACGCCACAGCCCTGATGCGCCGCCTCGACGAAGTCAACGCCATGAGCCGCGAAGACCTCACCCAGCGCTACCGCGTACGGCTTTCGAATCAGCTTGCGCCGCCAGACTTGCCGCGCGGAGCGGGAGTAGGTCTGTTGGACATGGCGCGCCGGTCCGGACACAAGATTGAGTATAACTTCGAGCCCATTGACGACCAGCACGGATTTTTTAGCTTGCAAGTAGCGGTAAGTGAATAATTTACGAGCCATATTACACGCGCAAAATCGTTCTCGAACAGGGTGGGGGCCTTCCAGATGGCGATAAGTAGCTTTTTTATTTACTTTAGCCTCTGCTTGCTGCGCAGCGTGTGCGGCAGTCTGGCTTCTTCCGATCGTCATGCAAACGCTACAATTGGCCCCTACCGTCAAGGCACCCTACGTGTCTTTCGACCCCAACACGGGCCTGCTGCAACTGACGGGAAAGTCCATTCCCGAAAATGCCTATGAGCTTTATCGCCCTTTGCTGGGCTGGATGGCTGCCTATATTGACAATCCCGCCCCCCGTACCGAACTGATATTCCGCCTGAGCTACTTCAATTCCAGCTCTTCGGAGTACATCCTCGACCTCATGCGCCTGCTCGAGAAAATCTATCTGCAAGGCGCCGAAGTCCGCATCTTGTGGTTCTACGACCA
>DAIRSZ010000293.1:0-2164 GCA_036804165.1 Catalimonadaceae bacterium | reverse complement strand
ATTGTGCGACACGAGCGTCCGCTGAAACTGGGCCAGCGCCCGGGCGATGCGGTCGTCGGTGACTTCGGGCGTGCCAAAGGCGGCCTCGAAGTGGCGCACGTAGCGGGCGTCGGCCTGCAGACGGGCCACGGCCTGGGGCAAGGGCAGGTGCATCTCGATCGGGTCTTCGATCGGGATCAGGGCCTGGGTCTCGAGGCCGCGCTGGCGGCCGTCCACGCGGCCATCCCAGAAAAGGCGGCTCACCCACATGAGGTTGGCCAGCGACATGCTGCTGCGCGTCCCGACGGCTCCGCCAATGCCCACGGCCAGGGCGCGGCCGTCCGTAAAGGCCTTGCTTTGCTGGTGGCAACTGCCGCACGAAATGGTCTGATCGGCCGAAAGGGCTTTTTCGTAGAAGAGCATCCGCCCCAGTTCCACCCCTCGGTCGGTGGTGGGATTATCGGCGGGTAGCATGGCCTGGTGACGGTTGCCGAAGTAGAAAGGCGCCGTCAGCGCAATGGGTTGGGCGGGCGAAAGCGGCCCGGCGGCATCGTCGGGGGGAGGGGACACGGGTCCGTCGTCGGTTCCGCAGGCCCACAGGCTCAGCAGTAAAGTCCAGCAAATAAAGATTCGCATGGGAATAGTGAGGATAAGATTACCGTTCGATCAAGGGCGCTCCCGTGTGCCGTGTACTTAGGTAAGTACGCAGCACGCATGCAACAACAACGTTGAAAAAGGCAGTATTGTCCTGCCAAACGTCGCGGGAGAGGAAATAAATACGGAAACCTTACGCCCGGGGCGGATGAAATGGCCCGTCAGAGGCGGGCGCAGGCCCGTCGAATGGGGCTAGGTAGCGCGGGGCGGCCAGCGTTTGACCCCGCTGAATGGCCCGCCCGGGCAACACGGGCAGGTGGGCCGGGTCGAATACATCGCCGCCCGGCGCGCAGGTGAGCGACTTCTCGGCCGACTGGGCCGTGTCGAGCTGTTGCCGGAGGTGGCACTGGCCCTGGCAGCCTAATTCGGGACGGTTGCGGTTGATGCAAAAGTAGCGCGCAATCACTTCACGGTTGAGTTCGTAGTTGGCCCGCACCAAGGCCGTGAGCGAGGTGCTCAGCAAGGTGATCAGGATCAACAAGAAACTTCCGAAAGTGCGCATAGGGCTGCTATAACGCTTGCAATGTACGCAAAACTATGCTACTGCGCATGACAAATATCACCCGATGAGTTAGAACGGATACCCGATCCCGATTTGCAGCGCAAAGGTGTCGTTGTCGCGAAAGGTGAAGCGATTGAGCACGTAGCGCTGCCCCGGCGGCCGGGCCGGGTCGAAGGCCCGGATGCCCAGGTCGAGGCGCAGGATCAGGAACGAGAGGTCGAGCCGCAGGCCCACGCCCGTGCCAACGGCAATCTCGTTGTAGAAGGTATCCCAGCCAAAAGTAGCTCCGGGGCGCGAAGGGTCGGGGCGAATGGCCCAGACGTTGCCCGCATCCACAAAAAAGGCACCTTCAAACACCGAAAACAGCTTTTGGCGCAACTCGACGCTGGCTTCGAGCAAAATGTCGCCGGGCTGCTCGAAGAGGAAAGACGGGATATCGGCGTCTTCTTCGGCCGAAAAAGAACCCGGCCCCAGGCGGCGCGGTCGGTAGGCCCGGATGCTGTTGCTGCCGCCGGCAAAGAAAAACTTCTCGTAGGGCAACGTGGTCGTTTGTCCGAAGGGCACGGCCACGCCCACGTGCAGGCGGTTGGCTAGTACCGTATGGCGGCCCAGCGGGTAATAGTAGCGAAAATCGGTGTTGACTTTGTAGAACTGAAAATACTTCAGGCGGCCGATCTGCCCGCTCGTGTCGTTCATCAGTTCCTGGCTGATCAGGCTGGGCACCAGCCCGCCTACCTCGGCAAAGGCTTTAAAAAACATGTACCGCTTGTTTTCCCCGCGCGGGTTGTTGTTGAAGGTGTACGAGGCCGAAGTGCTCGTAACCAAAGCCCGGTCGAAGCTGCGGATGAGCTGGTTGCCCCGGCGCTCGAGTTCGCGCAGGAACTCCTCAAACTGCGGGTCAAGCTGGCGCGTATCGGTCACGTTGAGGTCAATGGGGCTGACCGTGAGCAGGTTGAACTGGTCAATGTTGAATAGGTACGACATGTTGCCGTTGGTGATCGAGCGGCTGTACTCGGGGCGGCGGATGTC
>DAIRSZ010000292.1:0-2169 GCA_036804165.1 Catalimonadaceae bacterium | reverse complement strand
TACACAACTTCGGGCGCTTGTTTGGCCCTGACCAAACGGCGCAGTTGGTGCAGCTCTTTCAGGAGGCCGCCTACCACCTGGAGCGCAACGCCAACCCCAAAATCCTGATGCTCGATGTATCCTTGCAGGTAGCGCAGTTGCTGGTCGGCGTACGGCGCGCGCAAGCTAGCCATCCGGCGTAACCAAATGGCTTTGTTGACGGTTTTGTCAATTATACTTCCGCGCCACAAGGCGTCTTTCATATGGGAATGATTCCGATTGCCGTCGCCTTTGGCGGCTTTCTGCTGCTTTGGATGCTGCTCAACTACCACACGCTGCGGCAGCGACGGCAAGCCTTTGAGGAAAAGCAAACGGCCGTGCAGCGGTTTTTGCAGCAGCGACAACTCACCGTACGCGCCCTGCGCACCCAAAGTCCTGAATGGCCTGCGGCCCTTACGGACGAACTACCTAGCCACCCGCTGGCCCCCGACCCGTTCGGCCCCGCCCTGACGGACTGGCTCACTACGCACCCTGCCCAACACCTGCTTGACACCCAACCGCAGTGGGAGGTGCTCAAGGCCAACGAAGTTCAACTGGCCAAAGCCCGCCAAGAAGCCCGCCAGCACCGCCGCTTCTACAACGAGTTTGTGCAAAGCACTGCCGGGCGGCTTTCGGCCAAACTGTTCGGTTTTCGGCTGGTCTGAGCAAAACCTCCGAGGTCTGGAGGTTAGCTGCCCGTTGCACTTCGAAAGCAAGACCTCGGAGGTTTGAAGACGCGATCTATCGCAGTCCAGACGCGATGAATCGCGTTTCTACGGGCCGATGCTGTCGGCAATGACGGCGGCCGGGTCGGACAGCGTGTCAAGGTCGAGCCAGGCGATGGTCCGGTCGCGCCGAAACCAGGTAAGTTGGCGCTTGGCGTAGCGGCGCGTATTGCGCCCGAGCAGGCGCCGCATTTCGGCCTCGTCAATATCTCCGTCCAGGTACGCAAACACCTCGCGGTAGCCTACGGTCTGGAGCGCGTTGCGGTCGCGGTGGGGCAGCAAACCGCGCACCTCGTCCACCAGGCCGGCCGCCAGCATGGCCGCTACCCGTTGGTGGATGCGCGCGTAGAGCACCGGGCGGGCGCGCGTTAGGCCGAGCCTGACTACTTTGAAAGGGCGCGGCTGCGGCTGGGCCGTCCGAAACGCCGAAAAGGGCTGTCCGCTAGCGAGCATCACCTCAAGGGCCCGCATCAGCCGCTGCGGGTTTTGCACGTCGGCCTGGCGATAGTAGGCCGGGTCGCGCAGGGCCACGGCCCGCTGCAGGGCCGCCAGGCCTTCACGGGCGTAGAGGTCGCGGGCCTGCTGACGACTGGCGGCGTCCACGGTGGGCATGGCGTCTAGCCCTTCGCATACGGCCTGCACATAAAGGCCCGAGCCGCCCGTCAGGATCAGCCGGTCGTGGCGGGTGAAGAGCTGGTCGAGCAAGGCCAGCGCATCGGCTTCGTACTGCCCTACGTGGTAGTCCTCAGTCACCGAATGCGAACCCAAAAAATGGTGCGGCACGCCCCGCAGCTCAGCCGCCGTGGGCCGGGCCGTGCCAATCTGCATCTCCCGGTAGAGCTGGCGCGCATCGGCCGACACCACTTCGGTTTTCCACTTTTCGGCCAGCGCCACACACAGTTCGGTTTTGCCCACGGCCGTGGGTCCCACAATGACGACAAGCTGTTTTGGTGTGTCCACGTTTTTCAGGAAGAAAGAATCCGGTCATAGAAGGCCAGTAGTTTTTGCTCTTCGGCCTCCCAGTGATAGATTTCTCTGGCTTGGCGGGCATTATCGGCCAGGCGTTGGTAGTAGGCGGGGTCGTTCTGCAACCTTTGCAGGGCCGCCACGAGTTGCTCTACGTCGAGGGGCAGCAGGCAGGCTACTTCGTGCTGCGCGTTGATGGCCCGGTATTCGGGAAAGTCCACCGTCAGTTGGGGAATGCCAGCGTGTATATAATCGAAAAATTTATTGGCCAGCGAATAGTAGTAACTCAAGCCTTGGTCGCTGAGCAAGAGGTAGCCCGCCCACGCCCCGGCAATGAGCGAGGGCAAATCGGCGGGCGTCACGAAGCCCATAAACCGCACCCGGTGGGCCACCTGCCGCTCGGCAGCCCGCTGCCGGAGGGCGTCGAGCACGTCGCCCCCGCCGCAGACGAGCAGGCGCA
>DAIRSZ010000291.1:0-2175 GCA_036804165.1 Catalimonadaceae bacterium | reverse complement strand
TATTGCGCCTGACGGATGGCACCGAGCAAAGCCGTGGCGTCGCGCTGGGTAATAACCCGGACAATGACCTTGCCCAGGGCCATCCGCTCTTCGATGCGCATACCCACGTAGGTGCCCGTGGCAAATCCACTCGCATAAGCCAGGTAGGTCACTACGCTGCCCACGTTCTGCAAGATTTGCCCGATGGCAATGAGCCAGATGAGCGACTCGAAGAAACCAATGAAGGGGGCCAGCTCCTTGCGCCCACTGATGACGAGCATCATCCGGATAGTCGAGATGGACACATCGGTGATGCGGGCAAAGAAAATGAAAAGGGGCACCAGCACCCAATGAAATATTTCCGCGTCCACCCCCAGGCGGGCGGCCAGTAAACTTTCCATGACGGGAAATTTGGCAGTTTGAATCCGGCTACGAACTACGCCAAAAGTCGCTCGAAAACCTCATTGAGCCGCGAAACGGCGTGAATTTCGATTGGGAAAGCTTGCGCGTCGAGTCCTTTCTGGTTGAACCGGGAAATGTAAATTTCTTTGAAGCCCAACTTGGCCGCTTCGCTGATGCGGCTCTCCACCCGCGAGACGGCCCGTACCTCGCCCGCCAGCCCTACTTCGGCCGCAAAGGCAGCGTGTGGCGGCAGGGGAGCCTCTTCGTAAGAAGAAATGACGGCCGCACAAACGGCCAAGTCAATGGCCGGGTCTTCGATGCGCAGCCCCCCCGCGATGTTGAGAAACACATCTTGCGCCCCCATCCGAAAGCCCCCGCGTTTTTCCAGCACGGCCAGCAACATATTGAGCCGCTTGGCGTCGAAGCCCGTGGGCGAGCGCTGCGGCGTGCCGTAGGTGGCCACGCTCACCAACGACTGCACCTCGACCAGCAAGGGGCGGTTGCCCTCCAGGGTGGCCCCGATGGCCACGCCGCTCATGGGCTGGTCGCGCTGCGAGATGAGGATCTCGGACGGATTGCTTACTTGGCGCAGGCCCGTGCCTTGCATTTCGTAGATGCCCAGCTCGGAGGTAGAACCAAAGCGATTTTTGGTCGTGCGCAAAATGCGGTAGGTCAGGTGGCGGTCGCCCTCAAACTGCAGCACCGTGTCCACCATGTGTTCGAGCACCTTGGGACCCGCCAGGCTGCCTTCTTTGTTGATGTGTCCGATCAGGAAAACGGGCGTGCCCGTGGCCTTGGCAAACTGCATCAGTTCGGCGGTGCATTCGCGTACCTGGGCCACGCTGCCCGCCGCCGACTCAATCCGGTGGGTGTGGAGGGTCTGGATCGAGTCTATCACCAGCAGATCGGGTTGCAGGTCTTCGATTTGCCGAAAAATATTATCGGTGGCCGTTTCGGTCAGGATAAAGCACTCGGCCGTTGCGCTGCCAAGGCGCTCAGCCCGCATCCGTATTTGCTGTTCGCTTTCTTCGCCCGATATGTAGAGCACGCGTTGGGGCAGCCCCAGGGCGATCTGCAGCATAAGCGTGGACTTACCGATGCCCGGCTCGCCGCCGATAAGCACCAGCGAACCAGGCACTATGCCGCCGCCGAGCACGCGGTTGAGTTCGGCGTCGGTGGTGGGCGTGCGCACTTCTTCCGAGTAGCTGATCTCGCGCAGGGCGCGTGGGCGGGCTACGGTGGTGGTTGACCGGCCAGCAGCAGTGGCCGCTTTCCAAGTGTTGGCCTCGCCCTTGCTAGCGGCGATTTCCTCTACGTACGAGTTCCAGGCGCCACAAGCAGGACATTTGCCCAGCCATTTGGGCGACTGGGCGCCGCATTGCTGGCATACGTACACAGATTTAGTTTTGCTCATGAGCGCTAAAAGTGAGCGTGCAAGATAAGGACATCCATCCGAAAGCAGCGGCCCGGTGTCCGGAGGCAATTTGCTAATTTAGACCCCACCTACCTACTAGCCCACACCTATGCAAATTGTAGAATGCCCGCGCGATGCCATGCAAGGGCTGTCCCACTTCATCTCCACTGCCGACAAAGTGGCCTACTTGCAGGCCCTGCTCGGCGTGGGTTTTCATACCCTCGACTGCGGCAGCTTCGTATCGCCCAAGGCCATCCCCCAAATGCGCGATACGGCCGAGGTGCTGGCGCAACTCGACCCGGGCAGCACGCGCCTGCTCACCATCGTGGCCAACGAAAGGGGGGCTGTGGCGGCGGCCCGGTTTCCGCAAATACACGCCG
>DAIRSZ010000290.1:0-2188 GCA_036804165.1 Catalimonadaceae bacterium | reverse complement strand
ATCGCTGCCAACGCCGGCAACGACCAGGTGACGGCTCGCCTGGGGCTTGTCACGCAGCAAGCAAACATCGTCATTGTACCCGTCATTATGGTACCCGAAGATCCCGAGCCACCCACCGACTCGGTTTCGAAAGTAACCCGCTTTGTGCTTATCAACGCCGAAACGGATATCGAGATTGGCCCCCTCAGCGACGGCGACATCATTCTCTTTTCGCCCGATTCGCTCACCATACGGGCCTTCACCATGCCCGTCGAAGTCGGTAGCCTGCGCCTGACCCTCAGCGGCCCGATCAATCAAGACCGCATCGAAAACTTTGAGCCTTATTCGCTCTTTGCCAATGTGGACGATGATTTCTTCGGAGAGGTGCTGCCGCCGGGCAATTACACACTGATGGCTACGCCCTTCTCGATGGCCAACGGCATGGGTCAGGCGGGCACGCCCCTCACGGTCAACTTCACGATCGTCGAACGGGCCGTCACGCAGTTTGTGCTCGTCAATACCGATACCGACACCGAGATCGGGCCGATCCAAGACGGCGATGTGATAGACCTGGCTACGCTGACTACCCATCACCTCAACGTCGTAGCCATCACCACGCCCAGCGTAGTTGGCTCGGTGCGGCTGGCACTTTCGGGCGCCACCTCGAACATGCGCACCGAAAACGTAGCACCTTATGCCCTGTTTGGCGATATCGGAGGCAACTTCCTATCAGGCAACTTCAACCTGGGCAACCACACGCTGACTGCTACTCCTTTTGCCATGACCAATGCGACTGGTCAGATGGGTCAACCACTGACCATCAACTTCGAGGTGATCTACGGGGCAGAAGTAACGCAGTTTATCCTCGTGGACGCAGTCACCGATCAAGACCTCCGGGTTTTGCAAGACAACGATGAAATTGACTTGGCCCAACTGCCCAATGGCAACCAATTGAACATCCGGGCCGAAACCATGCCTACGCCCATCGGCTCAGTAGTATTTCAGTTGAGCGGTGCTACTATGCGCACGCAGATCGAAAACAACGCCATCTACGCCCTCTTTGCCAACCAAGGCAGCGACTATTTGGTGGGCAGTTTCAACGAAGGCCTGCACACGCTGACGGCCACTCCCTTCTCGAAAATGCAAGGCAATGGTTTGGGGGGAACGCCGCTCACGATTCAGTTCAACGTACTGACGGGCGAAGGCAACGGCGGCGGCATGGTCAGTGCGCCGCTGGTCGCTTATCCGGTGCCCTTCACGTCCACATTGCACGTCCGCCTGGCCGACACTTCGCCCGCCCACCTGGCGCTCTATGGCCTGGACGGAAAACTGCACCCGATCTCGACCGTGCAAGCGGCCGACGTAGTCACCATTCGCGATGCCGCGCGGTTGCCCCAAGGGGTATATTTCTTGCGGGTAACGACGGCCAACGGCCAGGAAACGCTCCGCGTGGTGCGCCAATAGTTCGCAGTCGCTGCACGATGCCCATGTGCTGCACACAAAAAAAGCCCTCTTCGGAGGGCTTTTTTCTTTTCTTCAGCAGAGCTTAGTTATCAGCGGCCAGGGCTTCGGCCCCGCCTACGATCTCGAGAATCTCTTTGGTGATGGCCGCCTGGCGCGTGCGGTTGTAGATCAGCCGCAACTCCTTGAGCAGCTCGCCGGCGTTGTCGGTGGCCTGGTCCATGGCCGTCATCCGGGCGCCGTTTTCGGCGGCGTTCGAGTCGAGCAGGGCTTTGTAGAACTGAATCTTGAGCGATTTGGGGATCAGCTCTTCGATGATGTATTCGGCCGAAGGCTCGTAGAGGTAGTCCACCGTGCTTTGTGGCTGATCGGGGTCTGGCTCGGCAGGCACAATAGGCAGAAACTGCTCGGTGCGCACCACCTGCGTGGCCACGTTCCGAAACTCGTTATAGACCAACTCGACGCGGTCAATCTGTCCATTAGCAAACATGTCCATTACATATTCGGCCGCGGCGCGGGCGTTGTCGAAGCTCAGGTCGGTAAACAGCGAGGCATAGCGCCCCGTGCAAGGTTGGTCGCGCCGCTTGAGGTAGTCGAAGCCTTTCTTGCCCACGTTGAGCATCTGCACGTTGCCCGCCGCCGATTGGGCGGCGTATTTGCCTTGCAGCAGCCGCATCACTTGTCGGTTGACGTTGGTGTTGAAGGCGCCGCAAAGTCCGCGGTCGGAGGTGATCACCACCAGCATCAC
>DAIRSZ010000289.1:0-2192 GCA_036804165.1 Catalimonadaceae bacterium | reverse complement strand
GTGGCGCACGAACTCGACGTGCTTGGCTTGCTGCACGCCAATCCGCATACTGACCGGAATACCGTTTTTGCCAAACTCGTGGCCAATGCCCGCCGCTTTCACCGCGAAGGTTCGGTGTGTGCGGGCTACTCGTACCAGGTGCCCAACCAGTGGCAAGGGCGCTACGAGCACCTGCGCCTGATTGGCGACAAGAAGGGCGGGGTATCTACCAAGTGGATACGCCAGCACCCCGCGCTGATGACCAGGCTGCTGGACACCGTGCGGGTACCCGTCAAGATCATTCACTACGTCCGCAATCCCTACGACTGCATCACTACGCGCCTGCGCCGGATGAACGACATGCGCACCGACCTGAACGAGGCCGAACTGCGGTTTGGCCTGGAAAACCATTTTCGGGATGTAGAAACGATCAGCCAGCTGCGGCAAGACGCCCGCTTCGAAGTCCTTGACGTGCGGCACGAGGCCCTGGTCGGGCAGCCTGCGGAAGTGCTGCGCAGCGTGTGCGATTTTTTGGGACTGGCGCCGTCCCCCGCCTATCTCGAAGACTGCTGCCGCATTGTGATGCCCCGCCCAAACCAGAGCCGTCGCAAAGTGACGTGGCCCGACGACCTGGTAGAAGAAGTGGCACGACGCGCCAAAGCCTACGACTTTTTGGCGGGATATGCCTACGAAGCCTGAACGCCCCGCCCCAATAAATGTCCGCTATGAAACATAAAGTGTGCCTCATTAGCTGCTATTTCGGTAAATGGCCTTCTTATTTCGACGTGTTTCTCGAAACCTGTCGGCGCAATCGGTACATTGATTTTTTGTTTGTGACCGACTGCGCCGTGCCGCCCGCCCACGCGGACAACATCCGTTTTTTGCCCATGAACCTGGCGCAGCTCGGCCACCTGGCAGCGGCGCGTACGGGCCTACCCATCTCGCTCGGCGACCCCTACAAAATTTGCGATCTCAAAACGCTACTTGGTCAGGTATTGGCCGAGCCGTTGCGCGGCTACGACTTTTGGGGCTATACGGACATTGATCTGGTGTACGGCCACATTGGCCATTACATAGACGACGCGTTGCTCGATCAGTACGACGTAATAAGCGCCCGAAAGGGATATCTGACGGGCTTTTTCTTTCTGTTCAGGAATAATGACTATTTAAATAGTCTCTACAAAAAAAGTGAAGATTATGAGCGTGTGCTCACCTCCGAGAAGCACTACAGCTTTAGTGAGTGCAACTTTGCCTGGCCGCAGTTGTGGGCAGGCCAGGCAGTGGCCGACGTGAAAACCGACATTGACAGCATGTCGCACGTGATTGACCGGGAAGTGCGGGCCGGTCAGCTACGCGCCTACTTCGCCAACATCGCCCGCGAGAGCGCCGGGAACATTCCCTTTCATTGGCAAGACGGCGTGCTCACCGAAGGCGGCACAGAAACCCTGCTGCTGCACTTTGTGTGGCTCAAAGGGCAGTATTACTTCGCTTTTCCAGATTGGAAAAGCGTTCCAAGCGAATTTTATATCACAAAAAACGGATTCTACCGGACTAATGAAATTTCAGGTTGGCGCTACTGGAAAGCCACCCGCAAATTTGCGATCCTCAACCAGTGGTTTGCCCACAACCAGACGCGCGTACGGCGGCGGCTCCAAAGGTTGTATTCCTAACAAAGGCACCTGACCTTTGGCTGCGATCGTCACCCAAAAAGCGTAACCATGTTTCGCGTCTCCACCCTGATCCCCAACTTCAACAATGCCCGCTGGCTGCCCGCCTGCCTCAACAGTGTGCTGGCGCAAGGAAACCGGGTAGGGGAGGTTATCGTGGTGGACGACCACTCGACCGATGAGAGTTGGGGGGTGCTCGAGCGCTATCAAAAGCAATATCCGGAAGTGGTGCGCATTTTTCGTAATCCGCAAAAAGGCGGTAATGCCGCTCGCAACCACGCCTTTGCGCAGTCCGGCGGCGCCTACATCCAGTGGCTCGATGCCGACGACGTGCTGCTGCCGGGCAAGTTTGCCGCGCAAGCCGCCGCCCTCGAAGCCGACCCCGCCGTGGACATCGTCTATTCGGACTGGCGGATGGATTTCTACGACGAAGCGTCGGGGGCCTTTGTCCGCAGCCAGGCCCAGCCCGCCCGCGCCTACGCTGACTATCTCGAAGAGCTGCTCAAAGACAACTGGACTTCGCCCAACAACTACTTGCTCCGGCGG
>DAIRSZ010000288.1:0-2214 GCA_036804165.1 Catalimonadaceae bacterium | reverse complement strand
CCCGCGACCTCAACTGCGAGGCGGTGGGCGTGGACACGCTGGTGGTCTGGTTTCGGCTGATTCCCGAAGAGAACCTTGCGCCCGTGGTGCTGGGTGTGCTGGCAGACAACGTTTTGCCCGATACGGTCATTGCCGTCGTGGACGAAGAATTGCGCTTTACCGTAACGGCCACCGACGCCAACGGCGATTCCATCCGCCTGGTGGTGGCGGGCATCGGCTTTCCGCTGGCCCAAACGGGCATGGCGTTTTCTGAAGGGGCGGGTGTGAGCCAGGTGGACGGCGAGTTTATTTGGACTCCTCGCTGCGAGCAACTCAACCCGTTCCCCTACCAACTGCGCTTTGTGGTGCAGGACTTCGCCTGCATTTTGCCCCAGCGCGACACACTCCGGGTCTGGATTCAGGTGGTGCCGCCGCCCAACCAGGCGCCCACGGTGCGGCTCGACGACCCGGACGTAACGGCCCTGACGGTGCCCGCCAACGTACCACTCCAACTGCCCATTACGGCGACCGATCCCGATGGCCAGGCCGTCACGCTGCGGCTGCTGCCCGATGGGCTGCCCGCCGGGGTGCTGTTCCCGACGGTGGCGGGCGACAGCCTGGCAAGGGGTATCCTCACCTGGCAACCAAGTTGCGACAACGCCCGCCCTGAGCCGTACATCCTGCGTTTTGTAGGCACCGACGATCCGTGCGGGTTGCCACTGCGCGACACCCTCACGCTGGCCCTGACGGTCGAATATCCCAATTTGCCCGCCCGCGTGACGCTCTTTCCCCAGACGGACACGGCCAGCCGCTTCTTTGCGGTGCAACTGCTGGCCGGACGCGATACCCTCTTCGATGTGCTGGGGCTCGACGCCGACACGAGCACCCTCACGCTCCGGGCCGAAGGCGTGGGCTTCGACCTGGAGGCCTACGGCATGCGCTTTCCGCAGCAGCGCGGTCGTGGGCTGATTGCCAGCCAGTTTGCCTGGCAGACCGACTGTAGTTTTCTGCGCGATGGGGCCAACCCGTTTGTGGTGCGCTTTGTGCTCGAAGAGTTTCATTGCCCCGCCCCACGCTTCGATACGCTGCTGGTGCAGATCGAAATCATTGACTCGGCCGACCGGGATTTTACGCCCCCCAACGTCTTCACGCCTAACCAAGACGGGGTCAACGATTTCTATCAACTCACGAACCTGATTGACCCGGCAGCCACCTTGCCGCCCGACAACTGCAATGACCGCTTCCGGTCCATTGCCATCTTCGATCGCTGGGGTCGGCAGGTCTTCTTCGACGAGCGGCGCGACTTCCGCTGGTCGGCCGAGGGCACGCCCGACGGCGCCTACTACTACCTGATCCGCTACGAGGAAAAGCAGTTTAAGGGGTGGATCACCGTCTTGCGCTGAGTATTCACCAAAGAGAAAAGCCCGCCATTCCGAGGAATAGCGGGCTTTTTTATGCCAATTTTTTTTAAAGCTTAGATGCGCGGCTTGTGACGCCGGCTCTCGCGAAACTCGCGGGGCTCGTAGATCAGGCGCACGAACGAACTGAGCCGCTCGCGCTCCCATCTGAGGGGAATGCCCGGCACAATGCCGATCATCAGCCCTTCGTGGATCACCACCCGCATTTGCGGTCGCATCACCACGTCCATCTGACCCCGCTCGTCGAAAAGTTGGTTAACCTCCAAACCGACAAAATTGCGGCTGCCCGGGATCATGTAATGAAAGTTGGAATTAATCTCGTAGCCCACGGTGGGCCGCTCGCCACCGAAGGAAGTGAAAATGCGCGGCCCGGTGTAGAGCAGGGTATGAAAATGATTGCCCCAGACTTTGGCGCCAATGAAGAAAGGGTTGAACAGTACGCCTTCGAAAATACCCTCGCGCCCCAGGCGGTTGAAGTCGAAGAAGGCCAGCTCGGTGATGCCCCCCACGGCCAGCGAGGTTTTGAGCCGCTCAGACACCAGAAAAGTGTATTGCGCCGCCAGCTTGAGGGATTCGAGCCGATTGGCGGGTCGGTCGTCAACCTGGATCGGACTGTTGCCATCGGGGTTGTTGGTGCTTGGCGGGCTATCAGGAAAACGCCGCCCGCCGCTGGCACCGTAGAGCGACAAGGGCAGTTCTATTTCCAGCCCCAGGCGATCTACGGGCGCCCATTCGTACTCCACCAGCAGTTCATAGTTGGTATAGTCGAGCCGATCGGCCATGCCCGCGCCCACGTTCCATTCCCGCTCGCCCTTGC
>DAIRSZ010000287.1:0-2235 GCA_036804165.1 Catalimonadaceae bacterium | reverse complement strand
TGGCCCTGCACGATGTGGCCGTCGAAGCGGCCGTGGGCGGGCATGCAACGCTCGAGGTTGATGCGCCGGCCGGGCTGCCAGTCGCCCAGCGTGGTTTTGCGCAGGGTTTCCTCAACGGCCGTTACGGCGTAGCGGTTGGCTTGCACGTCGGTGACCGTCAGGCAGACGCCGTCGTGGGCCACGCTCTGATCTACGTGCAATTCGGCCGCCAGCGGGGTGGCTATGTCGAAGGTCACGTTGGTGCCTTCGGTGCGGTGGTGGGCCACGGTACCCACCGTTTCGATGATTCCGGTAAACATTTCTATCAAAATAAGAAAGTAAAAAACGACCCGACAAAGGTGGTAAACTGCTCGCGCTTTCATAAATAACCTTTGGTGGCCCAAAAAGTCACACACAACCCGCGCAGATCAAGAATCAGAAACGAGTTATTCACAAACCGTTTCTTGCCGCCCGCATTTTACAAGATTCACTTTCTCTGCGTCATCTGTTTATAAGTTGGATAAAGCAATACAAAAAGCCCCTTCCGGGATCTATACACTATACAAATCTTGGCAGAGATCTGAAGTTATACAACGGCTGATAGAAACCTCCGAGGACTACCCAATCAGTACTTATAGGTCTTCAAAAATTGGGGCGTAGCTGCGCCTTTCGCCGCTACTAACTATTTTGCCCCATGCACTATATTTTCTCTTGGCGCCGCATCGGCGGGCTGGCCGCTGGGTGGCTGCTAGCGGGTCACTTGCTGGCGCAGCCGATGGCGGCCCCACCGATGGCGGCCCCACCGATGGCGGCCCCACCCAACCTCAGCTACTACTTGCCCGCCGGGGTCCGCTACGACCCGGCCATTCCCACCCCGGCCGACTATCTGGGCTACCCGGTGGGCGAGTGGCACGTCAGCCACGACCAACTGGTGGGCTATTGCCGGGCGCTGGCGGCGGCCTCCGACCGGATCAGCCTTACCGAATATGGCCGCACCTACGAGCACCGTCCCCTCCTGCTGCTGGCCTTTGCCCTGCCCGAGCGGCAGGCCCAGCTCGATGCCGTACGTACGGCCCACCTTCGCGCCCTTGCCGAAGACGGCCCCTACGACGGCCCCGCCGTGGTCTGGATGGGCTATTCGGTACACGGCAACGAGCCTAGCGGCAGCAACGCCGCCCTGCTGGTGGCCTACCACCTGGCCGCTGCTCAGGACGAGGCCACCCTTAGCTATCTCGAACAGGCCGTCGTCTTGCTCGATCCGTGCCTGAACCCCGACGGCTTGCACCGCTTCGCCACGTGGGTCAACGCCCACAAGGGCCGCCACCCTTCGGCCTCGCCCGCCGACCGTGAGCACCGCGAAGTGTGGCCCGGCGGCCGCACCAACCACTACTGGTTCGACCTCAACCGCGACTGGCTGCCCCTGCAACTGCCCGAGTCGCAGGGAAGGCTGGGCCAGTACCACGCCTGGCGGCCCCACATCCTGACCGATCACCACGAAATGGGCACCAACAGCACCTTCTTTTTTCAGCCCGGCGTGCCCTCGCGCAATCACCCGCTGACGCCCGCCCGCACCTACGAACTGACGGCCCAGATCGCCGCCTTCCACGCCCGCGCCCTCGACAGCATCGGGTCGCACTACTACACGCGCGAAGACTTCGACGACTACTACTTCGGCAAGGGCTCGACCTATCCCGACCTCAACGGAGCGGTGGGGATTCTCTTCGAGCAGGCCAGCTCGCGGGGCCACGCCCAGGACTCCGACCACGGCCTGCTGACGTTCCCATTTACGATCCGCAACCAGGTCAATACTTCTTTTTCGACACTGCGGGCGGGCGTGGCCCTGCGCCGGGAGCTGATTGCGCACCAGCGCGAATTTTACCGCACGGCCCGCACCCGGCGTACCACCGACGCCTACGTGTTCGGCTCAGCCCACGACCCGATGCGGGCCTATCGGCTGGCCGACGTATTACGGCAGCACCAGATCGAACTTTACCGTCCGGCCAATGCCCTCCGCGCCGACGGCCAGGACTTTGACCCGGCCACGAGCTACGTGGTGCCGCTGGCCCAGCCGCAGGGGCGGCTCGTCGAGGCCATTTTTGAGCAACGTACCACTTTCGCCGACAGCCTCTTCTACGACATTTCGGCCTGGACTTTTCCGCTGGCTTTCGGTGTGCCCTTCGCCAAGACCACCCTGCGTACGCCGGGCACGCGCCTCGACACGCTCACGCCGCCCGCAGGTGCGGTGGTTGGCACCAC
>DAIRSZ010000286.1:0-2235 GCA_036804165.1 Catalimonadaceae bacterium | reverse complement strand
CCAGCGCGTCGCGCCAGTTGGAGTTGGTCTGGATGTACTTGCGCGAGTCCATCCAGCGGGCGGGAAGCTGAATATGGTTGAGGTACTGCGCTACAATGTGCGTCGAGAGCACTTCGCCGAAGCTGATGACCTGGTCGTAGCCCTCGTCGTAGTGAAGCGGAACGGCGTATTTGTCGAGCGTGGCGGCCAGTTTGGCCAGTAGGTTGGCGAGTAGCTCGAACACCGGGTGGCTGGGATCTTCGAAGAGGGCCTGGGCAATCTGGAGGTGAAAGTCGCGCAGCCTGTCCAACTGCTGCTGACAGTCCGCCGGGGGTAGCCTTTCTACGTGGGCGTTGTAGAGGTCTTCGAGGGCATTGGTGGTCTTGCCCATGGCCGATACCACCACCAGCAGGCGGCTTTGGGGGGCATGGCGAGCGATGATGCTGGCCATGTTGCGCACCGCGTCGGCGTCCTTGACAGAAGCTCCGCCAAACTTGAAAACTTTGATCATGAAGCAATATTTAGATTTATTTCGACAAAATATTTAGCCAAAGGCATTCTTGGCGAAGGTTCGCTGCTGGTTTTCTTTTCACAAATATTTTGATAGTTTACTCGAAAATGTAGGAAGTGCCGGATTTAGTCTGCAATTTTTTGTTTTTTTGTACTTAATTTATCATTAAAGTTATTTTCTTTGACTATCTTTTCCTGCGCTTCGTCAACGAGTTCTCTACGTAAGAAACAATACCCGCACAAACCTCACGACTTATTAGCTTAAACCCTCCTATCATGAAAGATGACAAGATTGCGCTTCCGGTGGGCGTTACCCTCGACCGATTTATTCTACGTAACCAAGAACAATTTCCCTACGCCACGGGCGAACTTTCGCAACTGCTGCGCGACATCGCCCTGGCCGGCAAGATCATCAACCGCGAGATCAACCGGGCCGGCCTGAGCAACATCAGCGGTGCCTACGGCGCCCAGAACGTACAGGGCGAAGACCAGCAAAAGCTCGACGTGATCGCCGACGTACGTTTTTTGCGCGCCCTCACCAACGGGGGCGAGTGCTGTGGCATCATCTCCGAAGAGGAAGAAGAGTTTATTGACACGGGCAATCACCATGGCAAATACGTAGTGGCCATTGACCCCCTCGACGGCTCCTCCAACATTGATGTCAACGTCTCGATCGGCACCATTTTTTCGATCTACCGCCGCAAAACCCCCACCGGCACGCCCGTCCAACTGGTGGACTTTATGCAACGCGGCGTTGAGCAGGTGGCGGCCGGCTACGTCCTCTACGGCTCTTCGACGATCATGGTCTACACGACGGGCCACGGCGTCAATGCCTTCACGTACGAGCAATCGCTGGGCGAATTTTTCTTGTCCCACAAAAATATCTGCACCCCCACCGACGGCAAGATCTATTCCTGCAACGAGGGCTACTACACCCTCTATCCCGAAGCCGTGCGGCACTACCTCGACGCCTGTCGCCAGCGCAACTACGCCGGGCGCTACATCGGCTCGTTGGTGGCCGACGTCCATCGCAACCTTTTCAAGGGGGGCATCTACCTCTATCCGGCCCACCGCAAGGCCCCGCAAGGCAAGCTGCGCCTCCTCTACGAATGCAACGCCCTGGCCTTTATCGTCGAGCAGGCCGGCGGCCGGGCCACCGACGGCCACGGTCGCATCCTCGAACTCGAACCCCAAACCCTGCACCAGCGCTGCCCCCTCTACATCGGTTCGCGCATGATGGTGGACGAAGCCCACGATTTTCTGGAACAAGAAGACAACGAAAAGGTGCTTACGTAACATCCCCGTTTGCCTGCCCCCGGCCCGCCCGCTTTTGCCAAGCGGGCTTTTTTGTAGTTGTGGCTACTCGCTCTGCGTTTTGAGGATGTTGCTCAGCCGGTCGCACACGTCCCGAATTTCCTGAGCCATCTGTTCGTCGTCGGTGGCTGCCAGCAAACTGTCGCTCAGCCCGCCGAGGGTCTCGATGTAGAAGCGTTTCATTTCACCCACGGGCATTTCTTTCGTCCAGAGGTCAATCTTGAGCGTACCCTGCTGCTGATGATCCCAAACCGAAAGGGCAAAAGCCCGCGTTTCGGTGCTTTCCTGCATGTCGGTGGCGTCGAGGTGAATGCGCTCGGGCACTTCCTGGTCGTCGAGCTGAACGATGAGTTTTATTTCAGATGTACGCATGGCATTTTAAAGACAAAGTTACCGGACAAACGGGGGCAAACTTAGCAAATTTGGTGGGGT
>DAIRSZ010000285.1:0-2263 GCA_036804165.1 Catalimonadaceae bacterium | reverse complement strand
GAACCCCGCCCGCCGAAGGACAAAAAGTTGGTACGGTACCCAAAGCTGCCAAAATCGTAGCGCCACGAGGCGTAGCCTACGTAGCCACCTACGCTGATGTACTCGTGAATGCCTTTTTCGAGGTTGGCCGTGAGCGGAAGGGCAAAGCCCGAACGCGAACCCAAATAGCCGTAGCCGTAATAGCCGAAGGTAAACCCGGCACTCAGCAGCCAGTCGCCTTTTTCGTAGGCCTGGGCGTGGGCGCGGTCGAAGCTGGTGGTGCCCAACAAGAGGGCAAGCAGCGCAGATAGGAGAATCTTTTTCATAGGGGTAAGGAGTGAACGATCAAAAGGGAGTGTAAAAATGCAAAAGATGATGGTTTAAAAGATAGTGACTACGGAAAAACAACCTTGACTAGCACGTTCCGCCCGAAACGACGGGCGGGCAACACCCAGTCGCCATTGGTGAGCGTGGCGGCGTAGCCGGGGATGAGCAGCGACTTGCCCTTGTTGGCGGGTAGCAATGTTTGGGTGCTGACGGTGCCTGCGGCCGCCACGGTGGTCAGCTCGATGTTGGCCGTGGTGCGCACTTTCTCATTGTAAAGAAGGAAACCCTGGCCCGCGTGTTCGGCAAAAGCGTACGACGTAAAAATGTCGGGATCCTCGTCGGTTTGTTGGCGTTTGTCTACCACGTGCTGCCAGGCGGGCTGGCCCGCCGGGTCAAATCCCAGCAGTAAAATGTCCTCATAGATATTGCCCAGCCGAACCGTAGGCGACACCGAGCCGCCCAGCATTGCCCCGCGCAGGGCAGCCGAGGCGTCCACGATGGCCCCCCGGCGGTACGACTCCACGGCCACCCACAGGCGGCCGTCGGGTTGGCAGCGCACCTGCCGAAACTGGTAGTCGTCGAAGCGCTTTTTCTCCTTGTCGCTTTGGCTGAGTTGCTGGGCGAAGGCCGCCTCAAAATCGGTGAAGACGCGCTGGCGGGGCTTGGATTGTCCCGGCCGAAACCGGAACGTACCCGCGCCGCTGAGCGTCTTGGCCGTGGCATCGGCCGCCAGGGCCACGGCCACCAGTTCTTGGTTGGCCTCGTCAAAGCCAATGCCGACGTTGGACAGAAAACGGTCGTTGCCCAGCTCGTAGGCCACCGTCTTTTTGGTACTGCGGTCGTAACCCGCCACCAGGTAATCGAAGCTGTCTTGCCGGCGGCTAAAGTCGCTGGTGGCGCTTTGGTAGGCACAGAAATACAGGTCGCCGCCGTTGGTCAGCACGGTCTGCTCGCGCAGAAAGTACCGCTCGTCGGTGGGCAGTTCTACGGGGGCCTCCCACAAGGTGGTCAGGTCGGATTTGATCACCACGCAGTGCAGCCGCTTTTCGTAGCCAGCGTAGAGGTTGTAGTTGAACACCAGGCCCAGGTGGCTGCCATCGGCCGACGTGACCAGCTCGGCGAAGCGGTGCTGCTGCAAGCGGCGGTAGGCACCCGTGTAGTAGCCCGTTAGTAACACGGCCGGGCTATAGGTAAACAAAAAGGCTTGCACGGCCCCTACCTTGCGCGGCGCGCCTGCGGGCGTCAGGTCTTCGCCAAAAGCTTCGGCGTACACGTCGTACATGCTACCTTCTTTGCCGGGGGCAATCGAGAAGGCCACCACCCGACCGCCGAAATAGGCAAAGTGGATAAAGTCGGCGCCGTCGGTGCCGGGCTTCACTTTGGCGCTGGTGCGCTTCTTGAGGTCGGTGCCAAAGCTGGCCAGCTCTATTTTCCGGTTGTAGAAGCCGCCCTCCAAATAGTTGTCCATCCGGGCCGTGAAGACCGTATTGGCGTCGCCGCCCAGCACGACCTGGTCGCTGTAGAGGTCACGGGTTTTTTCTGGATCCGAAACGGTCACGGTCTGGGCTACGGCCAGTTGACTCAGCAGCCCCATCACCCAAAAAATGTATTTTTTCATAGTCACCGAAAGGGTATAAAAAGGGCACATACACGCGCAGCGGTACGCGCCCTTATCGGAGAGAGAGAAAGAAATGAACTAGGGGCCGACGTTGCCTAGGGCATTGCCGTTGAATTGGTTGCCCGTTTGGTTGAGCGTGCCTTGCCGACGTACAATACCCCAGCCCGCGCTGTTGGCTACGGTCGAGTTGTTGACCGTCACTTGCCCGCTGTAGAGGTACACATTGGCCAGCGCCCCCGAATAGCGCGCGAGGCTGCCGCCGTGCCGGATTTCGCACTGCACCAGGCGGTTGTTCATCGAGTTGGCCTCGAAGTGCAGCGCCGCCCAGTAGCCGGGCGT
>DAIRSZ010000284.1:0-2275 GCA_036804165.1 Catalimonadaceae bacterium | reverse complement strand
CGGTGGCTTGCCGGGTGCCCACCACGGCCACCGTGCGCGGGGCGTTCAGGTCGGCGATGCCCTGGTAGTAGAGCAGAGGAGGCGCGTCGTAGATCTGCACCAGGCGTTGCGGGTACGTGCGTTCGGTAAAAAACAGCAGCGACACGCCCGCGTCGGTCACGCGCTGCAATTCCTGCTCGGCCTGGCGAAGCACCCCTTCGGGCTTAGTTACCTGATCGGCCACGTGCGGCCCTACGCCGGGGATGCGCAGCAGCCGGGCGCGGGGCGTGCGAAACACCTCGGCCGCCGAGCCGCAGTAGCCCACCAACTGACGGGCCAGCACGCCGCCTACCTTGGGCAGCCGGGCCAGGGCAATCTGGTAGAGGCGGTCTTCAGCCACGGGCGTCGGGTTTGGTGTCGGTGAGTTGCTCGCGGAGCGTAAGCAGAAATTGCCGCACCAGCGTCAGGCCCGCGATGGCCTCCTGGCGGCGCTTTTCGGCGGCGGGCAGTTGGTGCAGATAGTCTTTGGCCCCTTGCAGGGTGTAGCCCTGCTGCTTGACCAGTTGGTGAATCAGCCGCAGGCGATCTACCTCGGCGGGTTCGTAGCGGCGGTCGCCCCGCTGGTTTTTGCGGGGGGCGAGCTTGAACTCTGCCTCCCAGAACCGCAGCAGCGAAGCGTTTACCTGCAATTGCTCGGCCACTTCGCCGATGCTGTAGTATCTTTTCTCCGACATGGGACATTGTACCGATAGGGACGTAAAAGTAGCGCAAAGGGCCACTTTTTTGGTACGTGACTGATTAGTTAACACGCGATGAGGACCAGAGACGAACCAACCCGAACGAGCGTTTGGATAAATAGCGTTTTCTGTTTAAAATTAAATTCTTCTACTTAAGATACACACCATGACCAGCATAAAAAATTCAACAATTCTCATTACGGGTGGTGCCAGCGGCATTGGCAAGCTGATGGGCGAAAAAATGTTGCGGCGCGGCGCCACGCAAGTCGTCATCTGGGACATCAACGCGACGGCCCTCGCGGCCACGGTGTCGGAATGGCGGGTGCAGGGCTTCGAAGCGCACGGCTACGTAGCCAATGTGGCCGACCCGGACAGCGTCCGTACGCAAGCCGCGCGCACCCTCAGTGAAGTGGGCCGGGTGGACATCCTCCTCAACAATGCGGGCATTGTGGCGGGCGGCGAGTTTTCCCAGCAATCCCACGAACAGATTCAGCGCACCCTGGACGTGAACGTGTCGGGGGCCATGCACGTGGCCCGGGCCTTTTTGCCCGATATGCTCCACCAGCGGCGGGGGCATATTGTCAATATCTCGTCGGCTTCGGGGCTGATTCCCGTGCCGGGCCTGGCGGTTTATGCCGGCAGCAAATGGGCGGTGCTGGGATGGTCGGAGTCGTTGCGACTGGAGCTGGCCCGTCAGCGGGGCGACTTGTACGTAACCACCGTGACGCCCGGCTACATTGACACGGGCATGTTTGCGGGCGTGACGCCGCCGATGCTCACGCCCCTGCTGACGCCCGACGAGATTACGGACAAAATCCTGACGGCCATCGAGCGCAACCGGTCACTGGTGCGCGCCCCCGAGTCGGTTTATCTGCTACCCATCCTGCGCGGACTGCTGCCTACGCACCTCTTCGACCGCTGGGTAGGCCAAGCCCTGGGCATCTACGACTCGATGGCCTCGTTTGTGGGGCGTAAGCCCGAGGAGGCCGAGGCCCCTGCCAAAGCCTTGAAGTGACGCAAAGGCAGGTGCCAATCTCGCGGGTGTTGTCCGAAAAATGTCACCTCCGACAGAGCAAAGCGCGAGCATCTGCGGGCCTTGAGGCGCACACCCCAGCGGCTCGCTGCCCATACCCCCACGAAAAGCGCACCGACCCGAAAGGTGCGCTTTTTTGCTGCACATCTTCCGCCCCCGACGGTGCGTACCCAATGCTACGTACTATGAAAGCTGCCGGGACGACGAGCCGCCGCACGGCACCGACCACATGAAAGAAAACTCCTCTGACCGTAGGGCAACGGCCTGTGCGGCCGACCTCGAAGACCGGAATTTGTTCGAACAACTCAGTCCCGACCAGCAGGACCAGATATCGGTTCGGGATTTGCTCAATCGGCTGCACCGGGCGGGCATTCGCCCCGACGACCCGCGCTTGCGCTGGCCACTCTCCAAAACGGAGGATGATTTTCCCGACCGCACCGCAACTGATCTGCATCCCCAAAAGCTGACCTTCGACCAGTTTTGTCAGCTCGTACGGCAGTGCCGAGGTCAGCTGCTCCGCGACCTG
>DAIRSZ010000283.1:0-2299 GCA_036804165.1 Catalimonadaceae bacterium | reverse complement strand
AGCGGAACACGATGACGATGCTCAACGTCGGGTTTGTCTCCGCGCTTTTCTGGGACGGCCGTTCGCCGAGCCTCGAAGACCAGGCCCGTTTCCCCATTGCCGCCCACGACGAAATGAACCTGTCCCTCGATACGCTGCTGACGCGGCTGAACGCTGTGTCGGGCTACGCCCCGCATTTCCGGGCGGCTTTCGGCTCGGAGGAGGCCACGCTGACACGGGTGGCCCAGTCCTTGGCGACATTCGAACGTACCATCGTGAGCCGTCGCAGCCGCTTCGACCTCTTTTTGGCGGGCAAAGCCGATGCCCTCAGCGACCAGGAGATCCGCGGGCTGCACCTGTTTCGTACCGAGGGGCGCTGCGTTAACTGCCACTTCGGGCCGCTGCTGACGGATCAGCAATTTCACAACAATGGCTTTACGTTCTTTGGCCGTCCGCAAGAAGACCTGGGGCGCTTCCACGTGACGGGCGACACGGCCGACGTGGGGGCCTTCCGGACGCCCTCGCTGCGCGACGTGGTCTATACCGGGCCGTGGATGCACGCAGGCAATATGTTTGACCTGGGGCAGATTCTGGACATGTACGAGCGGGGCATGCCCCAGCCCGTGCCCGCCCGCTACGCCGATCACCCATTGCGCCCGCACAGCGATGCCCTGCTGCAACCCCTGCGCCTGTCGGCCGACGACAAGGCGGCCATCGTGGCCTTTCTGGGGGCCGTATCGGCCCGGCCCAACCCGGTGCGCCCGCCCGAGTTGCCCTGATCAGGCGGCCTGGTCTGCTTGCTTACGTTTTAACAAGATTCAAACCTTCTCTCTTCAAGGAGAAGTCTCCGCGAAATGAGCTCAGGATGGGGGTTTCCTTTCCCCTGATGCCGATTATTTCCGTTCCTCCACGTCCACTACGGGCCGTTCGTTGCGGTTGGCCACCTCCCAGGCGGTGTAGAACACCAGCCGCGCAATTTTTTCCATTTTGTTAAAATGAATTTTGTCCACCTCGTCGGTGGGCTGGTGGTAGTCTTCGTGTACTCCGTTAAAATAGAAGATCACGGGAATGCCCTTGCGGGCGAAGTTGTAGTGATCGGAACGGAAGTAGAAGCGGTTGGGGTCGTCGTAGCCGTTGTAGCGGTAGTCGAGGTCGAGCTGGCTGTAGAGGTCGTTGACGGCTTCGCTAATTTCGTGCAGCTCGGTCGAGAGCATGTCCGAGCCGATGATGTACACGTAGTCGGGGTTGCCTTCGTGGGCTTCGTCCACCCGGCCGATCATATCAATGTTGAGGTTAGTAACCGTCTGTTCGAGGGGAAAGGCTGGATTTTCGACGTAATAGCTCGACCCCAGCAAACCTTTTTCTTCGCCGCTAACGGCCATAAAAACGATGCTCCGCCGGGGGCCCACGCCCGCCTCGCGCGCCCGGGCGAAGGCCTCGGCCAGTTCCATGACGGCCACCGTGCCCGAGCCGTCGTCGTCGGCCCCGTTATAGATGGTGCTATCGGTTATTCCTAAGTGATCGTAATGGGCCGTAATCACGACGTATTCGTCGCGCCGATCGGTGCCTTCCACCACGCCGAGCACGTTCGAAGATTGTACCGAGTCGCGTTGCAACTCGGCCCGGTAGCCCAGGCGCTGCGCCCGGCGGCCCAGGCGTTTGCGGTAGCGGGCGTAGGTGCGCGGGGCCATTTCCGAGGCAAACAGCGTGGCCTCGTTGGTTCGGAGCAAATCCGTCGCCAGGCGGGGCGATACGAAGAATACCCCAAAACTTTCGCGTTGTGGTCGGCTTAGGCTCAGGGCCGGGCGACCCAGAAACTCCCGCCGCAGCGTCACGGCCGACTCGAAGGCCGCTGCGTCTTGTTCTTGCGCCAGCAAGACGAGGGCGGCCCCCCGTTCGCGGGCGGCCCGTACTTTCAGCCGCCAGTCGCTGGCCCACGCCGAAGCGCCTTCTTGGCCCGTGGCCAGGTTTCGACCTTGGGCATCAAACGGCTCGCCCCGCCGTACCAGTACGGCATTGCCCTGCACTTTCAGTTTGTCGTAGTCCGAATACTGGTCGGTGTCTATGCCGTAGCCTGCAAAAACCACTGATAGCGGACGCTCTTGGGGCGCGTAGGGCTGACCGAAGGCGTAGAAATCGGTGAAGTTCTCGTAGCGCGTGTTGCCCACCCGCAAATAGATTTCGCCGGGTGTGATGCGCTCCAGATAAAAGTTTTGCTGGTACGAGGGCTGCCCTTCCTCGTCCACCATCGGAGGGGTTAGGCCGATATTGGCAAAGTGATTGGCGATGTAGTCGGCGGCCATGCGCTGGCCGCGCGTGC
>DAIRSZ010000282.1:0-2308 GCA_036804165.1 Catalimonadaceae bacterium | reverse complement strand
TTTCGCCTTCGTCGGGAGCGGTGATCTGGTTGATGATGCGGATCAGCGACGTTTTGCCCGCGCCGTTGGGACCAAGCAGGCCAAAAATGGCACCTTGCGGCACGTCGAGGCTGACGCCATCCAGTGCCCGGTGCGCCGCGTATTGCTTGGTCACCTGACGAATTTCGAGTATGTTCATGCAGCTAGATTTGAGGCTGAGGGCTCTTAGAATGAATGATTTTTTAAATAAGTACCTTTCGCCGGGAATAACAATTTCTTCAGTATGCGCATTGTAGCCGTAGGCGCGGGCCACGTGGCCCACCACCTGTTTCCGCACCTGGCCCACCAAGGACACACCCTGGTGGCCGTCTGTAGCCGCTCGGCCAACAGTGCCCAACAACTGGCCGCTCGGCTGGCCGGGGCCGAAGCCCGCACGGACCTGCACCTGGCCCACCTACGGGCCGATTTGGTGCTGCTGGCCGTCTCCGACGATGCCCTGCCCGACGTGGTCGCTGGGCTACACCTGCCCCCGGGTGCCCTGGTCGCGCATACGTCGGGCAGCGTGGGCCTGTCGGTGCTGGCCCCCCTCGGGGTGCCGCACGGCGTGTTCTACCCGCTTCAGACCTTCAGCCGCACCCATCCCGTAACCTTCGACACCGTTCCGCTGCTGGTCGAAGGCTCCGACGCGGCCACCGAGTCCCGCCTGCTGGCTTTGGCCCGCCAGCTAAGCCGTACGGCGGCGGTGGTGTCGTCGGCGCAACGACAGACATTGCACGTGGCGGCCGTAATGGCCTGTAATTTTACAAATCACCTCTGGGCCCTGGCCGAAGAAATATTGGCAACGGAAGAAATGCCGTTCGAGTGGCTGGAACCGCTGGTGCGCGAAACAGTGCACAAGGCTTTTCAACTCGGGCCGCTTTTGGCCCAGACGGGCCCCGCCAGCCGGGGCGATGCCACTGTGGTGGCCCGCCACCTGGCCTTTTTGCGGGCACAGCTACCAGGGACTTCCCGAACGGAATCCCGGACGGCAGAGATTTACCAGCTTTTATCCGAAAGTATCGCCGCAAGGTCTTAATTTCACGACTGGCATTCGCACATAATTCTCATGACCAATCAAGAACCCTCTTTTAGTTCTATTACCGCGTTTATTTTTGATATTGATGGCGTCTTTACGGACGGCTCAATCCTAGCCCTTGACACGGGCGAACAGGCCCGGCGCTTCAACGTCCGCGACACGTATGCCCTCTCGCTGGCCGTGCGGGCGGGCTACCACGTGATGGTGATCTCGAGCAGCAACCAGCAGAGTATTCGCCTGCGCCTGGAGGCTACGGGCATGCGCCGCATCTACCTGAATGTCGAGGACAAGATGGCGCGCTATGAACAAGTATTGCAAGACCGCGAACTGGGCCTGCGCGAATACAACGTGCTCTACATGGGCGACGACCTGCAAGACTATGACATCCTCAAGCGCCCGGGCTTGCTCTCTTGCTGTCCGTCCGACGCCGTCGAAGAGATCAAAGCCCTTTGCAAATACATTTCTCCCAACCGAGGCGGGCACATGGCCGTCCGCGACGTGATCGAACAGGTGCTCAAGGCCCAGGGCCGTTGGGTGGTCTGACCATCTTTTGACGGAATTTTTGTATGACTGACAAGAAAATACTCCTCACCGGCGGGGCCGGGTTCATCGGCTCGCACGTGGTGCGCCTGTTCGTCGAGCGCTACCCGCAATACCAGCTTTTCAACCTCGACGCCCTCACCTACGCGGGCAACCTGACCAACCTCAGTGATGTGGAGCAAGCCGCCAACTACGCATTTGTGAAAGGCGACATCACCGACGCGGCCTTCGTCGAACAACTCTTCGAGGCGCACGGCTTCGATGCGGTTATCCACCTGGCGGCCGAGTCGCACGTGGACCGTTCCATCGCCCGCCCGCTCGATTTTGTGCTCACCAACGTGGTCGGGACAGTCAATTTGCTCAATGCGGCGCGTCGCTGCTGGGCCGATCAGGCCGCAGGCCACCTGTTCTACCACATCTCGACCGATGAGGTCTATGGCTCGTTGCATGATCCGGCCACCTTCTTTGTAGAAACTACGCCCTACGATCCGCAGTCGCCCTATTCGGCCTCTAAGGCCAGCTCCGACCATTTTGTGCGGGCTTATCACAATACCTACGGCCTGCCCATTGTCATCACCAACTGCTCCAATAACTACGGCCCCAACCAGTTTCCCGAGAAGCTTATCCCCCTTTGCATCCATAATATTCAGCATCGCAAACCCCTGCCCATCTACGGCAAGGGCGAAAACGTGCGCGACTGGCTCTACGTCGTGG
>DAIRSZ010000281.1:0-2319 GCA_036804165.1 Catalimonadaceae bacterium | reverse complement strand
CGCTACACCAAAAAAGGCTCGCGCAACAAGCTTACGCTGGAGCTGTTCTACGTGCTGAAAAAATTTCGGGAGCCGGATCCCTACCTGACTGAAATTTCGGAAGTATATTGGTTCGACGCCCAGAAAAAAAAGGTGATGAAAGGGCCCATTCCGCCTAAAAAACTCAAGTATGCGGGCATCTTGCACGGGCCGTATGAGCGCTACGTCAATCGCGAACTGATCGAAGAAGGGGTTTTCTTTTTTGGAACCAAACATGGCCGCTGGGAAGGCTACGCCACCGACGAAGACAACACGCTGCTGGTAAAAGAAAAATACCGCTGGGGCTGGCCCATGAACACGGAAGTGACCTATTACGACGGGGCACGCCAGATGGTCAAAGAAGTGTTCCCCTACGACGAGTGGGGCCGCCTCAACGGAACGTACTACAAATTTTTTGAGAACGGTGGCCTGGCCGTGCAGGGCAAGTACGAAAACAGCCAGAAAGTGGGCGTTTGGGTCGAGTTCTACGACTTCAAGCGCCGTCGTCACAAAGAGTTTCAGTATCCCGAAAATGCCGCAGTCGAAGCCTTCGAGCCGTATTTGCTGCGCGAATACGACCGCTCCTCGAAGCTTATCTACGACTACAGCAAAGACGGCAAAGTGAAGGCCGGCAAATAACTACTCGGCCACTACTTCGCCGTAAAGATCAAACTCGGTGGCGTCGGTGATGCGCACCTGGGCAAAGTCGCCCAACCGCAAGTAGCACGCGCGGGCGTCCACCAGCACTTCGTTGTCCACCTCGGGCGAGTCAAATTCGGTACGGCCTACGAAATAACCACCTTCCTTACGGTCGAAAAGTACTTTGAGCGTCTGTCCGATCTTCTGCTGGTTGAGTTCGGCCGAAATCTCTTCCTGCAAAGCCATGATCTGGTCGGCGCGCTGCTGCTTGAGGGCGGCGGGCACGTCGTCGGGCATGGTGTGGGCGTGGGTGTCTTCCTCGTGCGAGTAGGTAAACACCCCCAGCCGATCGAAGCGCGTCTGCGCCACGAACGTCCGCATCTCTTCGAAGTCGGCCGCCGTCTCGCCGGGATGGCCCGCGATGAGCGTTGTGCGGAGGGCAATGCCGGGCACGGCGTCGCGGATGTCGGCAATGAGTTGCTCGGTTTTTTCGCGCGTGATGCCCCGGCGCATGCGGCGCAGCATCTCCGTAGAGCCGTGTTGCAGGGGCATGTCGAGGTAGCGGCAGACGTTGGACCGCTGGCGCAATACGGGCAGCACGTCGCGGGGGAAGCCCGCCGGGTAGGCGTATTGCAGCCGTATCCATTCGATGCCCTCTACGTCGGCCAAGTGGTCGAGCAGTTGGGCCAGTTGGCGCTTTTTGTACAAGTCCAGCCCGTAGTAGGTCAAATCCTGTGCAATCAGGATCAGTTCTTTGGTGCCCCGGGCGGCCAGCGAGCGGGCCTGGGCCATCAGGGCCTCGATGGGCTGCGAAACGTGCTTGCCGCGCATGAGCGGGATGGCGCAAAACGAACAGGGGCGGTCGCAGCCTTCGGCAATTTTGAGGTAGGCGTAGTGGGCGGGCGTGGTCAGCAGCCGCTCGCCCATCAGTTCGTGCTTGTAGTCGGCCCGAAAAGCCTTGAGCAAGCGGGGCAACTCGTTGGTGCCAAAGAAGGCGTCCACTTCGGGAATTTCGGCGGCCAGCTCGTCCTTGTAGCGGTGCGACAGGCAGCCCGTCACGTAGAGTTTGTCAATCAGACCCTGCGCTTTGGCGTCGGCATAGCGCAGGATCGTGTCCACCGACTCTTGCTTGGCATTGTCAATGAACCCGCAGGTATTGACCACAATCACGTTGGCGGCGTCGTCCTGGGCTTCGTGCGTGGCGGCAATCTGGTTGCCGCGCAGTTGGGTAAGCAGCACCTCCGAGTCGTAGGTGTTCTTAGAGCAGCCCATCGTGACGATGTTCACGTGGGTGGGGCGGTTGCCTTTGGTTTTCATGTCGAAATCAAAAATAGCGGGTGTCCGGTGGCGACCTCAGTAGGCCGCGTTGTAGTCAATGACAAACACAATTTCGCTCACTTGGCCCGCCACCACTTCTATTGGGAAGATGTGATCTTGCCCATCAAAGCGGTTGGCGTAGAGTCCCTGCGCCTCGCGCACGAAGAGCGAATATTGGCCGGCGGGCAAAGCCAGGCGGAAACACCCGGTAGAGTCGGCGCGAACGGTGGCCACCAGGGGCGTTTGTACCTCGCGGAAGAAGGTGCCCTCGTCCGACGTGGCCTCGGCGCGGCGCGTCAGGCGGTGTACGACCACTTCGCGGGCCACGCCCCGTCCCATGGCGGG
>DAIRSZ010000280.1:0-2332 GCA_036804165.1 Catalimonadaceae bacterium | reverse complement strand
ATTGCTCGCCCCGGGTGAGCAGGCGCGCCCCCTCGGCGGCGGGCTTGACGATGCCGATGGGCAGCGCGTCGGGCAGGTGCCGGATTTTCTCGAAATCATGCACCGAAAGGGTGAAGAGCAGCTCGTAGTCTTCGCCGCCGTTGAGGGCACACGTGGCCGGATCGAGCCGAAACTCGTCGGCCGCCTGGCCGGTGCGGTTGTCCACCGGAATTTTGTCTTCGTAGAGCAAGGCTCCCACGTCCGACTGCTGGCAGAGGTGCAGCACCTCCGAGGCCAGCCCGTCCGAGATGTCAATCATCGCGTGGGGCACCACGCCCAGTGCCCGCAGCTCGTGCACAAAGTCGAGACGGGCGCGGGGCCGCAACTGCCGCCCAACCACGTACTCGTAGTCGGCCAACTGGGGCTGCATCTGCGGATCGGCCAGGAAGGCCGCTTTTTCGCGGGCCAGCACCTGCAAGCCCACGTAGGCCGCCCCCAGGTCGCCCGTCACGCAGATGACGTCCTGGGGCTGGGCGCCCTTGCGGTAGCAGATTTGGTCGCGGGCAGCCGTGCCAACGGCCGTCACCGAAATGGCCAGTCCGGCGGGCGAAGCCGTGGTGTCGCCCCCCACCAGGTCCACGCCGTAGTCGTGGCAGGCCTGGCGGATGCCTTCGTAGAGGGCCTCGACGGCCTCGACCGAAAAGCGGTTGCTCAGGGCCAGGCTGACAGTCACGTGGCAGGGCAGCCCGTTCATGGCGGCAATGTCGGAGACGTTGACGGCGATGGCCTTGTAGCCCAAGTGCGGCAGCGGCACGTAGCTGAGGTCGAAGTGAATGCCCTCGACGAGCATGTCGGTCGAGAGCAACACGGGGTCGCCGCCGTAGTCGAGCACGGCCGCGTCGTCGCCGATGCCCAGCAATGTGGCGGGTTGCTGCGGCGCAAAGCCGCGCCGAAAGCGGTCAATCAGACCAAACTCGCCCAGTTGGGCAATGGGGGTGTGGGGGGAGGTAGCCATCAGAGCGGAAGCCGCGCCGATCCGTAGGGCGGGCGCATGAGGTAATCAATATCTTGATAAAGCAGCGATACTTCGGGCAAGCCCGCCGCGTAGGGCGCGATTTCGTAGCTGCCAAACTGAAACACCACCCGGTCTTGGAGCAAGCCAAAGTTGCGCGGCAAGTAGAACTGTTCGTCCTCGAACCAGTAGCCGGCGTCTTTCCACGACTGGCGGGTAGGGATGTTGTAGGTGTGGCGGAAGGCTTGCTCGGCCAAGCGAACCAAAACCGTGTCGGCCTGGGGAGTAAAAACGTCTTCCCACTCGATCACCTTGCCCTGCGCAGGCCGGAGGTTGATGTATTGCGCAAAGCCGTTGGGATGTGCGCCCCCCGTATATTCGTAGGTAGTCATTTCCAGGCACAGCACCTGCGGCGACTGGTGCGCCACCTCAATCTGGCGCTCAAACTGCCACGGACGGGTCGTGACGATGTGCTCTTCCTGACTGATGCGCTGGTAATGCTGAAAGAGGCTGTCGCGCCCGGCGCCTTCGAGGAGGGCATTGACGGCCGAGCGCAGCGGCGGCGAAGCAAAGCGCGGGTAGCGCATGACGATCTCCACGCAAAAGCCTCGGTCGCAGTCGCCCATCTGCGACTCCTCCACGACGGACGCGTAGCGCAGGCTGTCGTGGCCGGGGCTGTCCATGGTGGCCGTGTCGAGCCGAACGGTGGCCGTGTCGGGGGCCGAAGCCCGCTCTGCGGGCGGACGGCGCCGAAACTCGCACCCCGCCCAGACGAGCACAGCCAAAAGGAGCAGGCTGCTGGTTCTCGCGTTTTTCATGGTAATTCCAGATAAGGGAATTCAAATATAAGACAGAATGGGCGGACAGTGAGCAGCGACGACGCTGACAGTTTACCCCTACGGTCGGTAGGGCGAATGCCCTTTCGTTTTGTAGTTTTACGCCGTTCAAACCCAAACCTGATACCCATGGAATACCGCATCGAAAAGGATACGATGGGCGAAGTGCGCGTGCCGGCCGACCACTATTGGGGTGCCCAAACGCAGCGCAGCCGCGAGAACTTTCCCATTGGGGGGCAGCAAATGCCGATGGAAATCATCTATGCCTTTGCCACCCTCAAGAAAGCCGCCGCCCTCACCAACCACGAGCTGGGCGTGCTGGCCGCCGAAAAGGCCGACATCATCGCCCGTGCCTGCGACGAGATTATGGCCGGACAGCACGACGCCGAGTTTCCGCTGGTGGTCTGGCAAACGGGTTCGGGCACACAGTCGAACATGAACGTCAACGAGGTGGTGGCCAACCGCGCCCACGTGCTGATGGGCGGCCAACTGAGCGATGCCAAAA
>DAIRSZ010000279.1:0-2335 GCA_036804165.1 Catalimonadaceae bacterium | reverse complement strand
TATTTTTGTAGGCACCACGCGAAAGTAGCTCAGTTGGTAGAGCGCTAGCTTCCCAAGCTTGAGGTCGCGGGTTCGAACCCCGTCTTTCGCTCCGAGGCCATTGGCAGTTGCCGATGGCCTTTTTTTTGGCTTGGCTCAGTTTTCTTGGGGAGGGCGGTGGCCCAGGGCGCGTTCCCACCCGGCCGCCGCGCCTTGCTGCGCCGCCAGCGAGGTGAGGCCAATGACGACGCTGGTGACGGCTGTCCAGGCGATGGCCCCCTTCCAGCCGGTGCGGTGGGCATAAGGATTTTCGGGGGGGCGTTCGTGGCTGACGGCTTCGTAGCCTACGCGGAAGGCTTGCTTGAGGGCTACGGCCACCAGTATGCTTGCCCCGGCGCTCACAATCTGCCAGGCGGTTTTTTTCGAGATTAAATTTTCCATCGTCCGCGTCTAATCGTTTTGCCCGGCCCATCTGCCGAACAGTTCCCAATTATTCTTGAACAGGTGTACGGGCACAGGCCGCCGGAGGGTACGAATTTTTAGGGTTTGTCGGCGGCGCGGCGGCATTACCTTTGCGGCATGAACGAACGATCCGAAACGTACCTGACGGCCGACGACATCGCGGCCCTCGATGCCCCCCACCGCCGGGGCCTGCTCAACGACCTGGCGGGCTTTCGTAGTGGTTGTTTGGTCGGCACCGTTGGCCCGGCAGGCGTGCCCAACCTGGCCGTGTTCAATTCGGTGGTGCACATCGGGGCCAAGCCGTGGCTGCTGGGGCTGGTGGTGCGCCCCCTCACCGTGCCCCGGCACACCTACGACAACCTGCGGGCGACGGGCTTTTTCACCCTCAACCACATCGGTACCGACTTTGTGGCGGCCGCTCACCAAACTTCGGCTAACTATCCGGCCGAGGTATCGGAGTTTGCGGCTTCGGGGCTGACGCCCGTATTCGGCACGCGGCACGCGGCGCCGTACGTCAAGGAGAGTGCCGTCCGGATGGGGCTGGCCCTGGAAGAGAAGCACGAGATTCGGGCCAATGGCACCTGGCTGGTGGTGGGGCGAGTGATCGAGGCCTTTTTTCCGACCGACTGCTGGCGGGCCGATGGCTCGTTCGACTTGGTGAGGGCGGGCAGCGCGGCCATCTCGGGGCTGGATGGCTACTACGCACCCCAACGGCTGGCCCGCTTTGCCTACGCCCGGCCCGATGTGCCCCCCACGCCCACGGCCGATTGAACCCTGAGCGGGGGTCAGTCGTTTCTATGGTTATGTTTTATACTAAAAAAACGGAGCATACACGGCGATTAGTGCCAGCCAGGTCGTAAGTTTTGCGATCAAGACAAATAAAATTTGGTATCAATAGTTTAGACGAATTACGGCGCATGAGCACAGAAAATCATCACGAGCACAACGAACACGAGCACAGCGAATACAAACTGACCCTGCGTAATCTCCAGAAATCCGACTACGACGACATCAAGCGGATGATGGACAAGGTGTACTCGAACCTGGGGGGGTCTTGGACACGCAAAGAATTTAACGCCCAATTGACGCGCTTTCCCGAAGGACAGATTTGCATCGAAGACAAAGGGACGGTGGTGGCGGCGGCCATCAGCCTGATTGTGGACTACAAAAAGTTTGGCGACAACCACACCTACGACCAGATCACGGGCAGCGGCCTGCTGACCACGCATGACCCCGAGGGCGACGTGCTCTACGGCGTGGACATTTTTGTGGACCCCGAATACCAGGGCATGCGCCTGGGCCGGCGCCTCTACGACGCCCGCAAGGAGATTTGCATCAACCTCAACCTCAAGTCCATCATCGCCGGCGGGCGCATTCCTGGCTATAAAAACTACGCCGACGAGCTCTCGCCGATGGCCTACATTGACCGGGTGCGCAACCGCGAGATTCTCGATCCGATCCTGACTTTTCAGCTCAGCAACGAGTTCATCGTCCGCAAGGTGGTCAAAAACTACTTGCCCGACGACCGCGACTCGCGCTCGTACGCCACCTTGCTGGAGTGGATCAACCTCTATTACGAAGAGGAAGACAAGCTCATTGGCAACAAGAAAACTACGGCCCGCATCGGGGTGGTGCAGTGGCAGATGCGCCGCGTCAAGGACCTGGACGACCTGATGCAACAGGTAGAGTTTTTTGTGGATACGGTGGCCAGCTACAACGCCGACTTTGTGCTTTTCCCCGAGTTTTTCAACGCCCCGCTGATGGGCACTTTCGAGGCCTCCGAGGCCTCGGAGGCTGTTCGCCAACTGGCCGAATATACCGATAAGGTGGTGGAAGAGATGATCGAACTGGCCGTGTCGTACAACGTCAACATCATTGCGGGCAGCATGCCCGA
>DAIRSZ010000278.1:0-2396 GCA_036804165.1 Catalimonadaceae bacterium | reverse complement strand
CAAAATCTTCATGGGCTTGTACATTAGCGGCCGACAATTTACGTATAATGTCGGCGCAGTTGGTCCCGATGCTTTTGCTTTCGTATTGACCCCAGCACGCCGACAAGTACGTACTGAGCCGAAGTACTTGTTTTTTCGTTATCATGACCTACGCTAGCTCTTTACGAATGACGCTTAGCCTCGAAGGCGACTTTGCGCTAACTCCCTACCAGACGGAAGACCGCGCAGCACTGGTGCATTACCTCAATGAACCGCTCATTGCGGCGTGCACGCTGCGCATTCCTCAGCCCTACACCCTGCGCCACGCCGACGAGTGGATTGACCGGGTGCAGCGTGCCCACCGGGCCGATGGCAGGCACCGCATCTGGGCCATTCGGGCACCCGACGACGAACTGATCGGCTCTATTGGTTTTCATTACAAGTACACTGAGGATACCTTCAAGGACGAGATGGGCTATTGGCTGGCGGCTCCCTACCGCAACCGGGGGCTGATGACGCAGGCCGTACGCCGCGCTTGTCGGGCAGGGTTTGCGTACCTGGGCCTACAGCGCATCGAAGCCCCGGTGTTTGTGGGCAACCACGCTTCGGCGGCGGTGTTGCGCAAGGCAGGCTTCTGCCTGGAGGGGACGCTGCGCAACTATTACCGCAAAGCGGGCACCCTGCGCGACGCCTGGCTGTTCGCACGCTTGCCCGACCAGGAGGCTCACCGCTCATGAGCACGCGCGACTGGCTCGACATCGTCCTGCTGCTTTCTATCCCCGTCATCAGCGGGTTGGTGGGCTATGGCACCAACGTGCTGGCCCTGAAGATGACGTTTTATCCGCTCAAATTTTTCGGTATTCCGCCTTTTTTTGGCTGGCAGGGCATTGTGCCGGCCAAGGCTGGCAAGATGGCCGAAAAGTCGGTGGATATGCTCACGACCCGGCTGGTGAACGTCGAGGAAGAGTTTGGCAAGCTGGAGCCCGCCCGCGTGGCCGAGATGATCATGCCCGAGCTAAAAAACACCACCGATCAGATCATCGGCGAGGCCATGGAGGCGCAGTTCGGTACACTGTGGCGCAATGCCCCCTTGTTTGTCAAGCAACGCCTCTCGCAACGCGTGACGGCCGAAATTCCGGCCGTGGTGCAGAGCATGGTGCAGGAAATTCGGCAAAAAATTACTGACCTGCTCGATCTCAAAACCTTGGTGGTCAACCGATTGGTACAAGACAAAAGACTGGTCAACGAGATATTTTTGCGCGTGGGCCGCGAAGAGTTTCGGTTCATCGAGAAGTCGGGCTTTTACTTCGGCTTCTTGTTCGGGATTCCACAGGCCGTTATCTCCTATTTCTATAACCCTTGGTGGCTGCTGCCATTGGCCGGCTTGCTCGTGGGCTATGCCACCAATGCCTTGGCGCTCAAGCTGATTTTCGAGCCCCTTTATCCAAAAAAAATACTGGGTTTGTTCGAATATCAGGGGCTTTTTATCAAACGCCAGCCCGAGGTGGCAGACGAATACTCGGCCATCGTGACGGCCAAGATCATCACGGCCGAAAGTCTGTTCGACTTTATGCTGCGCGGCCCGTCGTCCGACAAGCTGGCCACCATTCTGGAAAAGCATATCCACGACGCCCTGGCCGAAACCACCGCCGGGCCACTGGTGCGGCTGGTGGCCACCCCCGCCAAGATGTCGGTGGTCAAGCACATTGCTACTTTCCGCTACATGCAAGAGCTACCCGTCGTGATCCGGCGCATGTACGGCTACGCCGACGCTACGCTCAATTTGCGGTTTTTGCTGGCCAACAAAATGAAAAGCCTTTCGCCCCACGAGTTTGAGGCCTTCTTACGACCCGTTTTTCAAGAGGACGAAACCACGCTGATCGTGGTGGGAGCCGTGCTGGGCGGTATTGCGGGTGTGTTGCAATACCTGCTGCTGTTTGCCTAGCGCTTGCGCAGGGCGTACAGCGCTAGAATCAGCCCCAGCGTGCCCGCCAGCGAAAAGCCGATGATGCTTACGTAGGGCAGTCCGAGCAGGTCGGACGAGGTGGCCGGGGCGGGCACCGTGAGCGTAATGGACGAAGCCACCAGCAAACCAACGATGATCAGGGCCAGCACCAGTTTATTGACCACAAAGTCGAGCTTACGCAAAAAATCGGCCATGCCGCCAATCTCGACCTGGAGATTGAACGTACCCTGGCGGATGCGTCGGAAAATGACCTTCAGGTCAGCGGGAAAAGTATAGATCAGCGAGGCCAGTTGCGAAAGGGTATATTCGGTTTCGCGGGCGAGTTGGTCGGGGGCGTACTGGCGGGCCACCATGCGGGCCCCGAAGGGCCGTACGGCCGCCACGGTGTCGAAGGTGGGATCGAGCGTGCGGCCGATGCCTTCGAGGATGGTCAGGGCGCGCAAGATCAGAA
>DAIRSZ010000277.1:0-2429 GCA_036804165.1 Catalimonadaceae bacterium | reverse complement strand
GTGGCGCACCAGGGCCAGCGTGAGGGGCGCGCACCGCGAGCCGGGCGAAAGCACAAAGTCAGTTAGGCCGTGGCGGGCCACCAGCTCGGCCAGTTCGGTGATAAAGGCGGGAAAAGCCAAGAGTAAAGGAGGTCGGGGAGGGAAATATCAGTACGAAACCTTATACGGCCACCGGCGCCTTGATGGCCGGGTGCGGGTCATAATGTTCGAAACGGATGTCCGCGTAGCGAAAGGCAAACAGGTCGGTCACAGCCGGGTTGAGGTGTAGCTGGGGCCGGGGCCGGGGGCTGCGCGTGAGTTGCAGGTGGGCCTGTTCGAGGTGGTTTTCGTAGAGGTGCGTGTCGCCGCCCGTCCAGATAAACTCGCCGGGCTGCAAGCCCGTCACCTGGGCCACCATGTGCGTGAGTAGGGCGTAGGAGGCGATGTTGAAGGGCACGCCCAGAAACACATCGGCCGACCGCTGGTAGAGTTGACAAGACAGTCGTCCTTCGGCCACGTAGAACTGAAACAAACAGTGGCAGGGCATCAGGCGCATGCGGGGCAGGTCGGGCACGTTCCAGGCACTGACCACCATCCGCCGCGAATCGGGGGTGTGGCGGAGCTGTTCGAGCACCTGGCCGATCTGGTCCACGGTGGTGCCGTCGGGGGCTGTCCAGGCCCGCCACTGTTGGCCGTACACGGGGCCGAGGTCGCCGTTTTCATCGGCCCATTCGTCCCAGATGCGCACGCCGTGGTCGCGCAGATAGCCAATGTTGGTGTCGCCGCGCAAAAACCAGAGCAGCTCGTGCACCACCGATTTGGTGTGAATCTTTTTGGTGGTCACCAGCGGGAAGCCTTTGGCGAGGTCAAAGCGCATCTGGTGACCAAACACGCTGCGGGTGCCCGTGCCCGTTCGGTCGGTTTTGGGCGTGCCCCTTCGGAGCAACAAATCGAGAAGGTCGAGGTAAGCTTGCATCGAGCAAAGCTAGTTGGCGCAGAACTTTTATCCTTAAAAAAAATTCTGCTGGAAACAACGCTGTCCTCAGTATAATCGAAACCGCGCCCCAACGTTGACCTGCCCCGAGAAGTGAATCAGTTGGGGCGTGATGGTTTGCGGCCCGGCGTTGGCCTCGACGATGCCGTCGTTGAAGTTGGTCAGGGCTGGCAGCACCCGCAACTCGGCAAAGAGCAACACAAACTCGGGCACGATGGGTACGGCCAGCCCACCGCCCAGCAGCAGGCCCAGCTCGAAGGGAGCCACATTGGCTGTTTCGTTGAGCACGACCGAGAAGTTAGGGTCAAACTCCAACAATGTCTGGCGGTAGCGAGCTTGCAGGCGCAGGTGAAAGGCCAACCCCGCCTGGGCGTAGAAGCGCAGCGAGCGCGGCCCGGCCACCTGCCCGCTGTAGTGGTAGAGCAGGGGCAGGGTAAAGTATTCGTTTTGCAGCACCACCCGGAACGTACTGTCGGGCGTAGGGCTAAACTCGAAGCCCGAGCGGCGGTCGAGGTAGCCAAACTCAAGCTGAAGGGCACTGGTACGGCCCCATTCGACACTGAGGGCACCCGCCCCGGCGTAGCTGGTGAGCGTGAGCAGCGTGGCCCCCGAGTTGCCCGAAAAAACGGGCTGCTGGCTCACGTCGCGGAACGCGGTGCGCACGCCGCCCGCTTTCAGTTCGCCCCAGAAGCTGAAACGACCCTGGCGGGGCTGGGGTGCCGAAGGCACGGGTGCGGGGGTGCGTTTGTAGTAGTCGTCCACCTGGGCCAGGGCGGGCAGGGTTAGCAGGGTGAGCAGGCATAACCCCAATAGCTTTTGCATACGTGCCGAACTGAATGGTACGGCGTGAAGATAGGTGTTTCCGGAGATTTCGGGCCGATCCTGATCAGCCCTCCATCAATCAATGCTTTCAATGCTTTGCTTCGCATCAGATGCTAGTCCGGTAGCCGTGCGCGATCCAAAGGCACTTTCTCGCCCCTTAGGACGAGAAAGTGCCTGCATCCATGACGTTGACAAGTAGGGTCAAGGGCTTCGGGACTGACCAATTTGGAAAAGTAACGGCCACGGTTGATAACGCTTGCGGAACCGAGGGCCATCCATTCCTTCTACCGAAGGTGCATCGTGTCTTGATTGACACGCCGTAGAACAAAAGGAGCACATCAAAGGCCTGAAGCGCTACGATTTGACCAAACGTATGGCAACGCTCGAAGCTCCCGTTTCGACATGAAGTAAATAAATATCTGACTAAGTTTTGTCTAATTGGGTAATAATCAGGCGTAAATCAGCAATCAGCAGCCAACTTATGGCAAGTTCTGCCTTCCGATCAAAGCTGGTAAACTGAGCTAGTCTTCAATGTTTGTCTAGTTTTCGGGGACAAGCTCATTAACAAGGGCCAAGGGTCTAGTGTATGAGCAGTAGCGAATTTCGACCAATGGCAGTAACGGTTTGCCGCTTT
>DAIRSZ010000276.1:0-2438 GCA_036804165.1 Catalimonadaceae bacterium | reverse complement strand
TCGCCGCCGCCGCCCATAGATTCGGGCTTGCCCGATACGTAGGGGGTTTCCATGGCGATGTATTCCATGTCGGCCGTGCTCATGCCCACGTCTTCGGCCGTGATGTATTTGCCGCCCAGGCTGTGGACGAAGCGCCCAAAACGCCGGAGCAGCACCTCGGTCTTTTGGGTGCGGCCATCGCCCAGGATAACCGCCTTGCCGCCGCCGTGGTTGAGACCCGCAATGGCGTTTTTATAGGTCATGCCGCGCGAAAGGCGCAGCACGTCGGTGATGGCCGCCGCGTCGTGCTCGTAGGTCCAGAGGCGAGTGCCGCCGATGGCTGGCCCCAGGGCGGTGCTATGGATGCCAATGACGGCCCGCAGGCCCGTAGCGGGGTCTTGACAGAACACTACCTGCTCGTGTCCGTACTGCGCAATTTCGTCGAAAATGGTAGCTTCCTGAGTAGGTAGTGCGTCTTTGATTTCCATAATGAAAAATAATATTTGGTGAAAAGTGGTTTTTATGGGTTTGCAGGACAATAAAATGTGGTGAAATTGCCTCTTGCTATCACCAAAAGTAACTAAACTTAAAGTTCTTTCATACGGTTAAACCTTCGCTACTTTACCGCTACTTCCCTTTTATTTTGAAAGCCCTCTCCCGCCTGAATCGGTACTTTGTGCGTTACAAGCAGCATCTTTTGCTGGGCACGTTTTTTATCATTATTTCTAACCTTTTCGCCATCGTACCGGCGCAGATTGTTCGTTTTGCCTTCGATATGGTGCGGGAGGGCATAGACCTGTATTTTGCTTTCGGCGACTTTGCCTTGCGCGAACGCTTCTACGAATTTTTTGCCTTTGCCATTCTGCTCTACGGGGTGCTGATTGTGGTGCTGGCCTTGTTGCGTGGGCTGTTCCTCTTCTACATGCGGCAGACCATTATTGTCATGTCGCGGCACATCGAATACGACCAGAAGAACGACATCTACCAGCACTACCAGTCGTTGCCGATGAGCTTCTATCGCCGGCACAACACGGGCGACCTGATGGCGCGCATCTCCGAAGACGTCAGCCGCGTGCGGATGTACACTGGCCCGGCCATCATGTACGGCATCAACCTGATCGTGCTCTTTGCCCTCGTGATCGGCTACATGCTGAGCGTCAACGTGACGCTTTCGCTCTGGGTGTTGGCGCCCCTGCCCATCTTGTCGGTGAGTATTTATTTTGTCAACAACATCATCAATCGGCGTTCGGAGGCCATTCAGCGCAGTTTGTCCACGCTCTCGACGTTCGTGCAAGAGGCCTTTTCGGGCATCCGGGTGATCAAGTCCTTCGCGCGCGAAGAAGACTCGGCCCGGCGTTTTGCCGAGCAGAGCAATATCTACAAAGACAAACAACTGCACCTGACGCGGGTGGATGCCCTGTTTTTTCCGCTCATGATCGCCCTGATTGGGCTGAGCTCCATCATCGTGGTGTACGTGGGCGGCCTGCAGGTGATGGCCGGCAGCGTGACGGTGGGCAACATCGCCGAATTTATCATCTACGTCAACATGCTCACCTGGCCGGTGGCCTCGCTGGGCTGGACGGTGAGCCTCATCCAGCGGGCGGCCGCTTCGCAGCAGCGCATCAACGAGTTTCTGGATCAGAAGACGGAACTGGTGTCGCGGCGGCACGTGCGGCGCGACATTCAGGGCAAGATCACCTTCGACAACGTCAGTTTTCGGTATCCCGACTCGGGCATCGAAGCCCTGCGCGACGTGTCGTTTGGGGTGGCCCCGGGCCAGTCGCTGGCCATTCTGGGCATGACGGGTTCGGGCAAAAGCACGGTGGCCAACCTCATCGCCCGCCTCTACGACCCCACGGCGGGCACCGTTTGCATTGACGACGTGGACGTGCGCGACTACGACCTGACCTCGCTGCGCAGCCAACTGGGCTATGTGCCGCAAGACGTTTTTTTGTTTTCGGATACCATCGCCCAGAACATCGCCTTCGGGGCGGGCGACCTGTCGGAAGACCAAATTGCGGCGGCCGCCCGCGACGCCGATGTGTACGACAACATCGTGGACTTCCCCGAGGGCTTCCGGACGCGCCTGGGCGAGCGGGGCATCACCCTTTCGGGCGGGCAGAAGCAGCGCATCTCGATGGCCCGCGCCCTGGCCCGCGATCCGCGCATCCTGATGCTCGACGACGCCCTCTCGGCCGTGGACACGCAGACCGAGAACCGCATCCTCAACCGCCTGCGCGAACTCATGCGCGACCGCACCACCATCATCATCTCGCACCGGGTGTCGTCGGCCAAGTTGGCCGACTACGTGGTGGTGCTCGACGACGGCCGCGTGGCCGAGCAGGGGACGCACGAGGCCCTGCTCAGCCAGCATGGCCTCTACCGCGCCCTCTACGAGAAACAACTCACGGCCGAGGCGTCGGCCGAGTAGCTCAGTTGTCTTCGGGATAGGGCACAAA
>DAIRSZ010000275.1:0-2468 GCA_036804165.1 Catalimonadaceae bacterium | reverse complement strand
TTATCTTGCGCCTTTTTGACCAAAAAAAATTATGTCGGACGAACCCCAAGACCCACACATAGACGGCATTGAGCCGGAAGACGACGGCTACTACGAACACTTCCGCCTCACCGTGGACGGCAAACAGTCGCCCGTACGGATTGACAAATTTCTGTTCGATCGTTTGCCCAATATCTCGCGCAACAAGATTCAGCACGCCGTCAACGATGGCTACGTGCTGGTCAACGAAGAAACCACCAAAGTCAACTACAAGGTGCGCCCCGGCGACCTGATCGTGCTTTCGTTGCCCCACCCGCCCCGCGACGGCGAGATCGTCCCCGAAGACATTCCCCTCCACGTGGTCTATGAAGACGACGACCTGCTGATCGTCAACAAATCGCCGGGGATGGTCGTACACCCGGCCCACGGCAACTGGACGGGCACGCTGGTCAATGCCCTGGCCTACCGCTTTCAGCAGTTGCCCCCCTCGCACCGCAACGGCAGCGAGCAGCCCGGCCTGGTACACCGGATTGACAAAGATACCTCGGGCCTGTTGGTGGTGGCCAAAAACGAGCAGGCCATGACCCACCTGGGCCATCAGTTCTACAAGCACTCGATCGAACGCACCTACCACGCCCTGGTGTGGGGCGAGCCCGCCCCGGCGGCCGACACCATCAACGTCAACCTGGCCCGCAGTCCCAAAGATCGGCGCGTCACCGAAGCCTTTCCCGAAGGCGACGTGGGCCGCCGGGCCGTCACCCACTACCAAACCCTGCGCACCTACCGCTACGTGACCCTGCTGCAGCTCCGACTCGAAACGGGCCGCACACACCAGATTCGGGCCCACATGCGCTACCGGGGCCACCCGCTGTTCAACGACGCCATGTACGGCGGCAACCGCGTATTGAAAGGCACCATGTTTTCGAAGTACAAGGCCTTTGTGGACAACTGCTTCCGGGTGATGCCCCGGCAGGCACTGCACGCCAAGTCGCTGGGCTTCGTGCACCCGCGCACGGGCGAGCGCATGTTTTTTGAGTCGGAGTTGCCCGAAGACTTCCGGGCCGTGCTCGACCGCTGGGAGAACTACGTGCGCTACGAGGCAGGCGGCCACCCCGACAATGCAGACACCCCCGGCTTGTCCGAAGAAGGCCCGGTGCCGGAGTCGTCAGACAGGTCTGATCCATCGGAATAAAAAATCCGGTGGGTTTTTGTCAAGGTTGTACTTTTGCGCTGCTGCAAATAAGGCCGGTGCAAGCGGCACTGGCAGCAGTATGACCAGAACATCAGATTCATGCGATACCAGGAATTAGGAAATACGGGCCTGAAAGTATCGGCCCTGGGATTAGGCACAGCCGCCCTGGGTCGTCCCGGTTACATCAACGTGGGGCACGCCGCCGACCTGAGCGGCAAGTACGAGCGCAGCAGCCTGGAGCAGCACTTGCACCAGATGTTGCAAACGGCCTGGGAGGCGGGCATCTGTTACTTCGACACGGCCCGATCCTACGGTGAGGCCGAGCGCTTCGTAGCTTCGTGGCTGCAAGACAAGGCCACCGACGAAGTACACCTGGCCTCGAAGTGGGGCTACAGCTATACGGCAGGCTGGCAAATCCGCGCCAAAGTCCACGAAAAGAAAGACCACTCGGTGCAGCATCTCCAAAAGCAGTGGCAAGAAAGTCACCAACTGCTGGGCAGCTATTTGAAAGTGTATCAGATACATTCGGCCACGCCCGAAAGCAAGGTGTTGCAAGACAAAAAAGTGCTCGACGAACTGCGGCGGCTCAAGGGCGAAGGCGTCAAGATCGGCCTGACCACCAGTGGCCCCGAGCAGGCCGCGCTGATCGAACAGGCCATCGAAATTCCGGCCGACCAAGGCTTGCTCTTCGACTGCGTGCAGGCCACCTGGAACCTGCTCGAAACCTCGGCTGCCACGGCCCTGATGAAAGCCCGGGCGGCGGGGCTGGGTGTGGTGATCAAAGAGGCTTTGGCCAACGGCCGCCTGTCGAACCGCTACCGCGAGCCCGAGTTTGAAGAACAAGCCCAATCGCTGCAACGGCAGGCGCAAGCCCTCAGCACCACGCCCGAGTCGCTGGCGCTGGCCGCCGCCTTGGCCCAGCCCTTCGCCGACGTGGTGCTTTGCGGGGCCGCCACCCTCGACCACCTCCGCGAAAACATCCGGGCTGCGTCACTGCCCTGGGATCGGGCGCTGATGATCGAACTGAGCGCCCTGGCCGAGGCACCCGAGGCGTACTGGAAGCGTCGCGCCAAGCTGCCCTGGAATTGATGGTGGGCTACAAGGACCTGTTTTCGGCGCAGGCGGCTATCTATGCCCGGGCGCGTCCTCATTATCCAGAGGCGCTGTTCGCGTACTTGGCTTCCCTAGCCGCCGCAGATGCCCTGGCCTGGGATTGCGCCACCGGCAACGGACAGGCCGCCACGGGCCTGGTCAATCATTTCGACCGGGTGATCGCCACCGACGCCAGCCCGCAGCA
>DAIRSZ010000274.1:0-2507 GCA_036804165.1 Catalimonadaceae bacterium | reverse complement strand
CACCGACAAATACAAGCCCGTGACAAACACTACCGCCATGGCCGCAAAGTAGAAAGTGCCTGGCATGATGTGGGGCTGCGCCCGCTTGCGTACCCACATGGCCAACAGGCCCGTGACCAGGGCCGTGCCGCCGGCCGTAATGTGCAGGAAAAGAACTATTGTTTTCATAAGTATCGCTGTGCTCTGTTTTACACAATTTGACTACCGCTCGGCCCTCTGCTCGCGAACGGACTTCAAAACCGAATCTGGTATTGGAAATTGGGGAAGAAACCCAATTGATAAGTAGTGGCCACGGCCTGCTGGCGGCGGCTCCAGGTCTGCTGAAAGATGTTCTGGGTGTTGAAAACGTTCTGCATGTCCAGAAACCACTCCTGCGTGACGCGCTGGCCGTTGCGCCGATAGGTGATCTTGAAATCGGCCCGGAAATAGGCCGGATACTGCCGGGCGAAGGCCTGCTCTTCGAAAAGCACCTGCTCGTCTTGGGCCAGCGAGGCGGCCACGTTGATGGGCGTAAAGCGCCGCCCACCCGCCCGCGAGGCCCGCACGTCGAAGGCCAGCGTACCCTTTTGGCCAAGCCCAAATTCTTTGCCCGCCAGCAGGTTGTAGATGTAGTTGCCGTTGAAAGCCGTATTGCGCCACACCCCGTCGCTGCCCCGATATTCGGAATCGAACACCGAGGTGGTGGCCAGAAAATAGTAGCCCCGGTGGAAGTTGCGCTCCAACGTCAGCTCGGCGCCCAGGTTGCGGCCCCGCCCCTGGCTGACGAGGCTGTCCACGATGGGCGTAGCAAAGTCCGCCCCGATGTTGAGGGCCGAAAAGGCCGTCGGCCGCCGCTCGACGGGCACCCGGTCGAGGCGTTGGTAATAAACTTCCGTCTTGAGGCGCAGCCACGGGCTGAAGCTGCGCTCGTAGCCCAGCACCGTGTGCAGGCTGCGCGTAAAGTCCAGGTCACGGTTCGAGACCGTGCTGGCCGGGTCTTGCGGCTGGTTGAAGTAGAGCGTCAGCACCTGCAGCTGGTGGTGCAGGCCGCTGCCCAGGGTCAGGGCCTGGTTGGGCCGCATTTGCCACCGCGTCCCGACGCGCGGCGCCACGCCCAGCGCGCCGTTGAGGGCAAAATATTGGCTATGCACCCCGCTGTTGAGCGTCCACAGCGGCGAAAAGCGGTACTGCCACTGCCCGTAGCCCTGCCAGAGGTAGCTGCTTCCCCGGGCGTTGAGGCGATCTTCGAAACCCTTCGCTTCCTCGTTGATTTGCTCGCGGTAGTCAAATTCGAGCCGATCGGTCAGCAGCCCCGCCTGCAACTTGTGGCGGGCGTTGAGTTTTTGGTTGAGCACGTAGCCCACGCGGTAGCGCCGTTCGCGCGAGCGGTTGCGAAAAAACGGGCTGGGCACGCGCTCGCCGTCGAGCGTATCCTGATCTACGGACAAGACCGTCGTCTGCGCCGAGACAATCAGGCGGCCAAACGTATTGGGATTAAAAAAGTAGAGGTGCGAAAGGCCCACCACGCCCATGTCCGAGCCAAAATAGGTGTCTTCGTCTTCGTTGCCGAACACGTCCGTCGAGTCGCTCTCGCTGCCCAGCAGCTCGATGTAGCTCAGTCCGCCCAGCCCAAACACCGAAAAGCGTCCGGCCTTTTCAGTAGGTACATCCACCTTGAAACTTAGGTCCTGGTATTGCGGCACGGCCGCCCCGGTGCCGAAGTTGAAGCCCAGCGCACTCACCGCGCCCAGCACCGAATAGCGGTAATTGACCAGGTAAGAAGCCCGCTGACCGGGCACAAACGGCCCTTCGGCCCCCAGCTCAAACCCGTTGAAGCCCACCTGCCCGAGGTATTCGCGCTTGTGGTGATTGCCATTGCGCATTTGCAAGTCGAACACGCCCGCCAGGGCATTGCCGTACTCGGCCGGCCAGGCCCCGGTCAGGAAGTCGGAGCGGTCGAGCAGGTTGTTGTTGAGCATACTGACGGGGCCGCCCGTCGAGCCGAGGGCACCGAAGTGGTTGGGATTGGGAATGTCCACCCCGTCGAGGCGCCAGAGCACGCCCGTGGGCGAGTTGCCCCGGACGATGATGTCGTTGCGGTCGTCGTTGGCCGCGCCTACGCCTGCAAAGTTGGCCGCCATCCGGGCCGGGTCGTTGCGCGAGCCGGCAAAGCGCTGGGTTTCTTCGGGGTTGAAGGAGCGCACGCTCAGGGTGGCCATGTCGTTGTTGACGGCCCCGGCGGGCTGGTCGCGCCGGGCCGAGATCACCACTTCGTCGGCCGTGCGCACCTGCTCGCGCAGGCTAAGCGTCAGCACCACTTCTTTGCCCGCCGTCACGAGCACGTTGGGCAGCAGGCGTTCTTCGTAGCCCAGGTAGGTGATGCGCAGGTTTTGTCGCCCCAGGGGCACGTGTTTGATCACAAAAAAACCATTGGCATCGGAGGCCGCGCCCAGCGAAGGCTCCGAGCCAAGCACCAGCACGTTGGCCCCGACGAGCGGAAACTGCGAGGCTTCGTCGCGCAACTGGCC
>DAIRSZ010000273.1:0-2519 GCA_036804165.1 Catalimonadaceae bacterium | reverse complement strand
TCGAGCCAGCTCGACGAGGTGGTGATCATTGACTACGCCATTCCGCTGATTGATGCGGACAACACCACCGAAGGCGCCCGTTTGCTGGGCAAAGACATTGAGAAGCTGCCTTCGCGGAGCCTGGCGGCCATCACCACCACGCAGGCGGGGGTCTTTTCGAGCGACGACGGCCGGGCCATCAACATCCGGGGCAACCGCTCCGACGCCACCCAGTACATGGTCAACGGCGTGAAGATCTTCGGCCCGGCGCCCAATGTGCCCGTCGAGGCCATTGCCGAATTGCAGATTATCACGGGGGGCGTGCCGGCCCAGTTTGGCGATGTCGTTGGGGGGATCATCAACATCACCACGCGCAGTGCTTCGAGCGAATATTTTGGAGGGTTGGTGCTGGAAACTTCGCGCCCCTTCGATAGCTACCGCCAAGACATTGGCAGCTTCAGCCTGTCGGGGCCGATCCTGAGCCGCCAAATTGGCGGCATGGAACCGGGCACCTCGCGCAAGCAGACCTTGCTGGGCTTTTTCCTGACGGGGCAGTACCAGGGTGGGCGTGACTTTGCCCCGCCCCACGGCGGCACCTTCAAGCTGCGCGACGAAGTGCGGCAGTCTATCGAAGCGGCCCCCATTCGCCGCTCGGGCGCGGGCAACGCCTACGCCTCGGAGCTGGTGACCTTCGACGACCTGGAGCGCACCAATTTTCGGCTCGACAACGAGCGCCAGGAATACCTCTTCAACGCGACGGTGGACTACCAACCCACCGACAACATCCTCGTGACGGTGGGGGGCAACTTTACCCGCACCAACGACCGGACGGCCTCGCTCGGGCAGCCCGCCCTGGCCGAGTTTGCCAGCGTGGGGGCCAACACGGGGCCCTTCTACCAGAACAGCCTCTTCAATAGTGCCAACAACGCCCGGCGGCAGCGCGATGGCTGGAACGCCTTTGCCCGCTTTACCCAGAGTTTCCGCCGACCAGCGGGCGATACGTCGGCCTCGGTCATCAGCAATGCTTACTACCAGTTGCAGTTCGACTATTCTAACTTCTACAGCACCATTGGTCACCCCGAATTTGACGGTGGCGTGGACGACATCTTCCGCTACCGCTACATGGGCCAGTTTGAACAGCGCCGCCGCGACCTCACCTCTTCGGAAATCCTGGATGTGATTCGCGACGAACTGGGCGTAGATATTCCCGAAATTCCCTTCGAGTTTCCCCAGCTCAACGCCTTTGGCGATACGGTGCCGGGCGGCACCGTTAGCCTGAACGGCTCGCGTGCGCAGCCCGTCGTGATCCGCAACGGCGCAGCGGCCGGGGTAGGCTTTACGCCCTCGGGCGACAACGCCATCATGGGCAATTACACCAGCCAGTTGCTGGCCCTCGAGGGCGACAACATCCTCACCTACAACCAGTTGCTCCAACGGCGGGGCCTGCTCAACGGCGTGGGACCTACCGCTACGTACAGCATCTGGAACAGCCCCGGCACGTCCCAAAGCAATTTTATTGTTGATCAGCTAGAGCAGTACCGCTTTTCGGGTTTTGGCAACGCCAACGTGGGCAACCACGCCCTCAAGATCGGTTTCGAGATCGAGCAGCGGGTACAGTCCGACTACAACGTGAACTCTTCGGGGGTTTGGGGCCTGGGCACCAGCCTGCTCAACCAGAACCTAGTGCCTTTCTTCGGGGTGGCCGAAAACGGCATCGAAGTGCAGGGCGATACGACTTTCGTGACACTGGGTACTTTCGTGAACCGTACGACCGACGGCAGCATTGACCGCAACGTGTTCGACCGCAATCTGCGCACGCGGCTGGGCCTCGATCCCGATGGCAACGAGGTGATTGACATCCACAGCCTTGACCCGTCAGTGCTGAGCATGGACTTGTTTTCAGCCAATGATTTGCTGCGCAATCGGTCGGTGTCGTATCGGGGCTATGACCATACGGGTCAGCGGCAGCGCGGGGCCAGCCCGTCGTTTGCCGACTTCTTCCTCGATACGCTCAACCGCCCGCAGGATTCGTTCCGGCCCGTGTACGCAGCCGCCTTTGTGGAAGACAAGTTCGAGATCAATGACCTCATTGTGCGGGTGGGTTTGCGCGTAGACCGCTACGACGCCAACCAGCAGGTGCTGCGCGATCCATATTCGCTTACGCGCCTGACGCGCGCGGGCGAAGTGGACTTTACGCAGTTCCGGGGCAACCCCCAACTGCCGAGCACGGTGGGCGACGACTTTGCCATCTTCGTAGATCGGCCCGCCGAATCGGCCAATCAGAACGAAATGACGGTGGTGGGCTTCCGCAGCGGCGACGTATTTTTTGACCGTCAGGGCCAGCAAATAGAAAATCCCAACGGGGTGATCAACCCCGACGGGCAGGTCTATCCCTACTTCAACTTGCAGGAAGGCGAGCGAGCCTTGTTCAACCAGACGCGCCTCACGCTCGATGCCTTCGAAGACTACCGCCCGCAGATCAACGTCATGCCGCGCGTGTCGTTCTCGTTTCCGATTTCGGAAGATGCCCTCTTCTTTGC
>DAIRSZ010000272.1:0-2522 GCA_036804165.1 Catalimonadaceae bacterium | reverse complement strand
GTGCCCGCCGACCTGATCGCCGACTTTCCGGATCGGATGCTCAACATTCACCCGTCGTTGTTGCCTGCCCACGGCGGCAAGGGCTGCTACGGCCTGCACGTCCACCGGGCCGTGAAGGCCGCCGGCGACCGCCAGACGGGCCTGACCATTCACCGCGTCAACGCGGCTTACGACCAAGGCTCGGTCGTGTTTCAGGCCCGCTGTCCGGTCTATCCCGACGACACGCCCGAGGCCATCGCCGCCCGGGTGCTGGCCCTCGAACACGCCCACTTCGCGCCCGTCATCGCCGACTATTTGGCCAGCCACCCGCCGCTGGCGTGATAGTTTTTGCTGTTTAATTTTTTGGGAGGGAAGTAAGCATACCCGCGCACAACCAAAACCAACTACCATTCGGATGTCTCGCGCACAAATCTTTTCCGTTTCGCAAAAACATTTACCCGATGTTGCGCACAACCAAAGCTTGGTAACACTGAAAATTTATAGCCTCCCGGAATATTCATAACAACCGTATTTTTTTATTCGAAACTTGCGCCAAACTTACATGCGCTTATTTTTTTATCTTTTGTTTGGTGCGTCTGGCCTATCAATAGGTATAGTTTATTCCTTCATCTTTAAACAAAACCACATCCTACCTTTTCTATGAAAACATTCTATTCGCAGAGCTTTTGGCTTTGCTTTCTCCTCCTGTTTGCTTTTGGTGCACAGGCCCAACCGGCGCAATCGGGCTACAAGGCCAAAGAAAAAAATTGGTCGCAGCAAGTGGCTACCCAGCGTGCCGTCCGGCAGCAGTCAAAAGCCCTTACGCAGCCGCGTCCGTTCGTTACTAAAAGCCAGGAAGAGCGCACCAAAGCCCGCCTGCAAACCGCCTTTGCGCAACGCGACCGCTCGTCGGAGCGCGTGCTGGCGCATTTTCAATCAAGCGCCGACTCGCTCTTCTATCAGCCCGGCCGCAGCATGAGCTACCTGTGGGAAGAGAACTCGTGGGCATTGCTCGTGCGCAGTAGCCTGGAATATGACACCAAAGGCCGCCTGATTCTACAGCGCGATACCATGTTGGACAACTCCGTGAGTATCACCAGCATGGTGTACGACGCCTTCGACGAACGGATTGGTTACTACCTGTACGCAGGCGCGGACACTATTTTTGGACTGCGCAGCCTGATTGAACGCAATGCGGCCAATCAGATCACCGCTCTCATCGAAGAGTTTTTCTTTTTCGGCGAGGGCTGGGAACCGGATTTCCGCTTGCTCAATGAGTACGATGCCCAAGGCCGACTTTCGATGGCCACTTTTGCTTTCTGGGATGAAGGGGCCTGGGAAAACTTCGATCGTGAACTGTACATCTACCAGGGAAACGTCCTTGTGCAGGAAACGTGGCAATACCCCGACGAGGGGGCATGGGTCAACTATTACCGAGGGGTGTACACCCTCAATGCCAGCAACCAGTGGAGTTCACTTACTGAATTTGATTGGAACGATGTGGATTCGGCCTGGGAAGAAGACTTTCGCGTCATCAACCTTGTTTGGCAAAACTGGGAGGCCCAAGAACTGGCCAGCGGCATTTCCCAAATTTTTGAGGAGGGCAACTGGGAGAACTTAGAACGCTACACCGCCACGTATTCACCGACCCTTTACGTAGAATTGTTCGAAGCCTGGGAAGGTACGGCCTGGGTCAACGACTATCGTTATTCGGAGTTTGGCGATGCCATTGGCAACCCGACGCGCTACCTAGATGAGGAATGGGGTGGATCCGCGTGGGTGATCATAGACGATATCCGCTTTGTTTACACCTTCGATGCCAACAACAATGTCGCCCGCTTGATCATTCAAGCAGCTGCTGAGTTTGACGAGAACGGCAACGTCATTGGCGAACCCGTCAATGTGCTGCGCTTCGACTACTTCGACTACCAGACCTTTACGTCGCTGCACCAGTCCCTGCGTCCGGTCGCGCTGACGGCCTACCCCAACCCCGCCCGCGACCACGTCCGCCTCGATGGCGACTGGACGCAGCCCTTCGGGGGCCAGCTCTTCGACGCCACCGGACGGCCCGTGCGCACCTACGCCGACCTGCTGCCCGGCCAAAGCCTCGACACGCGCGGCCTGCCCGCCGGGGTCTATCACCTGCACCTGCACAACGCCACCCAACAGGCCAGCCAGCGCATTCTCAAGCAATAAACGTCTTGAGCACCTTCGCCCAGCCGATGCTCCCCACCGGGGGCGTCGGCTTTTTTATGGGGGTGCGCCTCCGTTGGCGTTCCCCAGCGTCAGTGCGTACCTTTGCCCAGCATTTTGTTTGGTCTTTTATTTCTGCTGTGGCCATGTTTCTCCACAACCGCGTCAACCGCCGCGAGCTTCGGCAGCGGCTCGCCCAAGACGCCGAGCCGCGCACGACGCTCTCGTTCTACCGCTACTTCCCCATCGCCGACCCGCGGGCCTTCCGCGATCAGCGCTACGCCACCTGGCAAGGCTGGCGCGTCTATGGCCGCGTCTATGTCGCCCACGAGGGCATCAACGCCCAACTC
>DAIRSZ010000271.1:0-2526 GCA_036804165.1 Catalimonadaceae bacterium | reverse complement strand
GGGATAAATGGTGCTGGCTGATGGGCCTGCTTCTGTTTGGCCTTAGCACCCACGCACAGCCAAATTTGCCCGACGGAGTCATGCCGGGCGAATTTTACTTCACTAAGAAGCAACGTAAGGTCGTCATCCCCTTCCAGATGGTGCACAACCTGATGATCGTGCCGTTGCGGATCAACAATTCGGACACGATGCGCTTTGTGGTGGACACGGGCGTCCAGACGGCCTTGCTCACCAGCCTGCACGCGGGCGAATCGCTGGAGCTGGCCTACTTCCGGCGCACCTCGCTCAGCGGCCTCGGCGAGGGCGACGACGTCGAGGTGCTGCACTCTTACGGCAATGCCTTTCACCTGGCGGGTCTTTCGAGCCACAACCAGCATTTGTTTGTGCTGATGCAAGACATTTTTATGCTCTCCACCAAGTTGGGCGTGCCCATCCACGGCTTGCTGGGCTACGACCTTTTCAAAGACAAGGTGGTGCGCATAGACTACCAAAACCGCACCCTCACCCTCTACGACCCGGCCCGCTTTCGGCCTTCGTACCTACGCCGATGGCGCGCCATCCCCATCGAAATTGAGCAGGGCAAGCCTTATGTCCACGTGGCGGTGGCGCAGGCCAATAGCACTCAGGTGTCGGCGCGGTTGCTGATTGATACCGGGGCCAGCTTGGCTCTTTCGCTCAATGCGCATCGGCACGACGACATTGTCCTGCCCGAAAAGACCGTGGAGGCGTACATTGGTCGGGGGCTGCGCGGCAATGTCTGCGGGCACCTCGGTCGGGTGCTTTCTTTGCGCCTCGGCGATTTCGAGCTGCACGACGTGCCCACGGCCTTCCCCGACGAAGCGGCCCTCAGCGGTATGCGCACGCACCAAACGCGACAGGGCCTGCTTGGGGCCGACGTGCTGCGTCGCTTCGAAGTCATCTTCGACTACCCGGGCCAGACGATGTACCTACGCCCACAGGCCGCTTTTCACCAGCCTATCGAACACGACCTCAGCGGCCTCGAAATCTACACGCCCATGCCGGGCATACGGTTCTACGCCATCGAGCAGGTAACGCCCGGCTCGACCGCCGACCGCGCCGGGCTGGCTCCGCAAGACGAGCTGATCACCGTGAACGGACAGCCCGCCTCACACTACACCCTCAACGACCTGATCACCTTGCTGCGCAGCCGTCCGGACAAGCGTATCCGACTGCGCGTGCGGCGCGACGGCCAGGAGCGGAGCTTCACCTTTCGACTCGAAAGGCAGATTTAGTTGGCCAAAGCCCCTAGCAGATCGGCCTGCGTGATGATGTGAATCCGGTTGTGCTCGTCACGCACGAGCAGGGCTTTGTTCTCCCGGTCAATGAGCGAAGAAAGCACGTCGAGCGTGTTGTCCATCCCCACAAATTTGAAGGGTGGGTCCATGATCTCGCGTACAGGCTGCTTCTTGATTTCGGGCGTCTCGATCAGTTGCGTCAGCACCCGGCGGTCGGTCAGGCTACCGACAATGTGCCCTTCGCGGCCCATGACCGGAATTTGGGAAATGCCCTCTTGGTTGAGCAGCCGTACGGCATCGCCCACCGAGCTGTCTTCGGCGATGGTGACCAGTTGGCTGTGGCCATTGCGCCGCCGGATGATGTCTTTGGCCGTAGCAAACTGCCGCGACTCCAGAAAGCCGTGGTCTTTCATCCAGGTGTCGTTATAGATTTTCTTGAGGTAGCGCGTGCCGTGGTCGGGCAGGATAATCACCATGAGGTCGCCGGCGCGCAGGTGCTCGCGGGCGTATTCGAGGGCACCGTGGGCAGCCGACCCGCACGACCAACCCACAAACAGGCCCTCTTCGCGTGCCAAGCGCCGGGTAGTGATGGCCGCGTCCTTGTCAGTGACTTTGACAAAATGGTCAATCATGTCGAAGTCCACATTTTTGGGCAAGATATCCTCGCCGATGCCCTCCGTGAGGTAGGGATAGATTTCGTTTTCGTCGAACTGACCCGTTTCCTTGTATTTTTTAAATACCGAACCGTAGGTGTCAATGCCGACCGTCACCAGGTCAGGACGCTGCTCCTTGAGGTATTGCGAAGTGCCCGAGATGGTACCGCCCGTGCCCACGCCCGCGGCGAAGTGGGTGATCTGGCCTTCGGTGGCCTCCCAAATCTCGGGCCCGGTGGTGTCGTAATGGGCGGCCCGGTTCGAGAGGTTATCGTACTGATTGGGATAGAAAGAATTTTTGATCTCCTGGTTGAGGCGCTTGGCCACGGAGTAATAGGAGCGCGGATCTTCGGGGGCCACGTTGGTGGGACACACCACGACCTCGGCACCTACAGCCCGCAGAATGTCTATTTTTTCCTGCGACTGTTTGTCCGACATGGTGAAGATACACTTGTAGCCCTTGGCAATGGCCGCCAAAGCCAGGCCCATGCCCGTATTGCCCGAGGTGCCTTCGATAATCGTGCCGCCCGGCCGAATTTTGCCCGTTCGCTCGGCGTCTTCGATCATCCGGATGGCAATGCGGTCTTTGACCGAGTTGCCCGGATTGAAATATTCTA
>DAIRSZ010000270.1:0-2530 GCA_036804165.1 Catalimonadaceae bacterium | reverse complement strand
GCCGCCGTCAAATACGGAGCCGTTGATCAGCGACACACTACCCCGGATGTCGAGGCTGAGGGCCGTTTGGGCGTTGCCCGCCACTACCACGTCGTAGAGCGTAGGCGTGGTGGTCCCCCCTACGCTGACCCCCGTCTGCCACACACTGCGCACTGCCTGGGCACCGGACACGTAAAGCGACAAGGCTCCGTCATTGACCAGTGGCCCCGACAGCAAAAGCGTATGGACGGCCGCGCTGCCTACGGCATAGCTGCCCCCCGCCGCGATGGCTAGCCCGCCGGGCTGCACGGTGAGCGTATCGGGGCCAGGTGCTCCGCCACCGTGCAACCAGGTGCCCGCTACCGATAGTGACTGCACCGTGCGGTTGTCGGCCAGGGTGATCGTATGGCCCGTTTGCACCACAAAATCGTGCGTACCCGCAGCGAGGTCGGCGGCCGTGGGCGCCGTGCCGCTGCCGTTGGGCTGCGTGTTCCAGACGGTGGTCTGGTTGAAGGTGCCACTCCCTACCGAGTAGTAGGTAGCGGCTTGGACTCCTTGCCCAATCAGGTGCAGGAAGCCAAGAAAAGCAAGTGTTCGTAAATAGAGGTACATGCTAGCGAGTTTGTGACGTACAGAATGGCGCGCTTTCGTCGCCTTACTCACAAGTTTAATGTACCAGTACCTCACCTCCGTTAGACCCGTCTGGTGAGCCCTCGGCAAGCGTGTAGGAAGATGGGCCAAGTGGCCAATTATTGGCCGATACGCATTTGATCTTCTGCCGACGCCGCGCGACAACCTGACGATCAGCGTCCTAAAAAGTCCTGGAGCGTGGCACTTTCAAAAAGCGGGTAATTTTCGACAAATACATCAAATCACTGCGCTTGTTTTTATTTAATACGGTTTTACATATTATTCATTGAGCAATATGCTCACGCATAATGCTGGCAATCATCTGGCTACACGCCCACACGCGGGGCTGGTCTGCATTGTAAAGTCATATCGCATTTCTGCAATAAATTGGCGGGTTTCGATACGTGGCGACCCTCCGGTCGTGGCCCCTCGACGCTTCATAATGCGAAGGTTTCTTCGCGCCGCAACTTGCCTTTTTTGTTGTAATAGTGCCAGCGACCTGCGGGTTGGCCGTCCACGTAGTCGCCTTCGGCCGATAGTTGCCCGTTGGGATGGTACAGCCGCCAGCGGCCATGTTCTTGGCCAGCCCGGTAGGTTCCCTCCTGTTTGCGCGTGCCGTCGGGGTAGAAAAATTCCCACCTTCCTTCGGGCATCCCCTGCCGATAATGCCCCCGCTGGATGAGCACATCGCGCGCCGAATAGGTCAGCCATTGCCCCTCGTACACGCCAGCGCGGTAGTGCCCCGTGCGGTGCACCTGCCCGTTAGGATGAAAATACACGGCCGAGTCGGTGAGCAGCCCGTCGGCCCACTGCTCGATGGTGTGGCGGCGGCCTTCGAAGTCGTAGCCTTCGGCGGGGCCGTGGAGTTGCCCGGCGCGGTACCACTGCCGGGCGCTGACGGTGCTGTCGGGGTAAAAAAATACCCAGAGGCTGTCGCGCTGGCCGTCTCGGTAGCGCCCCAAAGCCCGGAGCCGCCCGTCGGCGTAGGTTTCGCGCATCAGGGTGGTGTCGGCCGAGGCAGGTTGACTTTGGGCAGTTGGCGGGGCACTCAGCAGCGCCATGAGGAAAAGCGCGGCGGCGGTGCTAAGTTTGACGGGCATTCCATTCATCGGTCGGTGTTCTTTTTTCTTTCTAAAACCTTGCAATACCTGCTCATGCCCCTCACGTGGCTCACGCTGGGGCTGCTGATTGGCGCCTGGCGCAGTCGGGGCGCGGCCCGGCGGGGCTGGCTGACGCTGCTGGGGCTGCTGCTGCTGCTCAGTAATACGGTGCTTTGCCACACTTTGCTGGGCTGGTGGGAGCGCCCGCCCGTGCCGCTGGCGCACTTGGCAGGGCCCTACGACGTGGTGATCGTCTTGGGCGGGGCCACCGACCCGCTGCGCGAGCCCCGCGACCGGGTCTATACCGGCCAGGCCGCCGACCGGATGCTGCACGCCGTCCACCTCTACCACGCCGGCTTCGCCCGGCAGGTGCTGCTCTCGGGCGGGGGCGGCGACATCGCGGGCCGCCGTTTTGCCGAGGCCGAAGACATGGCCCGGCTGCTGCGCCTCTGCGGCGTGCCCGACACGAGCCTGCTGCTGGAAGCCACCTCGCTCAACACCCACGAAAACGCCATCCACAGCGCGGCCCTGCTGGGCGAGCGCTTTCCCGAAGGCAAGTTCTTGCTGGTGACCTCGGCCTTTCACATGCGGCGGGCCGAAGCCTGCTTTCGGCGGGCGGGGGTGACGGTCACCGGCTTTCCGGCCGATTTTCGGGCCAAAGACCCTTGGCAGCAAACGCCCGACCAGTGGGTGTTGCCTTCGGCAGAGGCGTTGAGCCTCTGGACCCTGCTGCTGCACGAAGTGACGGGCTACCTGGTCTATCGCCTGCGGGGCTACGCCTGAGCCAAAGCAACCGGGGCATGACCCACTGGCCTAGGATA
>DAIRSZ010000269.1:0-2561 GCA_036804165.1 Catalimonadaceae bacterium | reverse complement strand
AGCGGGCCACCACCTCGGCGATGTCTTCGGCCGTCACCACCTCTTTGAGCAGCGAGCTGTCCTGGGCTTGCATCTCGCTCATCTGCTTTTGCAGGGCGTCAAGGCGCGCCTCGGCCTCGCGGATGCGGCCATAGCGCAGTTCGGCCACCTTGCCGTAGTCGCCCGCCCGCTCGGCCTGCTCGGCTTCGAGGCGGTAGCCGTCAATGTGCTCTTTCTCCTTCTGAATGCCCTCGATCACGCCCTTCTCGTTTTCCCACTTGGCCCGCAGGTCCTGGCGTTTTTCGTTTAGTTCGGCCAGGTCGCGGTTGAGCGCGGCTTCTTTGTCCACGTCGCCCTCGCGCCGGATGGCCTCGCGCTCAATTTCGAGTTGCATGATGCGCCGTTGCACCTCGTCGAGCTCTTCGGGCATCGAGTCAATCTCGATGCGCAGGCGGGCGGCGGCCTCGTCCATCAGGTCAATGGCCTTGTCGGGCAACTGCCGATCCGAAATGTAGCGGTGCGACAGCTCGACGGCCGCAATGAGGGCGTCGTCTTTGATGTTGACGCCGTGGTGCAGTTCGTACTTTTCTTTGATGCCGCGCAGGATCGAGATGGCATCGGGTACGCTGGGTTCGTCCACCGTCACGGTCTGGAAGCGGCGCTCCAGGGCCTTGTCCTTCTCGATGTATTTTTGGTATTCTTTGAGCGTAGTAGCGCCGATGGCGTGCAGCTCGCCCCGCGCCAGGGCGGGCTTGAGCAGGTTGGCCGCGTCCATGGCGCTTTCACCCCCCGAACCCGCGCCGATTAGCGTGTGAATTTCGTCAATGAACAAGATGACTTCGCCGTCCGAGTCGGTCACCTCCTTGATGACCGCCTTGAGGCGCTCTTCAAATTCGCCCTTGTACTTGGCACCCGCCACCAGCAAGCCCATGTCGAGGGCGATAAGTTGCTTGCTCTTAAGGTTTTCGGGCACGTCGCCGTCCACGATGCGCTTGGCCAGCCCCTCGACGATGGCCGTTTTGCCCACGCCCGGCTCGCCGATCAGCATGGGGTTGTTTTTGGTGCGGCGGCTGAGGATCTGCAACAGGCGGCGGATTTCCTCGTCGCGCCCAATGACGGGGTCAATCTTGCCCCGGCGGGCCAGTTCGGTCAGGTTTTGGGAGTATTTTTCGAGGGAGCGATACTTTCCCTCCGCGTGTGGGTCGGTCACTTTTTGGCCCCCGCGCAGTTCTTCGATGGCCCTGAGCAAGGGCTTTTCGGCAAAGCCCGCGTCGCGCAGCAGGCTGGCCACGGCGTCCTGGCCCGTCACCAGCCCTAGCAGCAGGTGCTCGACGGCCACGTATTCGTCGCCGAGGCGTTGCTTATAGGTGCTGGCCTTTTGCAAAGCAGCCGTGGCAGCATTGGACAGGTAGGGCTGGCCGCCCGACACTTTGGGGTAGCCCGCGACGATGGCCCCCAGCGGGGCTTCGATGGCCTGGGCGCCTACCCCCAATTTTTTGGTCAGAAAGCCAATCAGGTTTTGGTCTGATTGCCAGATGGCCGAGAGCAAGTGGCCGGTGTCAATGGCCTGCTGTTGCTGGCCGAGCGCAATTTCCGAAGCCTGCTGGAGCACTTCTTGCGCTTTGATGGTATATTCTTTAAAGTTCATGGTCTTGTTGGTAAGTGCCTAGGCCAAGGCAAACTTGTTTCCAGTAAGGTACGGCACGTCACTGACGGGCGCACACAAGTCAAGATGTCTTATTCTGGAAATTAGTAGTGACAATATGGCGGATTTCGAAAAATTGCTTTACAAGCGGTTACTTTAGAAGGCGTGTACCAACTCATTTTCAGAGATCTTGGGTTTATAAAAAAACGTTCTTTCAAAAGTTAGGGCGAGCCTACTGCGGATTCGCTGACGATGGCAAACGAGCCGTATGGCAGAATATTTATCAATGCTCATCGTGCGCTATATGCATCATTAAGGGTAGATTAAGCCAAAAGAAGTCACGTTTTCGTAAGCACAGTCACCTGCACCACCACCACCATCTTACCATGAGCAAATCCGTCATTGCCATATTCGACCTCGGGCGTCATTATAAGCAACTCTATTTGTTCGATCGGCGCTATGAAGTTGTCAAGCACGAGCGCACGGCCACCCAAACCACTACCGACGAAGATGGCCATCCTTGCGAAAACCTCGAGTCGCTAACGGAGTGGATTCGCGAGTCGGCCAAAAAAGTGGTGCGTAGCCGCGACTATCGGGTGCGGGCCATCAACTTCACCAGCTATGGCAGCGCCATGGTGCACACCGACGCCCACGGCAAACCGCTCTTTCCGCTCTACGACGGCACCAAACCACTGCCTACGGGTGTGGCCGAATCGCTTTACGACCGCTACGGCGGCCGGGCGCAGTTTATGCGCCAGACGGCCACGCCGGCTTTGGGTATGTACAGCTCGGGGCTGCAACTCTACTGGCTCAAGCAGGCACACTCCAAAGCCTTTAAGAAAGTAAAATATTCGCTGCATTTGCCGCAGTACGCCAGCTTTTTGCTGGGCAACGAAGCCTACTCGGAGATCACCAGCCTGGGTTGCCACACGGCCCT
>DAIRSZ010000268.1:0-2566 GCA_036804165.1 Catalimonadaceae bacterium | reverse complement strand
TGCTTGAGGAACGACACGGCGTCGAGTGGTTCCTGGCCGCGGTGCTTGCGCACTTCGTTGACGGCCGACTTGAGAAAGTTGGTCGTGCTCACGCCGGGAATCTCGACCGGATACTGAAAAGCCAGAAAGATACCTGCCCGTGCCCGGTCTTCGGGGGCCATCTCCAGCAGGTCTTGGCCCAGAAACTCGACTGTGCCTTCGGTCACTTCAAAGTCTTCGCGGCCGGCCAGCACCGAGGCCAGGGTGCTTTTGCCCGAGCCGTTGGGGCCCATAATGGCGTGCACCTCGCCGGGCTTCACTTCCAAGTCAATGCCGCGCAGGATGGCCTTATCCTCGACGCGGGCGTGCAGATTGTGTATTTTTAACATTGTTTTTCTGATTAGGAAGATAAAATAGAACGCAAAACACGCAGATTTTCGGCGGCATCAAAAGCGGCCCGCACCGGAAACTGCAATCCTTCAATGGCTACGCAAGCAATGGTGCCGTGGTCAGCCTTAAAACGGAGGTCAAACTGACCTTCGGTGCCTATGTACTGCTCGATGCGTTGGGCCGCCGGATCTACCAGCCAGTATTCCCGCACGCCGTGCGCGGCGTAGTCGGCCAACTTTACGCCCCGGTCGCGGGCCGCCGTACTGTCCGAGAGCACCTCCACCACCAAATCGGGGGCCGGGTATTGCAGCTGGTCGGGCGCAAAATGACGGGCTTTGTCGGCCGACCAGTAGCACACATCGGGTTCATAGTCGTTGCGCGTCAGGGTCACCAAGGCCTTTTCGGAGGCGACGTGACCATTGCCGTGACTTCTGACCCAGTTCGTCAGAATAATGAAGATGTTACCGACGGCATCGGTATGCTGTTTCTTGGCGGGTGAGTGCATAATAACTTCGCCGTTGATGAACTCGCCTTTGTCGGCGGGCGAGAGGTGGGCGTAGAAGCGCTGCCGGGCCTCGGTTTCGGCCCGCAACTGCTGTTGGATTTGCTCCAGCAACAGATTCACCTGCGGCTGTTGCAGCATTTGTACGACGAGTGACTCCATAGCGCTAAAAACAAAACGCTGAACCGGCGGGCAGTTCAGCGTTTGAGGATATTGAGTGGCTCTTAGCCGACGCTGCCCTCCAGGCTGATGGCCAATAGCTTCTGGGCCTCCACGGCAAACTCCATCGGGAGCTGGCGGAGCACTTCCTTGGCATAGCCGTTTACGATCAGGGCCACGGCGTCTTCGGTTGAAAGGCCGCGTTGGTTACAATAGAAAATCTGGTCTTCGCCAATCTTGGACGTAGTGGCCTCGTGCTCGACGACGGCCGACGCATTATGGACGTTGATGTAGGGAAACGTGTGTGCACCGCACTTGTCGCCCAGCAACAGCGAGTCGCACTGCGAGAAATTGCGCGCGCCCTGCGTACGCTTCATCACTTCCACCAATCCGCGGTAGGAATTCTGGCTTTTGCCCGCCGAAATACCCTTCGAGACGATCCGGCTCTTGGTGTGGTTGCCGATGTGGATCATCTTGGTACCCGTGTCGGCTTGTTGCATGTTGTTGGTGACGGCCACCGAATAGAACTCGCCGATAGAGTGGTCACCCTTCAGGATCACAGAGGGATACTTCCAGGTGATGGCCGAACCGGTCTCTACCTGTGTCCACGAGATTTTGGCGTGGTTGCCTTTGCAGATGCCGCGCTTGGTGACAAAGTTGTAGATGCCGCCCCGGCCCTGGGCGTCGCCCGGATACCAGTTTTGCACGGTCGAGTATTTTACTTCGGCGTGCGCGTCGGCTACAATCTCGACTACGGCGGCGTGCAGTTGGTTTTCGTCGCGCATGGGGGCTGTGCAGCCTTCCAGATAGCTGACGTAGCTGCCTTCTTCGGCTACGATGAGCGTCCGCTCAAACTGGCCCGTGTTGGCGGCGTTGATGCGGAAGTAGGTGGACAGTTCCATCGGGCAACGAACGCCCTTGGGTATGTAGCAAAATGAGCCGTCGCTGAATACGGCCGAGTTGAGCGCCGCAAAGTAGTTGTCGCGGGGCGGTATTACCGAGCCGATGTGCTTGCGCACCAGTTCAGGATGGTTTTCGATCGCCTCGCTCATCGAGCAGAAAATGATGCCCAACTCGCCGAGGGACTTCTTGAAAGTGGTCGTGATCGAGACGCTGTCAATCACCGCGTCCACGGCCACACCCGTCAGACGCTTTTGCTCGTCGAGCGAAATGCCGAGTTTCTCGAACGTAGCCCGTAGTTCGGGATCAATCTCATCGAGACTGCCCGGGCTAATCTTTTGCTTGGGTGCCGAATAGTAAATAATGTCTTGGTAGTCAATGGTCGGGAACTTCACATTGGCCCATTCGGGGGTTTTCATTTGCTGCCAAGCCTTGAATGCTTTCAAACGCCACTCGAGCATCCAGAGGGGTTCTTTTTTCTTGGCAGAAATAAACCGGACGGTATCTTCACTGAGTCCCTTTGGGGCGGCATCGGCCTCAATATCGGTAACAAAGCCGTATTTATATTCAGACTTGGTAATCTCTTCTATCAACTGGGTTTCTTTGCTCATAGCAAGGTAGTTTAGAATGGTTCTA
>DAIRSZ010000267.1:0-2573 GCA_036804165.1 Catalimonadaceae bacterium | reverse complement strand
AACGCATCACGCGGCGCTACGCTTCCGAACTCATCAAAAAGAACCTTATCGGCCCCGCGTCCGACGTGCCCGCGCCCGACTACGGCACCGGGGCCCGCGAAATGGCCTGGATCGCCGACACGTACCAGACCTTCAAGTTTGGCGATACCGACGCGCTGGGCTGCGTGACGGGCAAACCCCTGGGCATGGGCGGCATTCGGGGCCGCACCGAAGCCACCGGGCTGGGTGTCTATTTTGGCATCCGCGAAGCCGTCAGCATCAGGGAAGACATGCAGGCCCTGGGCCTTGAGACGGGCATGGCCGGCAAGCGTATACTGGTGCAAGGATTGGGCAACGTGGGCTATCATTCAGCCAAATTTTGTACCGAAGACGGCGCTTTGCTGGTGGGGGTGGCCGAACGCGAAGGGGCAGTCTATCACCCCGACGGCATGGACCTGGAGGCCCTGCTGCGCCACCGCCGCGAAACGGGTTCGGTGTTAGGCTTTGCCGGCGCCAAGCAAGAACTGAGCGCCGAAGACTCCATCCGCCTGCTCGAGATGGAGGCCGACATCCTCATTCCGGCCGCCCTTGAAAACCAGATTGACGGTGAGAACGCCTCCCGTATCCAGGCCAAGATAGTCGCCGAAGGGGCCAACGGGCCCGTCACGCGCGAAGCCGAAACTATTTTGCAGGAGCGGGGCGTACTGATTTTACCCGATATCTACCTCAACGCGGGCGGCGTAACGGTCTCTTACTTCGAATGGCTCAAGAACCTGAGCAACGTCCGCTTTGGCCGAATGGGCCAGCGGGCCGAAGAGGCGGGCTATCGCCGCATCGTGGACACGGTAGAGCAACTGACGGGGCAAACGCTGTCGCCCGAGCGGCGGGCTTTTGTCACGCGCGGGGCCGACGAGGCCATGCTCGTGCGGTCGGGCCTGGAAGACACCATGATCCACGCCTTCCACGAACTTCGGGAATACGCCAAGCAGCGCCCCAAAATCGAAAACCTGCGCACGGCTGCCTTCGCCAACGCCATTGATAAAATCGCCTTCAACTACCATTACATGGGCATTTTCCCCTGATGCCACCTAGCCTCGACCGATCGCCGCCTTGGGTTTCCGAGGCGGCGATTTTATTTGCGCCCACCCCCGGCGTGCATCTCTACAAAAGCGCAGGCCCGCCGCTCCGACCACAGCACCGGACCCGACGCGCTGAAGCCGACGTGTCCACCCCGAGCGGGGGTTTCGAGGTGAAAATAGGCGTGACGGCGCGCCGCGTCGTAGGGAAAGCACGCCTCGGGCAGCATGGGGTCGTTGCGGGCGTTGACCAACAATGTCGGCAGCCGCAGGGCGGGCAAGTGATCGTGCAGCGTCGCTTGCCGATAGAAGTCCGCCGCATCGCGAAAGCCGTGCAAGGGTGCCGTATAGCGGTTGTCAAACTCCCGAAAGGTGCGAATTTGTAGCAGCCCGCGCGTGTCAATCAGGGTAGGAAACTGCCGGGCCTTGGCGGCAATTTTGCGTTGCAGTTTGGCCAAAAAGCGCCGTCGGTAGAGGTTGTTGATGGGCAAGTACATGGCCGCCACGCTGGCTGTCAGGTCCACCGGGGCCGAGAAGGCCACGGCCGCTACCAACTCGGGCGGCAGGTGCGCCCCGCGCTCGCCCAAGTACTTGAGGGTTTGGTTGCCGCCCATGCTGAAGCCCACCAGCGCAACTTGCCGATAGTTTTGCTGGCGGGCGTGCGCCAACACAGCGGCCAGGTCGGCCGTGTCGGCGTGGTGGTAGAGGCGGGGCAGGCGGTTCATCTCGCCGCTGCAACTGCGGCAGTTCCAGGCCAGCGCATCCCAGCCCTGCGCCCGAAAAGCCCGCACCATGCCCCGCACGTAGGGCCGGTCGCTGCCGCCCTCCAGCCCGTGCGAGACAATCACCAGGCGCGAGGCCATTTGGGCGTCGCGACACCAGTCGAGGTCGAGGAAATCGCCGTCGGGCAATTCGAGGCGTTCGCGGCGGTAGTCCACCCCCGGCACCTTCCGTACCAAGCTGGGCCAGATAGTTTCGAGATGGGCGTGAAAAAGGTGGCGCGGCGGTTGGTATTGGGAGGCAACGAGGGGCATACGCAAAAGACGGCAGTCAGCCGCATAACCACAACTTCGCGTCAAGACTACGCCCCGCCGCGCCAGACCAGGCCGATGCTCAAGCGTCCGGCGTTGCCAATTTGCGTCCCGTGCAGACGCTGCCGCACGGGCAACTGCCCCGACAATTGCAGCGTGTAACGATCGTAGGCCAAGTCTAGTCCCAGCATGGCAAAATGCGCACTACCCCCCGTGAGATCCACGCGTGCGCCCGCTTCTTGGTGAAAGTTGGCGTACTCGGCGTACAGCCCCGCCTGCGGCACCAGCAGCCAGCGCTCCGAAAGCCGTCCCTGCCAATAGCCCAGCACCTGGGCGTTGAAGGCATTGCCGAAGCGGTAGTCCTGCGTACCCTTGCCGTTGAAGCTGTAGCTCAGCACGGTGCTGACGCCCACCTGCGCACGGCTGTAGAGGTATTGCAAACGGGGAATGCCCGACCAGGCACCCGTGCCGGGCTGGATGATGGGGT
>DAIRSZ010000266.1:0-2589 GCA_036804165.1 Catalimonadaceae bacterium | reverse complement strand
GCCCTCCCTTGCCTTACCTTTGCCCCATGAAACGCTGGTATCTTTTGGGAATGGTATGGCTAGCCCTGGCTTGCGGCCGCCGCGAGCCCGCCCGGCCGCCCGACGTGCTCGACCGCCAACAGATGGCCGCTATCTTGGTGGACATTCACTTGCTCGAAGCCCGGCTCAACACCACGCCGATGCCCGCCGACTCTTCGCTGCTGCTCTACCGACACGTAGAGGCCGACATCCTGGCCCGTCACCAGACCGACTCGGCCCAGTACGCACGCAGCTTCCGCTACTACACCGACCACGTAGGCCAGCTCGACCGCATCTACGCCGAGGTGCTCGACACGCTCGGTGCCTACGAAAGCCGGGCGCAGCAAGCCGAGAATACGGCTACGCCCCCTACTGCCGAATGATCAGAAGACGGCCGCCGCAATCTGACGAACGGCGTCGGAGCGGCTCATCGAGTAGTAGTGCAGGCACGGCACCCCAAAAGCAATCAGTTCTTTCGACTGCTTGATGCCCCACTCGATGCCCACTTGCCGCACGGCCTTGTTGTCGGGGCAGGCTTCGACGGCCTCGACCAGGTCGTCGGGCAAGTCAATGTGGAAGATGCTGGGCAGCACCGTCAGGTGATTTTTAGTTGTGATGGGCTTGAGGCCGGGGATGATCGGCACCTGAATGCCCACCTGGCGGCAGCGCTCGACAAAATCGAAGAATTTCTGATTGTCGAAAAACATTTGCGTCACGATGTAATCGGCCCCCATGTCCACCTTTTGTTTGAGGTATTTGAAGTCGGACTTGAGGCTGGGCGCTTCGAAGTGCTTTTCGGGGTAGCCCGCCACGCCGATGCAAAAGTTTGTGGGGGCGGTGTCTTCGAGTTCTTCGTCGAGGTACTGGCCCTGGTTCATGCACACCACTTGCTGCAGCAGTTCGGTGGCGTAGCGGTGGCCGTCCGGCTCGGGGCAGAAGTTGCCCTCCGACTTGATGGGATCGCCCCGCAGCACCAGCACATTGTCCACACCTAGAAATTGCAGGTCAATGAGGGCGTTTTCGGTTTCTTCTTTCGAGAAGCCCCCGCAGATCAGGTGCGGCACGGCCTCAACGTCGAAGCGGTGCTGCAAGGCCGCGCAAATGCCCACCGTGCCGGGACGTTTGCGCGTGGTGCGTTTTTCGAGCAGGCCGTGCTCGCGCCGCCGATAGACGTACTCCTCGCGGTGGTAGGTCACATCAATGAAGGCGGGCTTAAACTCCATCAGCGGCTCGATGGCCGTAAACAGCCCCTGGATGCTCTGGCCTTTGAGCGGCGGCAGGATTTCGAAAGAAAACAGCGGCTTGCCGTTGGCGCGTTGCAGGTAATCGGTAACTTTTGTCACGTAAAGAGTAAATTAAATGCGTTCATTTTGCAGGAATAACGCCTTGCCTTCAAGTATCCAGCACAGCAAAGAGGGACACCACGTCGAGTTGAAAGCCGGTCAACACTGCTGAAGTCACCGTGCCCGCTTCGGCGGCCAGGGCGTGCAGGTCGTAGGCGCCGTCGCGGAGGGCAAACACCTCTACGGCGCGGTGGGCCGGGTCCACGATCCAGTATTCGGCCACGCCGAAGCGCTCGTAAAGCGTTTTTTTGAGGTGATAGTCGCGGTAGAGCGACGAAGGCGATACGATCTCTACCAGCAAATCGGGGACTCCCTCCACCACGCGGGCCAGCCGGGCGCGGGTGCTGCCACGCCGTACGCCGATCAGATCGGGCTGCACCGCGTGCTCGGCGTCCAGCACCACGTCGAGGGGGGCGCTCAATATCACCCCCCAGCTAGCAGCCTCTGCGGCCGCCTCCAGTACGCGCTGTAGGCGTGCCGAAATAAGTTGGTGCGCTACGCTTGGCGAAGCCATCTCGCAGATTTCATCGTCTATCAGTTCAAAACGCAACTCCGCCGGCAGTTCGGCCGCGGCACGGGCGTAGGTCCAGCGTTGGGTCAGGGTTTTCATCATCTTGCGCAGTTACGATATTGGCTCGCGGTCATCATTATGCATCTAAGACTTCGAAAAACTCCGCAACTTCCAGCGAAAAGCCGGGCAGCACCGCCGAGGTCACCGTGCCCGCTTCGGCGGCCAGGGCGTGCAGGTCGTAGGCGCCGTCGCGGAGGGCGAACACCTCCACGGCGCGGTGGGCCGGGTCCACGATCCAGTATCCGGCCACGCCGAAGCGCTCGTAAAGCGTTTTTTTGAGGTGATAGTCGCGGTAGAGCGACGAGGGAGAGATGACCTCGACCACCAGATCGGGTGCCCCCTCGAACCCGCGGGACGACAGTACGGCACGCCGTTGCTGTTGTAAAAAGGCAACGTCAGGCTGCACGACGTGCGCCTCGTCAAAGATAACATCCACCGGAGCGCACAACACTTTGCCTAATTGGTGCGCTTGCGCAAACTGACGCAGCCGGACGGTCAGTTCCGTCACGATGTCTTGGTGTGCCGTCGAAGGGGCCGTCATTTCGTGCAGGGTTTCGCCTACAATCTCCACACGTAACTCCGTCGGCAGTTTGGCCGCAGCCCGGGCGTAGGTCCAGCGTTGGGTCAGGGTTTTCATCTCGCGCTCGTCAGTTCACT
>DAIRSZ010000265.1:0-2610 GCA_036804165.1 Catalimonadaceae bacterium | reverse complement strand
TGATGTACCTGGCCCTTTCCTACGACCACCGCGTCATTGACGGCCGCGAGTCGGTTAGCTTCCTGGTACGCGTCAAGCAACTCCTCGAAGACCCCACGCGCCTGCTATTGGGCGTCTAAACCCCTAAACCCGTGTCGGTTGTCCGAGATGGCGGGCACGGGTTTTTACACATTGTACACCGCTATGGAAACCCGACTGGCCAGATTCGTCCGCCGCATCCCGTTTCGGCTCGCGTTCTGGATGTGCGCCCTGCTGCTCGATATGGCTTTTATGTTCCACATCGGGGTGCTGATCGGTCTGATGCCCTACGACGTGGTCTGGGGTGGTCAGCTCGGCGGCCCCGCCGAGGGGCGGGGCTTGGTGCGGTTTTCTATGCTCACGTGCTTCTTTTTGCTCGTGGTGGTGATGGTACGCGGGGGGATAATCCCGATTCGGGTGCCACCCTGGGCAATGCGCATGCTGCTGACGCTGATCGCCGTGCTGTTCCTGCTCAACACCTTCGGCAACTTGCTGGCGTCGTCGGGGTGGGAACGGCTATTGGCCATCCCGACGCTACTGTTGGCAGTGAGCGCCTGGCGGCTGGCGGTGGCCTCGCCTACCGAGACCATCCGACGCCAATCGGCCGCGCCGCATTCTTAGCCTAATTTGTTTTGCTCTTTCCATTAACTCGAATAACTCATGACCTACGACGTAACCATTATTGGTGCCGGCCCCGGCGGATACGTAGCCGCCATTCGCTGCGCCCAATTGGGCCTCAAAACGGCCATTATTGAAAAAGATAAAACCTTGGGGGGTACCTGCCTCAACGTGGGCTGCATACCTTCCAAAGCCCTGCTCGACTCGTCGGAGCATTATCACAACGCCAAAAATCACTTTGCCGAACACGGCATCGGGCTGGAAAACCTCAAGGTGGACATCAAGCAGATGATCCAGCGCAAGCGCGACGTGGTGGAGCAAACCGTGGGCGGCGTGCGTTTTTTGATGAAAAAAAACAAGGTGACCGAGTACGAGGGACATGGCTCGTTCGTGGACAAGAACACGCTCAAGGTCACCAAGTCGGACGGCTCCGAAGAGCAGATCACCACCAAAAACGTGATCATCGCCACGGGATCGGTGGCCTCCTCGCTGCCGGGCATTGACTTCGACGGCCAGCGCATCATCTCCTCGACCGAGGCCCTCGAACTCGACGAGATTCCCAAGCACATGGTCGTGATCGGCGGCGGCTACATCGGCATGGAACTCGGGTCGGTCTATGCCCGGATGGGCTCGGAGATCACCGTCTTCGAATATATGGAGCGCATCACGCCCCTGATTGACATCACGATGGCCAAGGAGCTGACCAAGGTGCTCAAGAAACTGGATTTTAAGTTCAACCTCCAGCACAAAGTCGTCGAAGTCAAAAACCACGGCGACAAGGTGACGGTCAAGGCCGAAAACATGAAGAGCGGCGAGACCGTTGAGGTCGAAGCCGACTACTGCCTGGTTTCGGTGGGCCGCCGTGCCTACACTGACAAGCTGGGGCTGGAAAATATTGGCCTGCAAGCCGACAAACAAGGTAAAGTGGAAGTGGACGAACACCTCCGTACGAAGGTGGACAATGTATTTGCCATTGGCGACGTGGTGCGCGGAGCCATGCTGGCCCACAAAGCCGAAGAAGAGGGCATCTTCGTGGCCGAGGTCATCAAAGGTCAGAAGCCGCACATCAACTATAACCTCATCCCGAGCGTGATCTACACCTGGCCCGAGGTGGCCAGCGTGGGCCAGACCGAAGAGCAACTCAAAGAGGCGGGCCGGGCCTTCAAGTCGGGTTCGTTTCCCTTCAAGGCGTCGGGCCGTGCCCGCGCCAGCATGGACACCGACGGGCTGGTGAAGGTGCTGGCCGACAAAGAGACCGACGAGATTCTGGGCGTGCACATCATCGGGCCGCGGGCCGCCGACATGATCGCCGAAGCCGTCGTGGCGATGGAATACCGCGCCTCGGCCGAGGACATCGCCCGCATGTCGCACGCGCACCCGACATTCTCGGAGGCCATGAAAGAAGCCTGCCTGGCCGCCACGGACAACATCGCCCTGCACATCTGATTTTCCCCAACCGTACGATCACCACGCGGGGACGCGCCAGTCGGTACGTCCCCGTGCGGGTGGCCGGGGCTTATGGCCGTGGTCCATGGCGTACGGTTTTTTGTGTTAATATATGCGCATCACCCGCGACCTCTACCGCCCTTCGCTGGCCCTGCTCAACGACCTGTACCAGCTTACGATGGCCTACGGCTACTGGAAAACGGGCATCGGCGAGCGTGAAGCCGTCTTCAACCTCTTTTTCCGTAAACCGCCTTTTCAGGGTGGATACACCGTTGCTTGCGGGCTGGCCTACGTGGTGGACTTTCTCGAAGACTTTGGTTTTGCCACCGAAGACCTCGACTATTTGGCTACGCTGCGGGGCGACGACGACACCCCCCTTTTTGAAGAAGCCTTCTTGCGCTATCTGCAAGGCCTGCACTTTACGGGCCACCTCGACGCCCTGCCCGAGGGCACCGTGGCTTTTCCGCACGAGCCGCTGCTGCGCGTGCAGGGCCCGCTGATCCAGGCCCAACTGATCGAGACCTTCCT
>DAIRSZ010000264.1:0-2669 GCA_036804165.1 Catalimonadaceae bacterium | reverse complement strand
TGTAGATCAGGTCTTTGGCTTCGTGCCAGCCGAGGTATTCGAGCATCATGGCACCCGACAAAATCACCGAGCCGGGATTGACCTTGTCCTGGTTGGCGTATTTGGGGGCCGTACCGTGGGTAGCTTCGAAGATGGCGCTGCCCTCGATGTAATTGATGTTGGCGCCGGGCGCGATGCCGATGCCCCCTACGATGGCGGCCAGGGCGTCGGAGATGTAGTCGCCGTTGAGGTTGAGCGTCGCCACGACGGAATATTCATCGGGGCGGAGCAAGATTTGCTGGAGGAAGGCGTCGGCGATGGAGTCTTTGACGATCACCTTGCCTTCGCGGACGGCGGCCTCTTGGGCGTCGTTGGCGGCCTGGCTGCCTTGCTCGGCCACGAGTTGGTCGTATTGCCGCCAGGTGAAGACCTGGTCGCCAAACTCGCGTTCGGCCAGCTCGTAGCCCCAAGTCTTGAAGGCCCCTTCCGTAAACTTCATGATGTTACCCTTGTGGACGAGCGTCACGGAGGGGAGTTTCTGTTCGATGGCGTAGCGGATGGCGGCCCGCACTAACCGCTCGGTGCCTTCGATCGAGACGGGCTTGATGCCCAGCGACGAGGTTTCGGGAAAGCGAATCTTGTTGACATTCAACTCGTCTCGGAGGAATTTATGCAACTTGTTGGCCCCGTCGGTGCCTGTCATGTACTCGATGCCGGCGTAGATGTCTTCGGTGTTCTCGCGGAAGATGACCATGTGGGTGCGGTGCGGCTCTTTGACGGGCGAGGGCGTACCCTCGAACCAACGGACGGGCCGCACGCAGGCGTAGAGGTCGAGTTCTTGGCGCAAGGCCACGTTGAGCGAACGGATACCCCCACCAACGGGGGTCGTGAGCGGGCCTTTGATGCCCACCAGGTATTCGCGGAAAGCATCGAGCGTGGCGGCGGGCAGCCATTCGCCCGTTTCGTTGAAGGCTTTTTCACCAGCCAGCACTTCCTTCCACTGGAGGCGGCGGCGGTCGCCGTAGGCTTTCTCGACGGCGGCGTCGAGCACGCGCTGAGCCGCCGCCCAGATGTCCGGCCCGGTGCCGTCCCCTTCGATGAAAGGAATAACCGGATAGTCCGGCACGTGGAGTTGTCCGGCTTCGATGGTGATTTTTTGTTCGCTCATAGGGGTAATAAAATAGTAGATTTTGGGGCCGACAGCCGCCTTGGGCGCCGCGTGCGCCGCTCCGAGGTGCGGCCAAAATAAGTCAATTTCCCAAGATTAGCCAAAGCACACCGCGTCGTAGGGCCTCGTCTGCCGTGGCGGGTGGGCCCGCTTGGCGCGCATTGCTTTTCTGACGACCCTGCGGGCTAGCCACCCCTACCACACAATCGGCCCAAGCCCGTGGGCGGTCAAATATTCGTTGGCTTGGGCGAAGTGTCCGTTGCCGAACCAGCCGCCGCGCTCGGCCGACAACGGCGAAGGATGCGCGGCCTTGAGCACCAGGTGCCGCTCGGGATCAATGAAGGCACCTTTGCGCTGGGCGTAGCTGCCCCACAGCATAAAGACGAGGTGCTCCTTCTCGCGGGCCAGGCGGCGGATGACGGCGTCGGTGAAGGTCTCCCAGCCCTTCTTCTGGTGCGAACCGGCCGTATGCGCCCGCACCGTGAGGGTAGCATTGAGCAGCAAGACGCCCTGATCAGCCCAACGTTCGAGGTTGCCCGACGTGGGGCGGGGCTGTCCGGTCTGGGCCTCTACTTCCTTAAAAATATTGACCAACGAAGGCGGAATGCGCACACCATCGCGCACCGAAAAAGCCAAGCCGTTGGCCTGCCCCGGCCCGTGATAAGGGTCCTGGCCGAGAATAACTACCCGCGTGTCGTCGAAGGAGCAGTGCTGGAAGGCGCTAAAGATCTCGCGGCCGGGCGGATAGATCTCGTGGGTCTGGTATTCGCTTTTGACAAACTGAACCAGCACCTGAAAGTAGGGCTGCTCGAACTCTTCTTGCAGATGGGTTTTCCACGAGGACGCGATTTGCACATTCATAGGTTGGATTTTTCAAAAAAATTGGTGGTAATTAATGTCAGTTTAGATGTTTGCCATGCGCACGGGCTGCGTCTTTTTGGAAAGATACTAGCCTTGGGGATTGGCTAGATAAACTAATAAAAAGCCGTCATCGTTACGAGTCCATTACAACCACCAAAAACCACAACCATACACATGGCTACGATCTTTCAAGTCACAGAAGGGGTCAAGGTGAGCGTCACCACAGAATATCAGCCAGAATATTCTAGCCCCATGCAGTCGCACTACGTCTTTACGTACCGCATCGTCATCGAGAACAAGAGTGAATATACGGTGCAGTTGCTCGAACGGCACTGGCACATTCACGATGCCAACGGCTCGGTACGCGAAGTCCGTGGCGAGGGCGTCGTGGGCCAGCAGCCCGTGCTCGAACCGGGCCAGTGCCACGAATATGTGTCGGGTTGCAACCTCAAGTCGGGCATGGGCAAAATGTACGGCAGCTACCAGATGGAGCGTGTGGTGGATGGCAAGCGCTTCGACGTGCGCATCCCGGCCTTTCACATGGTGGTGCCCTACAAGCTCAATTAGGGTTGCGCTTACCCCCACGACTGGGTCGTACGTACCGGACGGGTTCGCTTTACGCCTATCGCCTCCGGGCCTATGCCCGCTTTCTGCTGCGGGC
>DAIRSZ010000263.1:0-2671 GCA_036804165.1 Catalimonadaceae bacterium | reverse complement strand
GCTGGCCTGCCTCACCGAAGTGCTCGTGGCCCGGCAAAAAGGCGTAGTGTTCTACGCCTTTTTCCAGACTTTTCTGATTTTTAACGTGCCCCTGCTGGGGTCAACTACTACTTTGCATGAAACTCGCGCACCGGAATTTGTCTGATGTATGGGGAGCCGTCCGCGAAAAGCGACACTACACCGCCTTGCGCAATATGTTTCGGCTCTACGACCAGCCTGCGCAGTACCTCTACCGCTACCTGACGGCCAAGGGTAGCTATCCGCACCGCATCCGGGTAAAAACCCCGCTGGGCGTCATCACGCCGACGCTCTACTCGTTCCATGATTTGCTCACCGTCAACGAGATATTCTGCCGGGGCGACTATGCCCTCGACTACAAACGCCGCGTGGTGCTCGACATCGGGTCGAACATTGGCTTGTCGGCGCTTTATTTCTTGACTCGCAACGCCAACAACCGCGTGTACCTCTACGAACCTGACCCTAAGAACGTGGTGCGACTGCGCGAGAACCTGCGGGGCTACGAGGAGCGCTATCACCTCTCGACCGACGCCGTAGGGCCGGAGGGCGGCACACTCAGTTTTGGCCTGGAGCCTACCGGGCGCTACGGCGGCCTGGGCATGGCCACGGGGCAATACATGGACGTCACGGTGCGAGCTATTAACGACGTGCTGGCCGACATCCTGGCGCACGAAGCCCGCCTAGACGTAGTCAAGATTGACACCGAAGGCATCGAAACGGCGACCATCGAGGCCATTGATCCAAGCCATTGGCCAAAGATCGGCACCATCTTCTTCGAAGAAGCCGAGGCGGCCCGTGCCCGTGCCTTGCGGCCCGATTTGCTCGCCCAGTTTTCGCTCAGCCACTACGGGCTGACGCACATCCTCCGCCACAAAGTGCTGCCCGCTTGACGACGCTGCCCGCTCCCACGCCCTTCGACACTGCCCGGCCCCTGGCCGACGTGCGCACGGCCCTCGTGCACGAATGGCTAGTGGACTACGCCGGCTCGGAGCGCGTGCTGGCCCAACTGCTGGAGCTGTGGCCGGACAGCGACCTCTACGCGCTGGTAGATTTTATGGACGATGCCACGCGGGCGCACTTCCGCCACAAGGCGGTGGGCACCTCGTTTGTGCAAGGCTTGCCCGGTGCCCGGCGCCATTTCCGGCAATATTTGCCCCTGTTTCCGATGGCCGTCGAGCAGTTCGACTTGCGGCCCTACCAGGTAGTGATCAGCTCGTCGCACGCCGTGGCCAAGGGCGTGCTGACCCACGCCGGACAGTTGCACCTCTGCTATTGCCATTCGCCCATGCGCTACGCCTGGGATCTCTACGCCCAGTACATGCAGGAAACAGGACTTGATCGCGGAGCTAAAGGCTGGGCGGCCCGGTGGTTGCTGCACCGCCTGCGTAGTTGGGACTACCTCAGTGCCAACCGGCCCGACCACTTCGTGGCCAACTCGCACTACATCGCCCGGCGCATCCGCAAAGTGTATAACCGAACGGCCACGGTCATTTATCCGCCCGTGGCGGTGGACGATTTCCACCTCGAAGAACAGAAAGAAGACTACTACCTGGTGGCCGCCCGGATGGTGCCCTACAAAAAAGTGAACCTGGTGGTAGAGGCTTTCGGGCAATTGCCCGACCGCAAACTCGTGGTGGTGGGCGAAGGCAGCGAAGCGGCCAAGATTCGGGCAATGGCCACGCGCAACGTCACGCTGTTGCCCCCTCAGCCCTTTGCCGAGCTGCGCCGGCTGATGCAGCGGGCGCGGGCGTTCGTGTTTGCGGCTGAAGAAGATTTTGGCATTACGCTGGTGGAGGCGCAGGCCTGCGGCACGCCCGTGATCGCCTTCGGGCAGGGCGGCGCGGCCGAAACCGTCCGGCATGGCCAAACGGGCTGGCTCTTCGAGCCCCAAACGCCCGCCGCGCTCGTGGCAGCCGTGCGGGACTTTGAGCGGCAGGTGCTCTGGCCGCCCGAGCAGATTCGTCGCCACGCCGAAACCTTTGGCGTGCAGCGATTTCAGACAGAAATGATGACCTTCGTCCGTGACCAGTGGATGGCCTTCGAGGCCGAGCGCACGGGTTCAAACTTTACTTGATATTATTTTATGCTATGAGTGTTCGTGAACCACTAGACTATCCAGCATCTCCGCCCCGCTATGCCCCGCCGTCGGCCCCGGCTGAAACAGAAATAAATCTGTACGCCGTTTTGCGGCAGTTTGGACAGTTTGTGCGGGCGTCCTGGTCTATCTTGTTGATAGCTTTTGTGGTAGGGGTGGTAGGCGGTGTGACCTACTACTATCTCAAACCGCCCGTGTACCGAAGTACGCTTTCGGCTTTTTCCGAAAATCTGTTCGACGAACAGATCAAAATCACGATCAACGAGCTGGACAAAATGGTGCGCGAGCGCGACATGGAGCGCCTGGCTCAGGCCCTGCAACTCCCCGTCGAAACGGTACGGAAAATCGGGAGTTTGCAGGCAGCCATTCAGGAAGACAAGATCGGCAACGAAAAATCGAATACTTTTCAACTCCACGCTTCCGTCAACGATCCTGCTTTGTTCCCAGACTTGCAGACGGCCCTGCTGCGCTACCTCAACGCAAGCGATTATGCCCAACGCATGACGCGCTTGCGGCAGCAAGAACTTCGCGACAATATGGCGCAGATGGACGAAGAGA
>DAIRSZ010000262.1:0-2712 GCA_036804165.1 Catalimonadaceae bacterium | reverse complement strand
CCAGCACGTTGGCCTCCGGGAAATAGGTGGCTACGCACTGCCGCGGAATGTCGTAAGCCACGATGATAAACCGCCGAGCCACCCGCTCCTTGCCTCCCGTGTAATTGAACAAGTCCACCACCTGGCCGGGCCGAAACCCGAAAGCCTCGATGTCGGCCGGGTTCATCATCATCACCCGGCGCTCGTTGAAAATGCCCCGGTAGCGGTCGTTGAGTCCGTAAATAGTGGTGTTGAACTGGTCGTGCGAGCGGATGGTCATCATCATCAGCTCGTCGGGGCGCAGGTTGTGCACGGGCGGTTCGTTGAGGGTAAAGTTGGCTTTGCCCGTTTTGGTCGCACTGAAGTCGCCCACCCGCGAGCCGTTGGGCAGGTAGAAACCGCCCGGTACGCGCACCCGCTCATTGAACTGCTCGAAGCCGGGAATGACTTTTTCGATGGCATCGCGGATGTGGTCGTAGTTGGCCACCAGGTAGTCCCAGTCAATGCGCGTACGGTCGCCGAGCACGGCCTTGGCCAATCCGGCCACGATGGCCGGCTCGCTCCGGAGGTGCTCAGAGATCGGCGACAGGTTACCCTGCGAGGAGTGCACCACGCCCATCGAGTTTTCGACGGACACAAATTGCTGGCCGCTGGCCTGTATGTCCACGTCGGTGCGGCCCAGGCAGGGCAGGATAATCGCCGTTTGGCCGTGTATCAGGTGGCTACGGTTGAGTTTGGTGGAGACGTGCACCGTAAGCCGACACTGTTCGAGGGCAGCGGCGGTGTATTCGGTGTCGGGCGTAGCCGAGAGGAAGTTGCCACCCATGGCAAAGAACACTTTGGCGCGGCCATCGGCCATGGCCCGGATGGCGTCCACTACGTCGTAGCCGTGCTCGCGGGGCGGTTCAAAGCCAAATACGCGTTGGAGATTGTCGAGAAAAGCGGGCTTGGGCCGCTCCCAGATGCCCATCGTGCGGTCGCCCTGCACGTTGCTGTGGCCTCGCACCGGGCAGGTGCCCGCGCCGGGCTTGCCGATGCTGCCTTTCGCCAGCAGCAGATTTACTAACTCGCGGATGTTCTTGACGGCGTTGCGGTGCTGCGTAAGGCCCATAGCCCAGCAGATAATGATCTTGCGTTTGTCGGCCAGCATTTGGGCGGCGGCAATCACCTGACCGATAGGCACGCCACTGTCGCGGGCCAAGGCCTCGGCGTCGTAATGACGGAGGTCAGTCAGAAAATCGTCGAAGCCTTGGGTTTTATCGCGGATAAAATCGTGGTCGAAGACCGTGCCGGGGCGGCGGTCTTCTTCGTCGAGCAACAAGCGCAGAATGGCTTTGATAAGGGCCACGTCGCCGTTGATCTTTACTTGCAAAAACAAGTCCGTCAGCGACGTGCCCTTGCTGAGCATGTCAAGCGGGTCTTGCGGATGCTTGAAGGCCATCAGCCCCGTTTCGGGCAAGGGGTTGATGGCGATAATTTTGGCGCCGTTCTTTTTGGCTTTTTGCAGGGCCGAAAGCATCCGCGGGTGGTTGGTGCCCGGATTTTGGCCCGTAATGATGATCACTTCGGCCTCGTAGAAGTCTTCCAGCTTTACCGAGCCTTTGCCAATGCCCACCGTCTCGGACAAAGCCACCCCGCTCGACTCGTGGCACATATTCGAGCAGTCGGGCAGGTTATTGGTGCCATATTCCCGGACGAAGAGTTGGTAAAGGAAGGCCGCTTCGTTGCTGGTGCGCCCCGAGGTGTAGAAAACGGCTTCGTCGGGCGTGTCGAGGGCGTTGAGCTCGTGAGCAATGGTGCGGAAAGCTTCGTCCCAACTGATTTTTTCGTAATGAGTCTGGCCAGGGCGCAAGATCATTGGTTCGGTGAGGCGGCCTTGCTGGCCGAGGTAGTAGTCGGACTTGTCGGACAAATCCTCCACCGAATACCGCTGGAAATAAACGGGGGTCACGCGGCGCGTGGTGGCCTCGTCGGAGATGGCCTTGGCGCCGTTCTCACAATATTCTGCTACGGGCGAACGCTCGTCGTCGGGGTCGGGCCAGGCGCAACTGGGGCAGTCGTGCCCGCCTTTTTGGTTGAGGTTGAGCAGGGCGCGGTTGCCCCGCACCACGTTCATGGCGCCGAACACGTGCCGCAGGGCCGAGGCCACGGCGGGCACGCCCCCCGCCACCGTTTTGGGTTTGGTAAGCTTCATGCCCGTAAAGTCCAGCGGCGGCTGGGCGTGCACGGCAGTTTGGCGGACCGGATAGTCAACTACGGGGTCGTCGGCCCGGGCGTGGGCCGCCTGTCCATGTACATCGCTTGGGTTGGGCTGCTCGGCGGCAGCGTGGCTGTTTTTGGCTTGTTCGTCGGGCGAATCGGGGGCTTGGGGCTGTTTGCCGTAATGGCTGGGAGCTTTTTTGGCGGGTTGTGCGTCGTGGCTATGATCGGTCATGGTTGTCAACAGTTTTTGGTTGAAAGGGTATCGGCGTGGGGGTTGGGAAATGTATCGTGGTCTTCTTGAGGGCGACCTTCGCGGTGAAGGCACTTGAAGTCTTTCTCGATGAGCAGGTGCAGCCCTTCGGCACTACCGTTGGGTTGGGTGGCCTCTAGCCCTACCTGGTCGGTATCGGCCCATTGCCGCGCCAGCACGGAGGGCACGTGCATCACAAAAGTGTTGCCCTCGTAGGTAGCTTGCAGGTGCTGCGCAGTGGCGCTTTGCCGCAGGCAGTAGGTCAACATTTGTCCGGGGGC
>DAIRSZ010000261.1:0-2716 GCA_036804165.1 Catalimonadaceae bacterium | reverse complement strand
CGCCGCCGTACACCAGCCGACCCTTCGAGGTGCGGTATTGCAGCGAGTCGTTGAGACGGATGCTGTCGGCCGTAAAAAACTCGCCGTGTTCATAGCGGGCGATGATATCGCGGTCGTAGGCGTCTTCGCCTTCGTAGGGCTTCTGGATGCTCCGGCCGCTGGGCGTATAGTAGCGCGAGATGGTCAGGCGCAATTCGGAGTTGTCCGACAGGTTGATGGGCATTTGCACCAGCCCTTTGCCGAAGGTGCGCCGCCCCACGATCAGGGCGCGGTCGTTGTCTTGCAAGGCCCCAGCCAAGATTTCAGAGGCCGACGCGCTGCCTTCATTGACCAGCACAATAACGGGGCCGCTTTCGAAAGAACCCGGGCGGTAGGCGTAGATTTTCTGGTCGAAACGCTCGCCACGGCCGTCGGTATAGACGATCATCTTGTTGCCCGCCAGCAGCTCGTCGGCAATCTTGGTGGCCCGGTCAAGGTAGCCGCCCGGATTGTCGCGCACGTCCACGATGAGTTGCGTCATGCCCTGGTCGCGCAACTGGCGCAGCGCCTGCCGAAACTCTTCGTAGGTATTGGCCGCAAAGCGGCTGATCTTGATGTAGCCCGTGCGCTCGTCCACCATGTAGCCCACGTCCACCGAGTGAGCGGGAATTTTGTCGCGCACGACAGTAAATTCGAGCAGCTTGGGTTGATCGCGGCGTTGCACGCCCAGGCGCACCTTCGAGCCTTTTTTGCCGCGCAACTTTTCGTACACGTCGCGGTTGGTGATGCCCGTGCCGGCCACGTTTTGCCCATCCACGCGCACAATTTTATCGCCGGGCTGGAGGCCCACCACCTCCGAAGGGCCACCCGTGATGGGCGTCACGACGTTGATAGTGTCCTGCACGATGTAAAACTCAATGCCAATGCCGTCGAAGTTGCCTTCCAGTTGCGTATTGGCCAACTCCACTTCGCGGGTCGGGATGTACACCGTGTGCGGGTCGAGCTTTTCGAGCATCTTGGTGATGGCCACCTCCACGAGGGCTTCGCTGTCCACGGTGTCCACATAGTCGCGATCTACGAGCATGAGCACTTCGCGAAACTTGCTTTGTGCCTGAAAGACGTTCTTGTCGCTGGCTCCGTTGCCGAACATGGTGGCGCCCACCATCACTCCACCCGCCACAGCAAGGGACAAAAGAAACGGCAAACGCACTTGCACGGGGGAGTTGTGTATATCGCTCACGGGTAGCCAACTAGTTAGCAAAAAGAAAAAGATACTATGCCGCTGCGAGATTAACAAGATGAATTTAAGGCAAAAAGTTTACTTTTTTGCCCAAGTACAGGCGTAAGGTCAGCCGGGCATCTCCTGTGGCGTGAGCAAAAAACGGTCGGCATCGCGGTGGGCCGGGAACTTCTGGCGCAGCCCGTCGAGGGCGGCTTTGCGCAGGGTGACGGTTTGCAAAGCGGGCCGACCGTCGAGCTGGCAGAGGGACTCGCCCTTGCCGTCGAAAGCGGCCGAGCCGCCCCCATAAGCAATGCCTAAGCCGTCGGTGCCCGTCCGGTTGACGCCCACCACGTAGCTGAGGTTTTCGATGGCCCGGGCCGGAAGCAGCACTTGCCAGGCGCGGTGTCGGGCGGCGGGCCAGTTGGCCACGTAGAGCAGCACGTCGTAGGCGTTGTCCACGTTGCGGCTCCAGACCGGGAAGCGCAGGTCGTAGCAGACTTGCAGGGCTACCCGCCAGCCCCGCCAAGCGCAAACCACTTGTTGCGTGCCGGGCGCATAGGTGTCCGTTTCGCGGGCCATCCGAAACAAATGACGCTTGTCGTAGTACGCAAAGGTGCCATCTGGCTCCACCCAGAGCATCCGATTATAATAGTTCCCGTTATCTTTGACGATGTAGCTACCTGTAATGGCCGCACGGGTCTGGGCAGCCATTTGCCGCATCCAGCGAAAAGTGGTCAGGCGCATGGGTTCGGCCAGTGGGGAGGCGTTCATCGTGAAGCCCGTCGTGAACATTTCGGGCAGCACGATCAGGTCGGTGTCGGGTTGGTGCTGCCAGATAATTTCTTCCAGATGCGCCCGATTGGCGTCGGGGTTTTCCCACACCAAGTCAGTCTGTACAAGTGTCAAGCGGAGGTCAGGCATGGCATTCTTTTCATGCGCGCAGTTGGCGTGCGGACACGCCCGCCGTTTTTGCGTAGAATTGATTTAATTAGTTATTGGTTACTACTTCATCTATCAAACAGATTTATTTATGGCCAACGCAAAAACGGCGGACAAGGCGAAGAAAAAGACGTCTAAGCCGCCTTTCTCGCAGGAAACGTACCTGCTGTGGTACGAACGTATGTACCTCGTCCGCAAATTTGAAGAGAAAGCTGGCCAACTCTACGGCCAGCAGAAGTTTGGTGGTTTCTGCCACCTCTACATCGGGCAGGAAGCCTGCGCCAGCGGTGCCCACTCGGCCCTGCGCCCCGACGACAAATGGATCACGGCCTACCGCGACCACGGCCACCCGCTGGCCCTGGGCACCGACCCCAAAGCCGTGATGGCCGAACTGTTTGCCAAAGCCACGGGCGTGTCGAAGGGCAAGGGTGGCTCGATGCACATGTTCGACCGCGAACGCAACTTTATGGGCGGGCACGGCATTGTGGGTGCGCAGGTGCCCCTCGGGGCGGGCATTGCCTTTGCCGAACAATACAACCAAACCGACAACGTCTGCATCTGCTACATGGGCGACGG
>DAIRSZ010000260.1:0-2720 GCA_036804165.1 Catalimonadaceae bacterium | reverse complement strand
CTCTACGGCATCAACTTCCGCCAGAGCAGTTGGTACTACCAAAACGTGGGAACGAATCAGTTGCCCGTGTTTGACTTTCGCCAGGAAGATTTTTTGCAAGGGGGGATGATCGAGGTGGGCGAAAACGCCACCCCGGCCTTGGCCGACTACGACGGCGACGGCGACCTGGACCTCTTTGTCGGGCAGTTTGGCGACCGCGACGCGGCCAACACGCTGCGGGCGGGCGTGAGCCTCTACCAAAATGTGGGCACGCCCACCCGCCCGGCGTTCCGGTGGGTGACCGACGACTACCTTGGCTTGCGCGCCGAAGGCTTTTTCCGGCTCAAGCCCCTTTTCCACGACCTCGACGGCGACGGTCGTCCCGATTTGCTGGTGGTGGCCAATACGTCCATCCGCGACGCGGCCATCTACTGGTGGCCCAACCGCGCCCCGGTGGGGGCTACTTTCGACTTTCGAATCGAAGACCGCCGGGTGCTCGAGGTGACCATTGGCCCCGAAGATTGCCCGGCCTTCGGCGACCTGACGGGCGACGGCCGGGCCGAACTGCTCGTGGGGCGCCTCGACGGCTCGTTGCACCTTTTCCGGCAGACGCGCAATGGCGAAAACCCCGCCTTCGAGTTGGTGAGCGATACGCTGGGCGGCCTGACGCGCGCCCAGCCTGACCTGCTCAAGATTGCCCTGGCTGACCTCGACGGCAACGGCACGCTGGACTTGCTGACAACCGACCTGACGGGACAACTGACGGTGTACGGCAGCGTGCGCCCCGATGCGCCCTGGACGCCCCAGACGCACACACGCCCCTTCGGCGACAGCACCGTGCGGGCCGCCTACGGGCAGCGCTTTCTGGCCCCGGCCGTGGCTGACCTCTACGGCGACGGCCGCCCGGGGGTAGTGCTGGGCACCAGCCCGGGCGGATTGCGGTGGCTGCGCAACCTCAGCACTGAGGGCAGCGATGTGCCGCCGCCACCGCCCGACGCGGCCGACCAGCTGGTGGTCTTTCCCAACCCCGCGCGCGAATCCGTTGCGCTGCAACTGACGGGAGACGCCGACGTGGCCGTCTTCGACGTAACGGGCCGGATGGTGCAACAACTGGGTCGGATGGCGGCGACGCCCACAGGTGGCGCAGCCCCGAGTTTGAACGTGCGCGGTTGGGCGGCGGGTACCTACATTTTTCGGGCGCGGTTTGCGCAGTCGGGCCAGTGGCGCGCGCAGCGGGTGGTGCTACTTCCCTGACTTTTGCTGATCCGGTGTGTCCGGATCGGCACTGTCTTCCGTCACCGCCTCCTCTTCGCCGTTTTCCTCTTCCATCTCCATCGAGGCCAGGCGGTCGGCTTCGCGCCGCTGTTCGTTGAGTTCTTCGTAGTAGCTTTCGGCATCCTCGATTTCGCGCCGCGACACCACGACGGCGTTGCGGTTGGGCCGGATAAATTCACCCTTCTGCCGCAGATGGATAAAGATGTATTCGGCCCCGAAGAAAAATATCCAGGAAGAATAATTGACCCAGATCACCAGCACCACCAGCGAGGCCGCCGCCCCGTAGGCCGAGGTCAGGTTGCTGGTGCTGAGGTAGAAGCTGATCACCAGCCGCCCCACCGTGAAGAGCACCGAAGTGAGCAGCGCCCCGCGCCAGACGTGCCGCCAGCGGATGCGCACGTCGGGCAAATATTTGTAGAGGGCCGCAAAAAGGAACGTCAGCAGGGCAAAAGAAATCACCCACTGAGAAGCGTTGACCAACTGAATGGTGCTGATAGGAATTTCGAGTTCGGACAGTATCTGCCGGATAAACTTGTCGAGGGCGGCGATGATGGTGTTGAGGATAATGATGGTGGCCAGCAGCAGGCCGATGCCCAGCACAACCGTGAAGGAAACCAGCCGGCTGATGAGGAAATAGAGCCAGCCCCGTTGCGGTTTGGGCTTGACGTGCCAGATGTCGTTGAGGGCATCTTGCAGGATAGAAAAAATCAGGGTCGCCGAAAAAACCAGCGTGCCGAAACCCACCACCGTGGGAATGAGGCCCGCATCTTCGAGGTAAATATTGCTCACAATGCGTTGCAGCCCTTCGGCGGCCTCGGGGCCGGTGGCTTGGGCGACGGTTTCGAAGATTTCGCCTTCGATAGCGTCTTGTCCGAACACCAGGCCAATAGTGTAGATGATGATGATGGCCATAGGCCCCACCGAAAAAATGGTGTAGTAGGACAAGGCTGCCGACAACCGAAAACAGTTGTCTTCCTGCCATTTTTTGAATATTTCTTTTACAAAAAAGAAGCGGCGTTTGGCGTAGTTTCGAATGCGAGGGCCGATTTTCATTTTCGAGAGGGGGCTAGTGATACGCGGACAAAGCCAACAGCAGCGGGGCATCTGGACGTACGATGAGAAAACCGCAATGCCTTTTCCTTAACGCAAGGAGGGGAAAGAAAGATTGAGCCATGCGCTGAACAACACCCACGTTCACAACGTAACCAGGCGGTTGACTTTTTTGCCGCGTTGCCGTACACAAGCTACGAACATGTGACTGTTTTAACTTTTTGTATGCATACGAATACTTATCCGGGAAGCCCCTTCCCGCTGGGGGCCACCTGGGATGGCGAGGGCGTCAACTTCGCCCTTTTTGCCGACAACGCTACGGGCGTAGAGCTGTGCCTCTTCGATGCCGAGCAACCCAACAAAGAATACGCCCGCATTTCGCTCATCGAGCGCACGCACCAGGTCTGGCACGTCTA
>DAIRSZ010000259.1:0-2733 GCA_036804165.1 Catalimonadaceae bacterium | reverse complement strand
CGACAGAACAGACAATGTAGAGACGCGATTTATCGCGTCTGATCCGGCGTCCGACCACCGCGTCTGATCCGGCGTCTAATCAACTAACCATCTAATCAACTAACCATCTAATCGCCATGCAAACCATCCGGATCGGCAGCCAGCAAATCGCCCTGCGGCCCATCAACAAAGTAGCTGCCTTGGGTTGGTGTGTGGGCATCACGCTCGTGGTGATGGCCATCGAGTTTGCGGCGGCCGCCCTCACGCGCAGCCTCATGCTCTACAGCGACGCCCTGCACATGCTTTCGCACGCCTTCTCGCTGGGCGTATCGCTGACGGCCGTGCTGATTGCCAAGCGCCAGTTGCGCGGGGCCGAGCCGACCTTCGAGACGCGCCCCGAACTGTGGGCCGCCCTCATCAACGGCGTGGGGCTGATCGGCTTCAGCGGCTACATCATCTACGAAGGCATCGTCCGCATCTTCGATCCGGTGGCCATCAGCACGCCCGAAACCTTTGCAGTGGCCGTCGTCGGGCTGTTGGTCAACCTGCTGACGGCCGTCATCCTGAGCGCGTCGGGCCTCGAAGACCTCAACACCAAAAGCGCCTTTATGCACATGCTGGCCGATACGTTTTCGTCGGTAGCTATTGTCGTCGGCACGGTCGTGATCTACTTCACCGAATGGTTTGTGATAGATGCCCTGCTCAGTTTGGTGGTGGCGGGTGTCATTGCCAAGTGGGCCATTGGGCTGGTGCGCGACGCCACCGCCGGACTCAAGCAACAGCGCGGGTGAAGAAACTGATCTGGTGGTGTTGGGTGGGATGCGTGGCTTGCACAACCGTTCCCGAAAGCCCTTCACAAGGGCCGGCAGACCGCGACCCTAGCGCAGCATTGCTCGCGCGGGGCGAGGCCTTGGCCAGCCTGCACTGCGGCGGCTGTCACGCCCTGCCCACGCCTGACCTGCTCGATCGGCCCACGTGGCAGAACTACGTCTTGCCCCGGATGGGCTACCAACTGGGCATCTATCCGCACGACAGCGTCCGCGAAGCCTTGTTCGAAGCCGGGCCGGGCGAAGCGCGGGTGCGAGCGGCCAATATTTTTCCGGCCACGCCCCAACTGGCAGCCGACGAGTGGACGGCCATTCAGGCGTATTACCTAGGCCAGGCACCCGACACGCTGCCGCGCCCCGACGTGCCTGCGCCGCAGCCGCTCACGCAGTTTGCCGTCCGTACGCCCGCCTACCGCCTCGCGCCGCCCAGCACCACGCTGGTGCAGATGGCCCCGGGACGGGGTCTCTACGTGGGCGATGCCAACTCGCAGGCACTCTACTTTTTCGATCAGGACTTACAATTACAGCGCGCCGCCCGCACCCGCGAAGGAGCCGTCTCGCTCGACGCTACGCCCGAAGCGTGGCGCATAACGGTGATGGGCTCATTTTCGCCTACGGACGCTCCTTCGGGTTTCGTGATGGAACTGCCCACCGCTGAGCAGGCCGCGCCCCGCGTGTTGCTGCCCAACCTGCAACGACCTGTCCACGCCGCCTACGCCGACCTCGACGGTGATGGCCTTCAGGACATCGTAGTATGTGAATTTGGTAAATGGACGGGGGCTTTGGCCTGGTGGGCCGCCCAGCCCGACAGCACCTACCAACGCCGGATGCTGCGCCCCGTGGCCGGGGCCATCCGTACCGAAATAGCCGACCTCAACGGCGACGGTCGCCCCGACATTGTGGCCCTCTTCGGACAGGGTGACGAGGGCATTTTTATTTATTATAACGAAGGCCAAGGGCGCTTCCGCGAAACGCGCGCCCTGACTTTCCCGGCCAGCTACGGCTCCAGCTTTTTCCGGCTCTACGACTACGACGGCGACGGTCACCTCGACATTCTCTACTGCGCCGGCGACAACGCCGACTACCCGCCCGTGCGCAAGCCCTACCACGGGGTGTACGTATTCCGCAACGACGGACAGAACCGCTTCTCCCCGCACTTCTTCTACCCCGTGCCCGGCGCCTACGCCGTCCAGCCCGCCGATTTCGATGGCGACGGCGATACCGACCTGGCCGTCATCGCGTTCTTCCCCGATTTTGATCAGCAACCTGCGCAAGGCTTTTTGTATCTCGAAAATGAGGGTGAGAATAACTTTTCTCCCTACACTTTTGAAGGAGTTGAAGCCGGGCGCTGGCTGGTGATGGACGTGGGCGACCTGGACGGCGACGGCGATCCGGACATTGTGCTGGGTTCGCTCACCTTCGAGGTGGTAGGGCAGCCCGCCCGCGTACAGCAATGGGTACAGGGTGGCCTGCCGTTCGTGGTGCTCGAAAATCAGCGGTCGGCGGGCAAGCCGAAGATGTAGCAGCCCACGGCGTCGGTGCGGGCGGGGCGCACGGGCTGGTTGGCCAGTACGGCGTCGAGGGCTTGGCGGAGGTAGTGGGCCGTGATCACCCGCCGCTGGCGGCCCAGCGTGTAGGCCCAATTGTCCACGGCCCCGGCGTAGCGGGTCTGGCCGTCGGGCGTAATCAAGAAAACTTCGGGCGTGATGGTGGCGCCCAGCGTGCGGGTCAGGCGGTAGTCGGGGTCGAGCAGCACGGGCATGGTGAGACCGTATTGTGCCTTAAATTGCGTGGGCTGGGCCGGGTCGGAGAATTGGCCGGGGAGCACGGCGTAGCAGCGGACGCCCCGGGCGGCATATTCGGCCTGCAAGTCCAGCAGCGTGCGGGTGTAGTTTTGGCTGAGGGGGCAGTCTGTCCCCAAAAAAAG
>DAIRSZ010000258.1:0-2743 GCA_036804165.1 Catalimonadaceae bacterium | reverse complement strand
TGGACGAAACCGAAGGTCTGTCCGACAAAGAAATGGCCGCCGGCTACGTGCTCCTCTGCGTGGGCCATCCGCTAACGGCCGATGTCGTGATCGAGGTCGAATAGCCAAAACATCGGCGCTGCACGTAGGGTTAAACGCGCATTCCTATGAACGCTGCTCCCCCACTGTCTGCAGATCATCCCTGGCTCCCTCCGGACTTCCGGGGGGATGCCTGGCCCGATGTGGCCCCCTATTTCGACGAACTGGCCGCCCGCACACCCCAAAATGCCGCCGAACTGCGCCAGTGGTTGCGCGACCGGGGGGCGCTGGAAACCGTGTTGGCTGAGCGCCTCGGCTGGCACTACATCGGCACCACGCGCCACACCCAAGACGCCGCCCGCCGCGAAGCTTACCAGCACTTTGTGGGCGAAATTGCACCCCGGGTGGCGGCCCGCCAGCAGGTGCTCAACGCCCAGTTGCTGGCCTCGCCCCACTACGCCGCCCTGGCCGAAGACCCTGCCCTGGCCCACTACCTGCGGCACGTGCAGCGCGATGTGCAGCTTTTTCGGGAAGAAAACATCCCGCTGCTCACCCAAATTGACGCTGAGCAGCAGCAATACGGGGCTTGCGTGGCGGGCATGACCATCGAATGGAAAGGCGCCGAACTGACCTTGCCCGAAGCGGGCGACCTGCTGCGTCACCACAGCCGTCGCGTGCGCCGCGATGCCTACCGCCGCATGGCCAGTCGCCGACTGCAAGCGGCCGAGCGGCTCGACCTACTCTTCGATCGCCTGGTGCGCTTGCGCCACCGCGTAGCCGAACAAACCGACTTTGCCAACTTCCGGGACTATACTTTTTGCGCCCTCGGCCGCTTCGACTATTCCCCCCAAGACTGCCAGCAGTTTCACACGGCCGTGGCCCACGAGGTGGTGCCCCTGTTAGACCGAATGGTTGGCACCCAGCAGCGCCAGATGCAGTTGTCGCAGTTTCGGCCGTGGGATAGCCAAATGGACACCATGGGTCGGCCGCCCTTGCAGCCCTTCCGGGATACGGATCAACTGCTGACCCGCACCATTGCCTGCTTCGACCGCCTCGACCCCTACATGGGCGACTGCCTGCGCCTGATGCAGCAAAAAGGCAACTTCGACCTGGATGCCCGCAAGGATAAAACTCCCGGCGGCTATAACTATCCGCTCCACGCCTCGGGCGTACCCTTCATTTTTATGAATGCCACCTCGACCCTGCGCGACATGATCACCCTGTTGCACGAAGGGGGCCACGCCGTACACGCCTTTCTGATGAACGACCTGGAACTGCCTTTTTTTCGCCAGCCCCCCGCCGAGGTGGCCGAACTGGCCGCCATGGCCATGGAACTGCTCACGATGGATCACTGGGAGGTGTTCTTCGACCAGCCGGCCGACCGCCGCCGGGCCAAGGCCGAACATCTGCGGCAAATACTGGAAACGTTGCCGTGGGTGGCCACCGTGGACGCCTTTCAGCACTGGGTGTACGAAAACCCGGAGCACACCCGGGCCGAACGTCAAGCTGCCTGGGAGCGCATCTTCACGCGCTTCAGCGATACGGTCACTTGTTGGGAGGGGCTGGAAGACGTGCGCGGCTACCTTTGGCAGAAACAGCTTCATATTTTCGAGGTGCCGTTCTACTACATCGAGTACGGCATTGCCCAGTTGGGGGCCATAGCCCTCTGGAAAAGCTACCGTGCCGACCCGGCGGGCACTCTCCGCAGGTTTCGGCAGGCGTTGGCATTGGGTCATACTGTGCCCATTCGCGAGGTATATGCCACGGCGGGTATCGCCTTCGACTTTTCGGCCGACTATATTCGGGAGTTGCTGCAATTTGTGTGGGAGGAGTGGTTGGCCTGCGCTGAGTGAGGCGTGGCCATTGCAGCCCGGCTACGTGCAGAGAGCCGGGGCAATGACGATTCGCTACGCCCGCAGCAAATTCATTAGATAGCGCCCGTAGCCGCTCTTGAGCAGCGGCTGGGCCAGGGCTTCCAGTTCGGCCTTGCCGATGAAGCCCATCCGGTAGGCCACCTCTTCGATGCAGCCGATCTTGAGGTCTTGCCGCTCTTCGATCACCTGCACAAACTGCCCGGCCTGCATCAGCGACGCAAATGTGCCCGTGTCGAGCCAGGCCGTGCCGCGCTTCAAGATACGCACCTGCAACTTGCCCTGCGCCAGGTATTCTTTGTTGACATCGGTGATCTCGTATTCGCCCCGGGGGCTGGGCCGGATATTTTTGGCAATGTCCACCACCTGATTGTCGTAGAAATACAGGCCCGGGACGGCGTAGCTGGACTTGGGCTGGGCGGGCTTTTCCTCGATGGAGCGCACCCGGAAGTCGTCGTCGAACTCGACCACGCCGTAGCGCTCGGGGTCGTGTACGTGGTAAGCAAAGACGTAGCCGCCATCGGGGTCGGTGCTTTCTTGCAGCAGGCGCGAGAGGCTGTCGCCATAAAAGATGTTGTCTCCCAGCACCAGCGCCACTTTGTCGGCACCGATGAACGACTCGCCAATCACGAAGGCCTGGGCCAGTCCGTCGGGCGAGGGCTGCTCGGCATACTGGAAGTCGCAGCCCAGGCGTTGGCCGTCGCCGAGCAAATGCCGGAAGTGCGGCAAGTCGTGCGGGGTGGAGATGATCAGGACTTCGCGGATGCCGGCCAGCATCAGGATGGACAGCGGATAGTAAATCATCGGCTTGTCGTACACGGGCATCAGTTGCTTGCTGACGGCCAGCGTGAGCG
>DAIRSZ010000257.1:0-2756 GCA_036804165.1 Catalimonadaceae bacterium | reverse complement strand
TGGCCGTAGTCCACGGCGGCGTTGCGGGCCAGCGAGAGGGTCATGGCCGTTTTGCCCATCGCGGGGCGGGCGGCCAGGATCACCAGGTCGGAGCGTTGCCAGCCCGACGTGATCCGGTCGAGCTTGGTAAAGCCGCTGGCAATGCCCGTCAGGCCGTCTTTGTGGTCTTTGCGGGCGGCCAGTTCTTCCATCGCCTCGCGCATGATGCTGCGCATGTCGGCGTAGTTCTTCCGGATGTTGGACTCCGACACCTCGAAGAGCAACTGCTGGGCGTGGTCGAGCAGCTTGAGCACGTCGCTGGTGTCCTCGTAGGCGTCGCGGTGAATTTCGGAGGCAATGCCGATGAGCTGGCGCTTGATGGCATTCTGGACGATGATCCGGGCGTGAAACTCGATGTTGGCCGCCGAGTTGATCCGGTTGGTCAGGTTGGCCACGTAGTAGGAGCCGCCGGCAATTTCCAGCTCACCGTTGCTGCGCAACTGGTTGGTGACCGTCAGCAAATCTACGGGTTGGGACTGTTTGAACAAGTCCACGATGGACTGGTAGATTTTCTGGTGCGACTCCTTGTAGAAACTCTCGGGCTTGAGGATGTCAATCACCACCGTGAGGGCATCTTTTTCGAGCATGAGCGCGCCCAGCACGGCTTCTTCCACCTCGACGGACTGCGGGGGCAACTTGCCCGCATCAGTCGAAATGTTGAAGTCGGCAATGCGCGACCGCCCCCCGACGGGACGCTTGGGAATCAGCGAATGGATGCCTTTTTCTGCGCTCATTAGACAAATGTAGAGAACTCAAGACGATAACACTGTACCGTCAGGCGGCGAGTTATACACAAGTTATGCACATATTACGCCTAGATTATGCTTTTGATGCTGGGCGATTTTGCCTTAATTTTCGCGCTAAACTCCGCCTTCATGACCTCTGATACGCCCCCCGCGCACGTTCATTTCATCGCCATCGGTGGCAGTGTGATGCACAACCTGGCCCTGGCCCTGCACCAGCAAGGGCTGCGGGTGACCGGCTCCGACGACGAGATCCGCGAGCCCTCGCGGACGCGCCTGGCGGCGGCGGGCCTGTTGCCCAAAGAAGAAGGGTGGTTTCCCGACCGCCTGCGCGGTGCCAACGCCGTCATCGTCGGGATGCACGCCCGCCCCGACAACCCCGAGTTGCAGGCTGCCCAAACGCAGGGCTTGCCCGTCTATTCTTTCCCCCAATACGTGTACGAGCAGTGCCGCGACAAGCAGCGCATTGTCGTGGCAGGCAGCCACGGCAAAACCACCATCACAGCCATGATCATGCACGTGCTGGCCCACCACGGGCGCAAGTTCGACTACCTGGTGGGTGCCCAACTGGAGGGGTTCGAGACGATGGTGCGCCTGACGCCCGACGCGCCGCTGGTCATCATCGAGGGCGACGAATACCTCACTTCACCCCTCGACGCCACGCCCAAGTTTTTGCACTATCATCACCACATTGGGCTGGTGAGCGGCATTGCCTGGGACCACGTCAACGTCTATCCTACCTTCGAAGACTACGCCCACCAGTTCGACCGCTTTGCCGACGCCACACCCAAGGGAGGCATTCTGGTTTTCTGCGAAGACGACGACCTGGCCACGGTGGTTTGCAAGAAGGAACGGGCCGACGTGCTGCCCATCGAGTATGGCCGGCACCCGGCCCAGATCGAAGACGGACGGACGTATTTGCTCGACGAACACAAAAAGCGGGTGCCCGTACAGTTTTTTGGCGATCATAACCTGCGCAACGTCAGCGGGGCCAAGGCCGTTTGCGCCCGGATTGGCATCACGTCCGAGCTGTTCTATGCCGCTATTCCGGGCTTTCGGGGGGCAGCCAATCGCCTTGAGCCGTTGGCCCAGCGGGCCGATATGCACATATATAAAGATTTTGCCCACGCACCGTCTAAGCTGAGGGCCACGTGCGAGGCCGTCAGGCAGCAGTTTCCGCAACATCGGCTGGTGGCTTGTCTGGAGCTGCACACCTTCAGCAGCCTCAATCCGGCCTTTCTGGATCAGTACCGCAAAACCTTCAAAGCACCCGACGTGGCCATGGTCTATTTCAACCCCAAAGTGCTGGCCCACAAGCAACTGCCGCCGCTGTCGGCCGAGCAGGTACAAACGGCCTTTGCCCGCCCCGACTTGCAGGTGTACACCGACCGCACCGCCCTCGAAGCTGCCCTGCGCGCCGAGGCCCAGCCCCGCACCAACTGGCTGCTGATGAGTTCGGGGCACTTCGACGGTCTCGACCTGAACAAATTCTGCCAAGAAGTGCTCAACCCGGTTTCCTGACATGACGCCCGAAGCTGCCGCCGCGCGGGTGCGCACCCTCACCGAACGCCTGCACTACTACAACGAGCAGTACTACGTGCACGCCGAATCCGAAATTTCGGACGAGGAATTCGACGCGCTGATGGCCGAGCTGATCGCCCTCGAAAAGCAGTACCCCGCGCTTTTGCAGCCCGATTCGCCCACCCAGCGCGTGGGCGGTGCCGTGACGCGCACGTTCCCCACGGTGCAGCACCGCTACCCGATGCTGTCGCTGAGCAACACGTATTCGGAGGGAGAGATTCTGGACTTCGACCAGCGCATCCGCCGCAGCATCGGCGACGATTTTGCCTACGTCTGCGAACTCAAGTTCGACGGCATCGCCATCAGCCTCACCTACGAAGACGGCTACCTGGTGCGGGCCGTCACGCGGGGCGACGGCGTGCAGGGCGACGACATCACGCCCAATGTCCGCAC
>DAIRSZ010000256.1:0-2773 GCA_036804165.1 Catalimonadaceae bacterium | reverse complement strand
CCACCTACTACGACGACCTGCTCGACCGCGTCGGCCAGATTGACGAAGACCTGGCCCCGCTGCGCGAATTGGGCATTCTGGTGGATCGCGACGACGAAGGCTACTTGCTGCAGATTTTCACCAAGCCCGTCGAGCCGCGGCCCACGGTATTTTTCGAGATCATTCAGCGCAAGGGGGCGCGTTCGTTCGGCAAGGGCAACTTCAAGGCGCTCTTCGAGGCCATCGAGCGTGAGCAGCAGTTGCGCGGCACGTTGTGAGCGACGTGATAAATAATGCGCCAAGGGCATAGACAAAAGCTATACCCTTGGTTTTCTTCTTTAGTTTTAGGCCGCTTTTTTGTTTTGCCGTATTTCTTCCCGCCAATGATCGTTGATCCCTCCCTGGGCCATATCCGTAGCGTTGATCCCCAAGACCTCTCGACGGCCGAGTTGCACGGCCTTTTGCTAGGCACCGTTACGCCCCGCCCCATTGCTTTTGCCAGCACCGTGGACGCCGAGGGGCGCGTCAACCTAAGCCCGTTCAGCTACTTCAATGTGTTCAGTACCAACCCGGCGGTGCTGGTGTTTGCCCCCGCCCGGCGCGTGCGCGACAACACCACCAAGCACACCCTCGACAATGTGCAGGCCCACCCCGAGGTGGTGATCAACCTGGTCAACTACGCCCTGGTGCAGCAGATGTCGCTGGCCAGCACCGAATATCCGCACGGCGTCAACGAGTTTGCCAAGGCGGGCCTGACCGAAAAGCCGTCTTTGCGCGTGCGGCCGCCGCGCGTGGCCGAGTCGCCGGTGTCTTTCGAATGCAAGGTGCTGGAGGTCAAAGCCCTGGGCGACAACGGCGGGGCGGGCAGTTTGGTGATCTGCCAGGTGCTGCTGGCCCACTTTCGGGAAGAGATTTTTACGAACGGACACGTAGATCCGCGCAAGCTCGATATCGTGGCCCGCATGGGGGCCAACTGGTATTGCCGCGTCAACGGTGAGGCCATGTTTGAGGTGCCCAAGCCCGGCCGTGTGCACGGCATTGGCGTAGATCAGTTGCCCGATCCGGTGCGCCTTAGCCCGGTGCTGACGGGCAACGACCTGGGCTTGCTAGGGGGGATAGATCAGTTGCCCGACGCGCAGGCTGTGGCGGCCTTTCGCCGCTCACCCGAGTTGGGCGACGTCCTCGACCACAGCCGCGAACTGCGCTTTGTCACCGAGCTAGACCTGCACCGGGCAGCGCAGCAGTTGCTGGCCCGGGGTCAGGTCGAAAAGGCTTGGCTGGTGTTGTTGCAATCGTTGCCATTGGGTTAGGTATTCTCGCCTCCTGGGCCGTTTGGCGCAGCACTTTCTCGTGCCGCCCTTGCCTGGCGCGGCCCGTGTGCGCCGGGTCACCGCGCCACCGGATCATTCCGATCACTCCACCAGCACATTGTCAATTAGCCGGACGGCCCCCAAGTGAGCGGCCAGGCACAGCACTACGGGTAGGCCAGCCGCAGGAGCGACGAGGGGTTGCAGCGTATGGGCGTGCGCCACTTCAAAATATTCGAGGCGAATTTGGGGGTAGGGAACCAACACTTCGCGGAGGGCCATGCGGGCGGCCGCCTGTCCGTCGGTGAGCCAGGCTATTTGGGCGGCTTTGAGGGCCCGGTAGAGAGCCGGGGCCACGGCGCGTTCGTCGGGCGTCAGGCGTACGTTGCGCGACGACATGGCCAGGCCATCGGCTTCGCGCACGGTTGGCACGCCCACCAGCCGTACCGGAAACGCCAGGTCGGCTACCAACTGCCGAATAATCGCAAGTTGTTGCCAATCTTTTTGGCCAAAAAAGGCCACATCGGGGCGCACGAACTGAAACAGGCGGGACACCACCAAGGCGACGCCGTGGAAATGGCCCGGACGATGCGCACCCTCCATGCCGGCTTCTAGTGGGCCAAAGCTAAAGCGCAGCACGGCTGGTGTCGGATAGATGGTGGCCACATCGGGCTGGAACAACACATCGCAGCCTAGGCTCTCGAGCAGGGCTGCGTCGGCGGTTTCGGTACGTGGATAGTGTTGAAAGTCGGCAGGCTGATTGAATTGTACGGGGTTGACAAAGATGCTGCACACGGTGCGGGGGCAGGTGCGTCGGCTGGCCCGGACGAGGGCCGCGTGGCCCGCGTGCAGGGCGCCCATTGTGGGGACAAAGCCCACATTGCAGCCTGTTTCTTGTTGTTGGGCACGCCAGGCAAGTAACGGGGCTAGCTGTGTAAAAACCTCCATAGGGAATCAGACACGAAAGTACGTCTAGGTAATAAGTTCCCCAAGGGACTGGAGAAGTCCTTATTTTTTCGTATTTTTGCGTTCAGTATCTAGTGTTTGCCTTCGTTCAAGCCCATCCTAACCCCCAAATGTATGTCAAAATTCCGCATCCTCTACGTAGCTAGCGAGATCAACCCCTTCCTGCAAACTTCCGAAGTGGCTAATTTTGTCCGCAAACTTCCCCAAGCTATGCAGGAGAAAGGTATGGAAATTCGTATTCTCGTGCCGCGTTTTGGTCTCATCAACGAGCGCAAAAATCGGTTGCACGAAGTGGTACGCCTTTCGGGCATCAATATCGCCGTGGGGGAAGAAGAGAAGCCGCTCGTCATCAAGGTGGCCTCTGTGCCCAATGCCAAATTGCAAGTGTATTTCATTGACAATGAAGACTACTTCCATCGCAAGTCAGTCTTTACCGACAAAGACAACAACTTTTTTGCCGACAACGACGAGCGGGCCATTTTCTTCTGCAAAGGCGTACTCGAAACAGTCAAGAAATTAGG
>DAIRSZ010000255.1:0-2792 GCA_036804165.1 Catalimonadaceae bacterium | reverse complement strand
GTGGGTCATGATCAGGTAGCGGGGCGAAAGCTGGGCGTAGGCCAAAATCCGCGCCCGGCGCAGGCCAAAGTCAAAGGTGTTGTCTTGCAACTGCCCGTTGACCATCGTGCCGGGGTTATTCTCGATGTAGCGAGCCCAAAACTGGTTCCAGACAATGAAGCGAATGTAGCGGTTGCCCTCCGGGTTGAGGCTGACCTTCAAGCCCGAGCCGTAGGTTTCGGAGCCTTGCGCCCAAAGATCGCCCCCTATGCCTGATACGGAGAAAAGAAATAAGCCGAGTAAAAATTTTCTAATCATAGCGAAACGGAAAATATAAACGTGGTAGATTGAATGAACTGGCGTATGCGAGAAGCTCGTGGCGAAAGGTGAGGAAAGTTTGCCAAGATCAAAAAATGACTATATAAAACTGTAAAGTAGGTATATACGCCGCCAGCCCTTCTGTCTGACCTAGTCAGCAGAAGGGCGAAGCACGTCAAGGCCGAAATAGGAATTATTGCCGGAAGCGCTCCCAGCGAATGAGCATAAACTTGTCGCCCAATTCTGTGATTAGCATGCCCGTGCGGGTCAGGTTTTCTTTCTGACGCACAAACTCGGCCAGCTCGTGGTGGTTCATGACTTTGTAGGTAGGGCGATAGTGGCGCGTGTCGGGTGCCTCTAGCTTGTATTGCTTCACCCAATTGATGACCGTCACGTGACTGACACCCAGAATGCGCTCGATCTCACGAAAGCTGAGTCCCTCCAGGTATAACTGCAAGGCTTTGATAACGTAGTGCGTGTCTATCTGCTTTCCGATCTTGTTGACGGTGAAATGGTACTGACAACCTTTGCAGAGATAGCGCTGCCGATTTTTGATGATACCGCTCTTGACAATTTGGTCGGATTGACAACGGGGACAGTGGTGGAGGGGCATAGGTGTAGAAATGGTGTGTATATATCAAATTGATAAAAATATACCATTTTAGCAAAAAACACCACCAAAGCGTCAAATCATCGCCAGATTGCAGCGGTTTATGTGGAGAAGGTACCTACTGACCGTAGTCGTTTTCGAAAATTACCTGGCCGTCTTCGTCGTAGAAGCGCCACAGGCCCTTCTCGGCATCACGCTCGTAGCGACCCTCGGCCGCCAGTTGGCCATTGGTGTGGTAGAGCTTCCAGGAGCCGTGCTTCTGGTCGGCCACGAAGTTCCCTTCCTGCTGCAACTGACCGTCTTCGTAGAAACATTTCCAAAGGCCCTCGCGCAAGCCTTCGTGCCGCTGGCCCTGGCAGTCGGGCTGGGCAGAGAAAAGCCACGCGGCACATAGCCAGCCGATAGTGAGCAAATGGTGCATTGGGGAGAGAAGATTGTACAGCCTAAAGATTCTCGATAAACCTGAAAAAATACAGGGCAGCAACGAGAATAATCTTACGCGCGTGAGGGCCAGCAGATATAACTCCCTATGCGCTCACGTAGGGAAACCGGGCCGGATCGGGATAGGCAAATGCAAAAGCCAGTTCGCGCCAGAGCTTCTGGTTGCTCACGATTTTGAACGTAGCCCCGGACGCCGGATCGAACTGCGTAGGTGCAAAGCCGTGGCGGGCCGCCGTGTGTGCATACAGCTCGGCCCGACGCGGGTGTTGGTCCGCCACGACGTTGAACACCCCCTCGGTAGGCCCTTTGGCCAGCAACCTCCGGATCAGGCGCACCACGTCGTCGCGATAAACGAGATTGACCCGGGCCTGCCCATTGGCCACCCCCGTCTGTCCGGCCGTGTAGCGCCCCGGTATGCGGCCATAGCCCATCAGGCCACCGCAGCGCAGCACCACCGTGGGCCAACCGCTGGCCTGCAGCACTTGCTCGGCCTCGGCGATGGCCTGGTTCATGGCATCGGCGGGTTGGGCCACCATTGCTTCCGTCACTATGCCGCCCGTGTCGGGATAGACGGACGTTGAACTGGTGAAGATCAGTCGCCGCACGGGCGTAGCTGCCAGGGCCGTCACGATGGTCTGCATGGTGGCGGCGTAGTCGTCGGTGCCCGTGGGCGGCAGGGCGATCAGGAGCGTATGCGACTGCAAAAAGGGCTTGGGGTCGGCCGAAAAGCCCTGGCTGTTGACCGATAGCCGAAAGGGGGCCATCCCCCGGGCACGCAGGGCAGCCACTTTGCTGGCCGAAGTGGTGCTGGCCTTGACCTCGTGGCCGTGCCCCGCCAGGTCGGCCCCGACGGCCGCTCCCAGCCAGCCCGCCCCCAGAATGCTGATGGTTCGATGAGCGGCTTCCATCAGCGTACCAGCGTCATTTCCTCTACCAAGTGCCCAGCCCCGGCCACCTTGTCAATCACGAAGAGGGTGTAACGAATGTCCACCGAAATATTACGGCATTTGTCCGGGTCGAACATGATGTCGCTCATGGTGCCTTCCCAGCAGCGGTCGAAGTTGGTACCGATCAGGTGGCCGTCGGCGTTGAGCACCGGGCTGCCCGAGTTGCCGCCCGTGGTGTGGTTGGAAGCCGCAAAGGCTACGGGCATAGTGCCGTCTTGTCCGTAGGGGCCAAAATCGCCCCGCTCGTAGTGGGCGCGCAGGGCGGGCGGCACCACAAACTCTTCCACTTCGGGATTTTCTTTTTCCATCACGCCGTCGAGGGTGGTCAGGTAATGATACCGGACGCCGTCGGTGGGCGCATAGCCCTCTACCTTGCCGTAGGTGGCCCGCAGCGTGAAGTTGGCGTCGGGGTAGAAGCGGCGCTCGGTTTGCATCTGGCGCAGCCCGGCCACGTGGCGGCGTTGCAGGCGCTCCGTTTCGGGCCCGATGGCCTGGTA
>DAIRSZ010000254.1:0-2817 GCA_036804165.1 Catalimonadaceae bacterium | reverse complement strand
TCGCACCTGCAGCCGGGCATCTACGTGGCCAGCCTCATCACCGCCGATGGCCGCATCAGTTCACAGCGTATCATCAAGCAGCGATAAAATACGACAATTGTCACCCCCGGAGCGGGGACAAACTGCGCGCAGTTTGTCCCCGCTTTTTCGTGCGCCAACCCCCGTCTTTTTTGCTAACTTAGCCGCCAATTATCTGAGCTTAATTTCCTGACGATGTCTTTTAGAGGTTGGAATAACCTGATTGGCTGGCTGGTTTTCGTAGCAGCTACGGTGGTATACGTGCTGACAATGGAAGAAACGGCCAGTTTCTGGGACTGCGGCGAGTTTATCGCCTGCGCCTACAAACTGCAAGTACCGCACCCGCCCGGCGCTCCCTTCTTTCTACTGGTAGGCCGCATGTTTTCGCTGCTGGCCCTGGGTGACGTCGAGCGCGTGGCCTACTGGGTCAATATGGTTTCAGTCCTGTCGAGCAGCTTTACGATCCTGTTTTTGTTTTGGACGATCACGATGCTGGCCCGCAAGTTCTTCGCCACGGCCGATGCCGACCTGACGCCCGCCCGGGTAGTAGCCATTTTGGGCAGTGGGGCCATTGGGGCGCTGGCCTACACCTTTTCGGATTCGTTCTGGTTTTCGGCTGTCGAGGCCGAGGTGTACGCCATGTCGTCGTTGTTCACGGCCCTGGTGTTTTGGGCCATCCTGCGCTGGGAGCGCGTGGCCGACGAGCCGGATGCCGACCGCTGGTTGGTGCTAATCGCTTACCTGATGGGCCTTTCGATCGGGGTGCACTTGCTCAACCTAGTGAGCATCCCGGCCCTGGCTTTTGTGTATTACTTCCGGCGGCACAGCTACAGCCCCCTGGGCGTGCTCTACACGCTGGGCATCAGCGCGGTCATTCTGGGGGCGATCCTGGTGGGCGTAATCCCGGGCCTGCCCAGCCTGGCGGGTAGCGTCGAGATTTTCTTCGTCAATAGTTTGGGCCTGCCCTTCGGCACGGGACTTATCTTCTTTCTATTGCTCTTCATCGGAGCGCTGGTCTACGGCTTTATCTATTCGATCCGTGGCCAGCACGTGCTGCTCAACACGGCCTTGCTGGGCTTTACGTTCGTGCTGATCGGCTACGCTTCGTACGGCATCATCCCGATCCGATCCAATTACAATCCCCCCATTGACGAAAACAACCCTGAGGACATTGTCCGGATGGTGTCGTACCTCAAGCGCGAGCAGTACGGCGACCGTCCCCTGTTGTGGGGACCGCAGTATTCGGCTCAGTTGCTCCGCCAAGAGCAAGGTGCCGCTCTCTATCGTAAGGCCGAGGACCGCTACGAGATCTACGACTACAAGACCGTCAACGAATACGACAAAAGCCATTTCACCTTGCTGCCGCGCATCTACAGCGCCCAGCCCAACCACATTGACGCCTACAACAACTGGGTACGTTTGCCCCCCGACAACGCCAAGCCCACGTTTGGCCAGAACCTGTCGTACATGTTCAATTACCAGATTGGGTTTATGTACTGGCGGTATTTTATGTGGAATTTTGCGGGCCGCGAAAGCGACGTGCAAGACGCGGGCTGGCTGCGTCCCTGGGAGGGCAAGGGCAACATGCCCGAACTGGTGGCCGAAAACAAGGGGCGTAACCAGTTCTGGATGCTGCCGCTGGTGCTGGGGCTGGTGGGGGCGGTCTATCAGGCCAACCAGCGGAGTCGCGATGCGCTCATCGTAGGGTTGCTGTTTTTCTTTACGGGCATCGCCATTGTGCTCTACCTCAACCAGCCGCCCATCGAGCCGCGCGAGCGCGACTACACCTTTGCGGGATCGTTCTACGCTTTCGCCATCTGGATCGGGCTGGGCGTGCTGGCCCTCTACGACTACCTCCAGAAAGCCGTGCGGGCCGATATGCCCCGCGCCGCGCTGGTATCGGCGCTGGCCCTGGTGGTACCCGGCGTAATGATTGCCCAGGGTTGGGACGACCACGACCGCTCGGGCCGTTACCACTCGGTAGATTCGGCCAAGAACCTGCTCAATTCGTGCGCGCCCAACGCCATCATCTTCACGGGCGGCGACAACGACACCTTCCCCCTCTGGTACGTGCAGGAGGTGGAGGGCTTTCGTACCGACGTGCGGGTGTGCAACCTGAGCTTGCTCAACACCGACTGGTACATCCAGCAAATGAAGTTGCAAGCCTACGAGTCGGCCCCGCTGCCGATCTCGCTGGAGTTCGAGCACTTCATCCAGGGCACCAACGACTACCTGCCCTATTACGAAAACCGACGCGTAAAGAGCCTCAACGTGGCCCAGTACGTAGATTTGGTCCGGCAGCGGCACCCGGCCATTATGGCCAAGTCTGCGGCGGGCGGCAACAACGTCACCACTTTGCCCGCTAAGGACCTGTTTGTCAACATTGACCGCGCACGGGTAGAACGCGCAGGAATCCTCACCCCCGAACAACTGGCCCGCATGGGCGAGCGGGTCGAATGGAACCTCAACAAAAATGCCCTCGAGAAGAAAGACCTCATCATCTTGGATATGATCGCCAATGCGCAGTGGGAGCGGCCGATTTATTTCTCGACGACCCTGTCGCCGTCGAGCTACCTCAATCTGCGGGAATACATGCAGATGGAGGGGCTGGCCTTCCGCCTGTTGCCCGTCAAGACGCCCGGCGCCACGCAGGGTACGGTCAATGCCGATATTATGCTCACGAACCTGAAGGAAAATTTCTTCTACCGCGGGCTGGACGACTCGACGGCCTACTTCGACGAAAACTACCTGCGCTTCCCGCTCAACCTGCGCAATGCCTTCTACCGCGTGTCGGCCCAA
>DAIRSZ010000253.1:0-2832 GCA_036804165.1 Catalimonadaceae bacterium | reverse complement strand
AGGTAAAGAAGGTTACCCGCCCAAAAAGGATGCCGAAGGGGGCAAAGTTCCCCGAAGGCTCAGGGGGCAGCAGGGCGTTGCCAGCGGTAGAGCCGGACGCCGTGGCACTGCACGAGGGGCGGGCAATCACCTCCAAACTGGGCAAAAAAATCTTCGGGGCCGTAGGGCAACAGCTCATTGCTCCGCTGATAGTCGAGATTAAAAAACAAATAAGCCTGCTGGCCCGGCCGGAGCGTGTGGGCCTCTTCGTAAGCAAGAGGCGCAGGTGAAGCCAGCGAGCCAAACCGATGGTGCCAGTGGTAGCGATGCGCAAAAAGTTTGTCGCCAATAAGGGGCAGGGCGTCGTTGGCAAGGCACTGTGCAATCAAGTCCTGCTCGGCCCGGTAGCCATAGTTGGGCGGCTGAAGTAGCCAGCGAATTGGCAAGATCAAGGCCCCCAGCAGCCATATCCATCCCCAAGGTTTAACACTGTTGTGCCTAAAAAATGAATTAGAGTTACGCGAAAAAAGAACTCCGCTCAATATGGGCCACAGCCACAATCCAGCCGAAAGGCCCGCCATCAGCAAGAGCCATTTGTAGATCGGGGCTGCAAGGGCAAAGGCCGCCGTCGCGCCGATGAGCCACGCCCATACCAGCAGCCCACGCCCCGACCCTGTGCGCAGGGCCATCCGGACGCCATCGGCCGCCAAAACGAAGATCGGTAGGGCAAAGGGCATAAACAGGCGACCCGTAAAAGGCAAGGGATTGTAGAACCGCCAGCTGGTGGAGGCAAACCAATATGTGAGCAAGAGGGCGGCGGCATAAAGCGACCAGAAGCGCGTGAACGCATCGCCACCGGAGCGCCAGGCGCGCACGCTGGCCCCACCGCCAATCAGTAGCGGCGTGAGCAAGCCTTGCTCGGCAAAAAACCGCCACGGCTCGGCCGTAAGGCGGTCGTAAAGAACGGCCCCGGGCTTGTCGAAGTAACTGATGGCCGACGCGTAGTTGGCATTGGCCACCAGGCGAAAGCGGTAGAAGGCATCCTCGAACTGCCAGCAACAGCAGCCTAGGTATGTAATGCAGAGCAGCGTCCATACCAGCAGACTGACCTCACCAAAGCGACGGCTTGCGGGCCGGAAAAGGGCACTTAGCGCAAAAAACCCGAAAAAATGAGAGGCCAAAACGGCAGTTACTTTGGCCAGAAAAGCGATGCCCAGCCCGGCGGCCGTCAGCCCGGCGGCACGTACCGGGTGGGTGCGGTGGTAGCGCTCGGTGGCCACACCCGCCAGCAGCAGTCCACCCATGACGAACACATCGGGAAAGAGGCGGCCCAACAAATAGGCAAAGGCCTAGTAGGTCACGAGCCACGTGAGCGCGAAAGCGGCACTCTGTCGGGGGCGTAAATAGGCGCAGAGCAAACACAAGGTGCCTACCGCAAACAGCCAGGGCCAGAGGGCGGTCGTGAGATCGCTCACGCCAAATAAACGATACAGCAAGGCCGTGGGTACGTAAACGGCCCAGCGGTGAGCGAACAGCTCGTGCGATTCCCACTGGCCTTGGGAGAGCAGAAAGGCAAAGCGGGCATAGTGGTAATCATCCTGAAACTCGTAGCCGCCGAAGTAGCCGTAGGCAAACAAGGCCGTGCCGACGGCCAGGGCGGCGTAGGGCCAGGCGACCGCCAGCCAGCGTGGCCGCCGAAGCCACCCAGGCGCCCTACGGATCAGCAGAAAATCAGAGAAAAGCACTTTCATAAACCAGCTCCGGGAAAGGCCTAAAAGTATTACATTAACCCCATGAAATACCTCTTCGTGTTTGCTTTGCTCGGTGGGCTGGTCGGCGCCGCGCAGGCCCAGTCCGATTTTGAAAACCTGACAGCCCCCGGCCGCTGGACGTTCACGGGCTTCGATACATTATCCCAATACAACGACGTGTGGGGCTACGCCGCCGACGGGCGCGAATACGCCATCTTGGGCAGCGCGTGGGGCACGCACATTCTGGAGGTGACCAACCCGGCAGCGCCCGTAGAGATTCTCTCCGAGCCGGGCGCTCAACAAGACGTCATCTGGCGCGATTTCAAAACGCGGGGCCACTACCTCTACGGCACGGCCGACTTTGAAGGGAATTCGCTCCAGATTTTCGACCTGCAGTTTCTGCCCGACTCGGTCGTCAAGGTTTACGACAGCGACAGCCTCAGCGAAAGCGCCCATAACCTGTTCATCGCCGGCGACCTGATGTATTTGGCCGACAACAAACGCGGCGGTGTGCGCTATCCGATGGAGGTCTTTTCGCTGGCCAACGACCCGACGCAGCCCGAGCTGGTGTTCACGCTCAACTACCAGGCCTTTCTGCCCGAGCCGATCCACGACGTACACGTCCGCAACGACACGGCCTACCTCTCGGCGGGCTTCTCGGGAATGCTGGTCTATGACTTCTCGACGCCGACCGCGCCCGTGCTGATCAGCACCCTGAACGCCTACACGGCCCAGGGCTATAACCACAGTTCGTGGCTCACCGACGACGGTCGTTACCTGCTGGTGGCCGACGAAGTGCCCTTTGGGCTGCCGCTCAAACTCTTCGACATCAGCGACCTCGACAATTGGAGCGAAGTGGCCCTGTTGCAGTCCAACCCCTTCGCCACCCCGCACAATCCCTTCATCCGCAACGATACGGCGTTTGTGGCCTACTACCTCGACGGCGTGCAAGTATTTGACCTGAGCGACCCCGCCGATCCGCAGCGCTTGGCCTTCTACGACACCTACCCGGACAACCCGCCCGGCGACTTCGAGGGTTATCAAGACTTCGACGGCTGCTGGGGCGTCTATCCGTTTCTGCCTTCGGGGCGCATCCTGGCCA
>DAIRSZ010000252.1:0-2834 GCA_036804165.1 Catalimonadaceae bacterium | reverse complement strand
ACGGCGGCCAGCCTCTTCGACGGCCACGACGCGGCCATCAACCTCATGCGCCGCATCATGCAGGCCTCGGGGGCCGAAGTGATCCACCTCGGACACAACCGTTCGGTGGCCGAGATCGTGGACTGCGCCCTGCAGGAGGACGCCCAGGGCATCGCCATCACCTCCTACCAGGGGGGACACGTCGAGTTTTTCAAGTACATGTACGACCTGCTGCGCGAGCGCGGCGCGGGCCACGTCAAGCTCTTTGGCGGCGGCGGCGGCACCATCTTGCCCAGCGAGATCGAAGAGCTGCACGCCTACGGCATTGACCGCATCTTCTCGCCCGACGACGGCCGCCAGATGGGCCTGCAGGGCATGATCAACCACGTGCTGAAGGCTTGCGACTTTCCTACCCAAAAGCCCAAAGCCCTCAACGGCGAGTTGCAGCAACTGCAGCAACGCGACCCCAGCACGGTGGCCGCGCTGATTTCGATGGCCGAAAACTTTCCCGACGACTACCGCCAACTGGTGGCCGACGGGTTGCGCCAGGCGCAAACTCGCGTCGAAAAAATTATTCCCGTGCTGGGCATCACCGGCACGGGCGGGGCGGGCAAGTCCTCGCTGGTGGACGAGCTGGTGCGCCGCTTCATCGTGGACTACGACGACAAGACCATCGCCGTCATTTCGGTGGATCCGTCGCGGCGGCGCTCGGGGGGTGCCTTGCTGGGCGACCGCATCCGGATGAACGCCATCCACCACCCGCGCGTCTATATGCGGTCGCTGGCCACGCGGCAGAGCAACCTGGCCCTGAGCCGGCACGTGCAGGACGCCATTGACATCTGCAAGGCGGCGGGCTACGACCTGGTGATCGTCGAGACGTCGGGCATCGGGCAGTCGGACACCGAGATCGTGGACCACTGCGACCTGGCTCTCTACGTGATGACGGCCGAATACGGGGCGGCCACCCAGCTCGAAAAGATTGACATGATTGATTACGCCGACGTGATCGTGATCAATAAGTTTGAGAAGCGCGGCTCGCTCGACGCCCTGCGCGATGTGCGCAAGCAGTACCAGCGCAACCGCATGTTGTGGGATACGCCCACCGACGAGTTGCCTGTGTTTGGCACGATCGCCTCGCAGTTCAACGACCCGGGCACCAACCGCCTCTACCGCCGCGTGATGGACATGATCGTGGACAAAACCAGCGCCGCGCACCTGCGCTCCGACTTTGAGGTGGCCGACGAAATGGCCGAGAAGGTGTTCATCATTCCGCCCGATCGGGTGCGCTACCTGGCCGAAATTGTCGAGAACAGCCGCGACTACGACCAGTTTGTGCAGGAGCAAGTGCTGGTAGCCCAGCAGCTCTACCAGTTGCAGGGGACGATCGCGATGCTGCGGGCCGACATCGGCAAAAAGGCCTTGGAGTTTGTCGAAGACCCCACCGACGAGGTCGTCCGCGTGGTGCAGCACGAAACGGGCGAGCCCGACTACCTCAAAGACCTCGTGGATCGTTACCAGCAACTCGAAGCCCGCCTGCACTCCGAATGCCGCGCCCTGCTGCGCGACTGGCCCGACATGAAAAAGCGTTACCGCGCCAACAAGTACCAGTTTCAGGTGCGTGACAAGGTGATCGAGCAGGATCTCTACACCGAGTCGCTGTCGCACACGCGCATCCCGAAGGTATCGCTGCCGCGCTACGAAGGCTGGGGCGATGTGCTGCGCTGGCTACTGACCGAAAACACGCCGGGCTTTTTCCCCTACGCGGCGGGCGTGTTTCCCCTCAAGCGCGAAGGCGAAGACCCCACCCGGATGTTCGCCGGCGAGGGCGGCCCCGAGCGCACCAACCGCCGCTTCCACTACCTTTCGGCGGGCATGCCCGCCAAGCGCCTCTCGACGGCCTTCGACTCGGTGACGCTCTACGGCGAAGACCCCGACCATCGGCCCGACATCTACGGCAAGATCGGCAACTCGGGCGTGTCCATCGCCAACCTCGACGACGCCAAAAAGCTCTATTCGGGCTTTGACCTGGCCCATCCGTCCACCTCGGTTTCGATGACCATCAACGGGCCGGCGCCCATGCTGCTGGGCTTTTTCCTCAACGCCGCCGTAGATCAGCAGTGCGAGCGGTACATCCGCCAGCAAGGATTGGTAGAAGAGGTCGAAAAGAAAATTGACCGCATTTTTGCCGAGGCCGGGGCCGAGCGGCCCACCTACCAGGGCCATCTTCCGGAGGGCCACGACGGGCTGGGCCTGCTGCTGCTGGGCGTCACGGGCGACCAGGTGCTCGACGCCGAGACCTATCAAAAGATCAAGGCCCGTACCCTATCGGCCGTGCGCGGCACCGTGCAGGCCGACATCCTCAAGGAAGACCAGGCGCAAAACACGTGCATCTTCTCGACCGAGTTTGCCCTGCGCATGATGGGCGATATCCAGCAGTATTTCATCGAGCAGCGCGTGCGCAACTTCTACTCGGTGTCCATTTCGGGCTACCACATCGCCGAAGCGGGGGCCAACCCGATCTCGCAACTGGCCTTTACGCTGGCCAACGGGTTCACATTTGTGGAATATTACCTCAGCCGGGGCATGGACATTGACGACTTTGCCCCCAACCTGTCGTTCTTCTTCTCGAACGGCATGGATCCCGAATACACCGTGATGGGGCGCGTGGCGCGGCGCATCTGGGCCAAGGCCATGAAGTATAAGTACAAGGGCAACGAGCGGAGCCAGAAGCTCAAGTACCACATCCAGACCTCGGGGCGCTCGCTGCACGCCCAGGAGATCGGCTTCAACGACATCCGCACCACCCTGCAAGCGCTGGTGGCCATCTACGACAACTGCAACTCGCTGCACACCAA
>DAIRSZ010000251.1:0-2837 GCA_036804165.1 Catalimonadaceae bacterium | reverse complement strand
ATTCAGGAACTCGACAACGACCTCATCGGTCTGATTGATAAAAAAATCCAGCTCAGCCGCACCGACTACAACGACCCGGCCTACGACGAAGCGGAAGATCGGCTGCACGATCTTGAAGACGAGTTCGTGGACAAGTACGGCACCTATCTGGAAGAAGCCTTGCAGGAAGTGCACGACGACATCTGTCCCGACAACGACGTGCTGCTGCCCATTGCCTACCTGGCCCAGGAGTACGTCCTGACGGGCGAGGAGCGCAACGGCAAGCCCACCTTCGACGTGGCCTTTGGCAACGGCGTGCTCGTCGAGGTGGACGACTACCCCGGTCACGACACGCGCATCGTCATTCTGCCCAACCCGCTGCGGATCATGCTCCTGGTCAACGGTCACACCACCAAGGCCAAAGAAATTGTTTGGCGCGCCACGGGCACCAAGGCCTGAAGTTTCTCCATCACTCTAAACCAAAAAGCCACCCCATCAGGGTGGCTTTTTGGTTTCTTCTGAGCGTTTTTACTCGAAACAACCTGGTGCCAGCGATTCCTGAGCCGCCTGGGCGGGGCTGCTGCCCTTGGCGGGTGCCTGGCCGGGCCAGCCTTCGCTGAGCAGGTGCTGCGTGCGGGCCCTGAGGTCGCGCAGGTGCTGTTTGGCCGCCGCGTCGCGCTGACGCCGCGCCCCGCGCCGCAAATCTTTCTCTAACTGTTGCAGCGTGGCCCGCGCCCCGGCCTTGAGGTCCGACTGGTCGAACTGGTCGGGCTGCAAAGCAAGCAAGTGCCCCAGCCGATCCACGTAGGCCCGCTGCAGGTTGCGGCGGTAGGGATCAATGGCCTGGCGGGCGTACATGTCGGCAAAGATCATCCGCCGCGTGTCGTCGAAGAGGTCCGCCAAAGCGTACACGTCGCTGCCGGGCAGGGCTGCCGCGTCGCTGAGGCGGTGCAGGCGCTCGGGCTCCAGCAGGCGGCTCAAGGTCTGGGTTTGCAGCTTGCGCACGCGCTCCATGGCCCCGGCCGGCCCAATGCGGGTCAGGATGGTGGTGTCAATCAGCCACGTGGGGGTCTGGAAAAGTTGCGCATCCAGAAAAGACAAAGCCTCCCGCTGCTCGGCGCGGGGGGCGGGCGTATAGACGGCCCCGGCCTGGTCGCTGGTTTTGGCGTGTTCGTACACCCCGCCCACGTGGGCGGTGACGTGCCCCATGTAGCGGCCAAATTGGCCCAGCACCTGGCCGTAAAGCTCTTCGAGTTCGCGGTAGTCGCGGCCCGGCTCGGCCGTCCAGTCGGCGAGTTGGGGCAAAATGCGCCGCAGGTTTTTGATACCGTAGGCACTGGCCGCCATCGAGTTGTCGCCCAGGTCTTCGGTCTGGGCCGAAGGGTCGAGCGGGTTGCCGCGCTGGCGGCCGTAGCGGTAGAGGGGATCGCCGGCGCGGGCCATCACCCACTGGTGCAGCGTATCGCGCTCGGCATCGGCCGAGGGCGCGCCCGGCACGGGCTTGTAGCCGTACATGATGGACCACTTGTCGTAGGGGCCCACGGCGGGCGCCAGGCTGACGTCGCCGTCTTCGGGCTGGGCCACGTAGTTGAAGCGGGCATAGTCCATGATCGAGGGGGCCGTGCCCATGCGCTTGGTGAAGGCTGGCGAACGGAGCGAATCTACGGGGTAGGCGTGACTGGCGCCCATGTTGTGGGGCAGGCCCAGCGTGTGGCCCACTTCGTGGGCAGCCACAAAACGAATCAATTCGCCCATCACCTCGGGTTCGAAGCGCACGCCGCGGGCCTGGGGGTTGATGGCCGCCGTCTGCACCAGGTACCAGTTGCGCAGCAGGTTCATCACGTTGTGGTACCAGAGGATGTCGCTCTCCAGAATCTCGCCCGTGCGCGGATCGTGCACGTGTGGCCCCTGCGCGTTCTGGATGTCGGTGGTGATGTAGCGAATGCACGAAAAGCGCACGTCCTCCGGGCTCCAGTCGGGGTCTTCTTCGGGCGTGGGGGCATCTTTGGCGACGATGGCGTTCTTGAAGCCCGCCGCCTCGAAGGCCGGCTGCCAGTCTTCGATGCCCTTTTTCAAATACGGGCGCCACACCTCGGGCGTGGCCGGGTCTATGTAGTAAACGATGGGCTTGACGGGCTCGACGAGTTCGCCCCGGGCGAAGGCCGCCGAATCGCTCGGCTCCAGCCGCCAGCGCGTGATGTAGCGCCGCTTGAGGGCCTTCTGGTCTTCGTCGCGGCCGTAGTCAATTTGCTGGATGGAAAAGTAGCCCACGCGGTCGTCGTAGTAGCGGGGCTGCATGGGCTCGGCGGGCAGGCGCACGAACGACTGGTTCATCTCCAGCGACAGGGTGTTGGTCAGGCGGTTGTCGGGCAGCTTGTCGCCCGTGTAGGTGAGCACGTGCCGCACCTCGACGTTCTCTGGGAAGGGGCGAACCGAACTGATGAGGCTGCGCTTGGCGTCCAGCCCCTTGATCTGAAACTGTTTGCGCTCGGCTTCGGACAGGCCGCCGATCATCGGTACGTCGGTAGTAAACAAGGCTCCCGCATCGAAGACCACCGCGCTCGAATCGTCGGTGTAGGTGGCCACGTCGAAGGTCATCACGATGGGTTCGAAATTGTTGTTGCGCACCGACCGGTAGATGGGCTTGTCGAAGTCGGCCACGCTGTTGAACGACACCGACCGCAGCAGTACCTTGTCGTCGAGCACCTGCCAGCGCACCACCTGCTGGGGGCGCGACTTCATGCCCGCCCCGCCGAAGTTGAGGCCCTTGACGTGCCCGGCAATCCGGCTGACGATCAGAATCTCCTGTTCGAGCAGGTCGCGCGAAATTTCGAAGAGGTACTTGCTGCCCAGTTTGT
>DAIRSZ010000250.1:0-2842 GCA_036804165.1 Catalimonadaceae bacterium | reverse complement strand
TCTTGTCCGTAGAGAATACCGATTTTTTTCATGGGTAGGAGAAAAGTTGGGTGAGTGTTTTTTTACGCAGGAGATATCCTCGGCGCCACCTTAGGTTTTTTATTTTAGGTACCCGGCACGGCTTCGTCGGGATTAGGCATTACACGGGATCTGGTGTCTAGGTGCGCCACGTAAGTCGTACGGACAATACGTTCTTCTACGGCCCGTAAGTTATGGAGCTTGCGCAAAGGGTCGAAGAGGCTGCGATGATAGGGTCGCTCATTAAAATTGCAAACCAAAAATAGACAGTAGTTTTCTTGCTGAAGACTTGCCACATGGTATTCTTTTTCGGTGAGCGACACTGTGCCGGACGTGCCTTGCAAACCCTTTACTTCTACATAGCACACTATGGCCTCAGACGCCTCCACTACAAAGTCGTACCCACATGCGAGCAGCGTGGTGTCCCGAACTACACAGTCCCGAAAGCGTGGTTCATGGGTATAATGCTGCAAAAAATACATCTCGGCTGCTTTGCCCGTAATAAGTCTTTGGGCCACGCGGGCATTGGCCGCTTCGTCGGTGAGCAGCCCAATTTCTCTCCACGTCTGAACAGGGAATAACCGCATTTGCAGATGGGTGACCAGTACCTCAAGGGTTTCGCCCCCAAATGTATCCAGGTAGTTCATGTAGGCTGCTTTGGGCCGACGACCGTGCCAACCACGCCGGGGGTTGTCAAAATGAGGATCGAACTCGTCGCGGTAATTCTTGACCGAAGCTGGCGGCACGCCCGTGGCGTAGCCTATAGCATTATAGGCCTGCCGATAACTGCGAAAGCCAAACGCGCGGAGCGCCTGCATGCCAAACTTCGACAGCAATAGTCCGAACAAAATGGCAGTCTCGCGTGCTTTGTTCGCCTCCATAAAATTCACCGATAAATACTGGCCAGGTAGTCGGGGAACATCACCTTCCAGGGGTTCCAGTCGTGGCTGTAGCCGGCCCGGATGTCGAGCCAGTGCCGGATGCCCTTGCCGTGCAGCACGCCCGAAAGCCGTTCGTTGGCCGGGCGGCAGAAGTCCCACTCGCCCATGCCCAGGGCAATGCCCATCCGGTACAGGTCGGGGTGGTGCAGGTTGGGCAGAAAGTCCACCGGGTTGTTGAAATAGACCAGCTCGTCGTAATAGCCGTCCATCCAGCCCCGAATGTCGTACGAGCCGCCCATGTTGAACAAATAGCCTACCAGCCACGGGTGCTTGAGGGCGAACAAGGTGGCGTGAAAGGCCCCGAAGCTGCAGCCCGCCATGGCCACCTTGGCCTGCCCAGTTTCGTGCCGGGCGCGGCCTACTACCTCTTCGCGGATCATGTTTTCGTAGCCCAGGTGCGTCTTGACGCGGTCGCGCGGATGGAGGCGGCGGTTGTACCAACTGTCGTTGTCAATGCCGTCGGGGCAATAAATCTTGATGAGGCCCTGCTCGAGAAACCAACTGGCCGCGCCAATCAGCCCAAAATCCTTGTTTTCGTAGAACCGCCCCCGCGAAGTGGGAAACAGCACCACCGGGTAGCCCGCGTGGCCAAAGATGAGCATTTCTATATCCCGACTCAGGTACGGCGTGTACCACTTTACGTACTGCTCTTTCAAAATAAACCAAAGGCTTGCGTGTGAGGGGGAATATTAGCAATAGAAACGCATAATCTAAAGCAAAGGCATAAAATTTTGACTCTATCCCCTAGCCTTCCTCCACTTCGAACTGCAGCCGCAGCAGGTGGTGGTAGTAGCTGTCGGTGCGCTGGCTAAGTTCCTCGTGCGCGCCCACTTCGCTGATGCGCCCTTCCTGCACGACGCAAATCTGATCCACTTTGCGGATGGTGGCCAGGCGGTGGGCGATCACCAGCGTGGTGCGGTTTTTCATCAGTTCGTCGAGGGCATCCTGCACCAGCTTTTCCGACTCGGCGTCGAGCGAACTGGTGGCCTCGTCGAGCAAGAGGATGACGGGGTCTTTGAGGATGGCCCGGGCAATGGCGATGCGCTGCCGCTGCCCCCCCGAGAGCTTGACGCCCCGCTCGCCCACCACCGTATCGAACCCTTCGGGAAACTGCTCGATGAAGGTCAGGGCGTTGGCCTGGGCCGCTGCCCGCCGCACCTGGGCTTCGGTGGCGTCGGGCAGGCCGTAGGCGATGTTGTCACGGATGGTGCCGCCAAAGAGGATCACCTCCTGCGGCACGATCCCGATCAGGCGGCGCAGGGCCGTCAGGTCGTACTGGGCCAAGGGCTTGCCGTCGAGCAGTATCTGCCCGCCCGATACGTCGTAGAAACGCGTCAGCAGTTGGAAAATGGTGGACTTGCCCGCGCCGCTCTGTCCCACGAGGGCGATTTTCTGGCCCGCCCCCACGCGCAGCGAGAGCTGACGCAGCACCGTGATATCAGGTCGGGAAGGGTAACGAAAATCCACGTGCTCGAAGACAATCTCGCCCCGCACGGCCACTGCGGGCGCGGGTGGGGCCAGCAGGTTGAGCTCGGTGGGCTCTTCCAGAATTTCGAGCACCCGCTCGGAGGCCCCGATGGACTTTTGCAGCTCGCCGTAGAGCGTGCCCATCCCTCCCACCGAGCCGCCGATGAACATGGTGTAGATCACGAAGGAAGTCAGGTCGCCGAAGGTGATTTCGCCTTCGGCAATCAGCCCCAGCCCGTACCAGAGCACCAGCACGATACCGCCAAAGATGGCCGTGATTACAAACGAGGCAAAAGCGCCCCGGTAGCGGGCCGTTTTGAGGGCCAACGCCACCACGTCGTGCAGGGAACGGCCGTAGCGGCGCACTTCGTAGCGCTCGTTGGTGAACGTCTTGACCACGCCGATGGCCTGAAGGG
>DAIRSZ010000249.1:0-2850 GCA_036804165.1 Catalimonadaceae bacterium | reverse complement strand
AACAATTTGGCGACCGCCTCAACGAACTGGTGTTCATCGGGCAAGACATGGACGAAGCGCGCATCCGTGGCGAGCTGGCCGCCTGTCAGCTTACGTCCGCCGAGCTAGCGGCCTGGCAGGCCGGGAGCCTGCGCCTCCGCGACCCCTTCCCGCAATGGCAGGTTGCCTGACGTACTTTCTTCATGTGCATAGAAAAGCGGCGTCCGTTGGGGGTCGCTTTTTTTACGCTTCTTTTTGTAATGAATTGATTGTCAGCGGAATTGCCTACAAAAACTACTCGGCAGTCGAATCAAAAACGGTGGGTTTGCGACCATCCACTTACCCAAACCAATGCGTAGTTAGCGGGCCGACCCCGAGTGGGTCGGGCAGAAAAGGTTACTTTCGGAACGCCGCAGACAGCCGGAAAATCGGCTGAGCCTTTCGCCGTTTTGTTTCTTCTCGCATTCATCCGCGTACGCCTCTTATGAAAACCTTTACGCACCGCCCTTTCTGGCTAGTATTCTTCGCACTGATCGCCGCTGCGTGGCCCGCTGCCGCGCAAGTTTCCCTCCTGCCCTTTGCGCAGACCCTGGGCAGCGTGGCCCTTTTCGAAGATGGCACCCTGGTGGCCCAGGCCACGGGCACAGCACCCGGCCCCGCCACCGTGGACGACGATAACTTCCCTAACCAACCCCTGCCCTTTCCTTTTCAATTTAACGGCCAAACCTACACGTCTTTCAACATTAATTCGAACGGCTACCTTACGTTCGGCCAGGTGCTACCCAACCCCGGCGTGCCCTACACGCCCATTTCGCAGACGGGCGGCTTCGCGGGGGCCATTGCCGCCTACGGCACCGACCTGATCGGCCGCTTTAGCTTCCGGGCCGACCGCGCAGAGGGCAGTGCGGTGCTCACCAATGTGACGAGCTTCGCCCAGATTCGCGTGGGGGCAATCGTGACGGGGGCGGGCATACCCCTGGGGACAACCATTGTGGCGGTCAACGAAGCGGCCGGGCAGCTCACCCTCTCGGAAAATGCCACGGCGACGGCCACGGCGGCGACCTTCGCCACGCCGAGCGGCTCGATCCGCACCAAGACCATCGGCACAGCCCCCGCGCGTGTGCACCTGGTGCAATACCGGGGCTTTGCGCGCTTCGGCGGCGCGGCCACGGGCGAAAGCGTCAGCTTTCAGATTCAGCTCAGCGAGACCACCCACCAGATCTCGATCGTGTACGACTCGGTATTCACCACTTCGCCCATCGGCACGGCCCTGGTGCAAGTAGGTTTGCGCGGAGCAACCAACGCTGACTTCAACAACCGGGCGAGCACCACGAGTTGGCTCAACTCACAACCCGGCGCGGCCAACAGCGCCACGCTGACCATGAACGCCACGGTGTTCCCGCCTGTGGGGCTCACCTACACCTGGACGGTGCCTCCTTGTCCGCCCGTGGCCAGTGTTACCCTGACAAATCTAACTGGCACTACGGCCAGCTTCGCTTGGTCGGCCCCGGCCACAGCCCCGGCGGCGGGCTACGCCTTTGCCATCGCTACTGAATCAGGCTTGCCTACGCAAGCGGGTACAACCACGCCTGGCCTAACGGCGACCGTATCGGCACTGTTGCCCGGCACCGACTACTTCTTTTTCGTGCGCAGCCGTTGCAGCGACAGCACGTTTAGCCCCTGGAGCGTGCCGCTGCCGTTCACCACGCCCGTGCCCTGCCAGCCCGGTGCGGGCGGCCTGGTCGAGACATTTGCGTCGGCGCCAAGCCTGCCGCTGGGCTACAGCGTCACGCCGCTGGCGGGCACGGGCAACTGGATCGTGACCACCTCGCCGATTCCCTACCAGGCCTTGCCGGGGGCACCGATCCTGGCGCCGCAGTTTGGTGGGGCCGTGGCCGTGTTCAATTCGTTCAACTTTGCGGCGGGCACCGAGTCGCGGCTGACCACCGCTTGCATCACCCTGCCTACGGATACCATCTACCGGCTGACGTTCGACCACGCCCAGGACGGCCAGTTTCCGACCCTGCCCGACTCCCTGTTCGTGGAGATTGCAACGGACGGCGACTCTACCTTTCAGCTTATTGAGCGCGTGGGGCGCCACCAGCCCGCCCTCGCACCTACGGCCCCGCCCGTCTGGACGACCACCGAACTGAGCCTGGCGGCTTTTGCCGGACAGAGCGTGCGCATCGGCTTCCGGGCGCGGAGCGCCTTCGGCGAGCAAATCGCCCTCGATCGGATCGCCCTCACCCCTACGGATACCGACGACGCCGAGGCGGTGCGCATCTTGCCACCGCCCGCCTGCGACGTGGGGGCCAGCACCCCCGTGCGGTTGGTGGTGCGCAACCGGGGCACGGCACCCGTTGCCAGCCTGCCCGCCACCTACACGGTGAACGGCCAGCCCGCCGTGGCCGAGACGTTCAGCTTTGTGCCGCCCCTCGGCTTCGGGGCTGGCGATACGATCGCCTTTGCCACGCCCGCCAACCTGAGCGGGACGGGGCCGTTTCTGGTGACGGTCGCGCTGGCGCTGCCTGGCGACGCCCAACCCGCCAACGACACCACGCGCATCTCCCTCGACGGAGCGCCTTTGGCCACATTGCCCTACGTGCAAACGTTTGGCTCCGCCCCCGAGCCCCCGGCCGGGGTTCGCATCGAACAGGTGAGCGGCACGGGCAACTGGACTTTCGAGGCGGGCGGTGTGCCCTACCCCAATCTGCCCGAAACGCCCTTTCTGCCCGCCCTTTCCGACGGTGGGTTTGCGTTCTTCAATTCTTATGATTTTAACATCAATACCGAGTCGCGGTTGGTGCTGCCGTGCACGGTACTGCCCACCGACTCGGTACCCACCCTGACGTTCCGCTACGCCCGCGACGG
>DAIRSZ010000248.1:0-2853 GCA_036804165.1 Catalimonadaceae bacterium | reverse complement strand
GCCGTGGGCGATCCCATTGCGCGGGGCGATTTTATTCACGACATTTTTTTCATTGATATGTCGCGTTTGTTGTTGCTGCTGCTCTTTGCCGGACTGAGTGTGCTGGTGTACGTAGCTACTGTCCGGCGCGCGAAAGGAGGGAAGACCGCATGAGCACCAGTGCCCTGATTATGATGGTTTCCGTGCAGCTGGGCGTTACGCTCACGACGGCGTACTTTTTCTACCGCGTGCTCAACACGCCCCCGCGCCCTGGGCAGGATTCTTACGCTGAAACGGGTGAGCAGGGCGGAAAGAAATAGCCGTTCGCGCCCCGGCCAAATCACCCAACAAACAGACGGGTCAGTAAGGTCAGCGGGCTGGCAACCAAACGGCTCCTCAACTTTTCAAAGGTGCGCCATCAGGTAGCGGTACATATCCGTCATGGCGGCAATGTCGCGCTTATGGACTTTCTCGTCGGGCGAGTGTACGTGCTGCTCGGCGGCGCCCACAAAGCACCAGTCAATCGGGTAGGGCGAGGCCTGAATCTCTTTGCCATCGCTGCCGCCGCTGCCCTCCACCTCAAGCTGATAGTCCACGCCCGACTGCGCGGCCAGGGCCAGAATGCGCTCCAGGTAGGCCCGGCGCGGAATGCTCCGGTCGCGCAGCGAGATGGCCACCCCCCGGCCCGGCCGCACGCCCTCCGTCACCCACGTGATGTCCGACACCAGCGCCTGCCGAAGTTGGTACCGCTCGTGGAGGTAGCGCACCAAATAGGCCACCGAGCCGCCGCCGTGCTCTTCCCAACAAGAAAAACAGATGGCCCCGTCGGTGAGGGTTTCGGCCACGCGCAGGGCGTTCCAGACGCCCAGGCGGTTGTCGAGGTAACAGCATTGGACGTAGTCGGCCGTTTCGCGAAAGTCAGGGCGAAAGGTCAGTTCGGTGCCCGGCGCAATAGGACGGGGAAAGTCCACGCACAGCAGTTCGCCGTCGCCGTCGGTGACCAGGCGCGTCTCGATGGGTCCCTGCGCATCGCGCCCGACCAGGCGGTCGCCGTTGCGGGTTTCGGGGCCGCCAATCGGGACGAGGTGGTTGTCGTAGCGCACCGTGAAGCCAATCGAATCCATGTGGGCAAAAATGGCCGTGCGGGGCTGCCCAAACACCCAGATCATACAGTCTTGCAGCGAGTCGTCGGCCACGACGGTGGGCTGCACGCGCCAGGTGTGCTGGTGGGTTTGCAAGTGGTCGAGCAAAAAGTCGCGGAGTGGACGTTCGTTGCCGGCCGGGGCGGGCACGGCGCAGAGTTTTTCGAGTAATTTCATGCGGGACAAAGTAAGGGCGCAATTTATAGCCATCGCGGTGCGTATCAGTCAGCACAAAGCAACAAAGTGCGTAAAAGCCCGATTGGATATATTTTGACGCTGCCGTTGTTAGCCCCGTAATGCCAATTTTTGTCGTGCTTATGAGAAAACTTCCGCAAGCCATTTTATTTGTTCTCACTGTTTTTTGCACGGGGGGGCCGACGGTTTCGCTGTGGGCGCAGTCGGTGGGCGATATGCCTACCGATTCGGGAAAAGTCAGCACCCGCCTGCTCACCGATCGGCAGGTGCAGATTGATGCCACGGATGCCATCAACCACATGTACAATTTTAACTTCGAGCGGGCCGAGCGCGAGTTTCGCTGGCTCAAGCAACAGTTTCCCGAGCACCCGCTGCCGTATTTTCTGATGGGGCTCAGCGCCTGGTGGAAGATCGTGCCCAACGTCGAAAACCAGCAGTACGACGGCCAGATCATCGCCTACATGGACACCTGCATCCGGAAGGCCGAAGAAATGGTGCGGCGCGACGACGCCCCCATCGAGGCGCACTTCTTCATGGCCGGGGCCAATGCCTTCGTGGGCCGCCTGCACTCGGAGCGCAAAAACTGGCGCAAGGCCACCGTGACGGGCAAAGCGGCCCTCAACCACCTGGAGCGTTGCCGGGGCAACGAATACCTCAGCCCCGAGCTGCTCTTTGGCGACGGCCTCTACAACTACTACGCCGAGTGGATCAAAGAAAACTACGTGCTGCTGCGGCCCGTGATGGCCTTTTTTCCTAACGGCGACCGACCTACGGGCCTGGCCCAATTGCGCGAAGTGTCCTTCAATGCGTTCTACACGCGCGTGGAGGCCCAGTATTTCCTGATGCGCATCTACGCCAACGAAGAAAACCAGCCCGAAAAGGCCCTGCCCATCGCGCAGTACCTGCACGAAACTTTTCCCAACAACGCCTACTTTGCGCGCTCCTACGCGCGCCTCTGTTTCACGCTGGGGCGGCTCGACGACGCGGCCCAACTCTCGCAGCAGATACTCGAAAAAATTGCGGCGGGCTATCCGGGCTACGAAGCCGTTAGTGGGCGCTACGCGGGCTTTTTTCTGGGCTACACGCACTACTTCAAAGACCGCGACTACCAGGCCGCTGCCGAAGCCTTTGCCCAGGCGGTGAACTATAGCCGCCAGGTGAAAGCCTACGATGCAGGCTATTTTCTACATAGTTTGTCTTACTTGGCTCGCATCGCCGATGCCCAAGGACGCATTGGCCAGGCCCGCGAATATTACGCAGAAGTACGCAAGCACGCCGACCGCAAACACGTCACGCATCAGGAAGCCACGGCGTATCTGAAGCGCACGCGGGGCATGAAAGACCGGGCGGTGCCGACCATCCTGCAGGAACCATCACCCGCTCAGCCCGAAATGCCCGACGAACCCGAAGAAAAGAAAAGCCCGGTGGCAGATTCGCCACCGGGCCAAAGTCCGGTGCGGCCGAACTACTGACGTACTACCTGATCGGGGATGGGCATCACTTTGCTATCCTTGAAGGTGGACAGCACAATGATGGA
>DAIRSZ010000247.1:0-2860 GCA_036804165.1 Catalimonadaceae bacterium | reverse complement strand
GTACGGCGAACAATCGTGCGGATAATTTGGTCGAGGTGGTGGCTTTGGTCTTTTAGCTTGCTGACCAGTTCTTCGTTTTCCGATTTTTCTACCCTCAGCAGGCCCGTTAGCCCGATGATGTTGGCCACCGAGGCGCGCAGTTCGTGCGACTGGTGCCAGGCAATTTGGCGTAAGCGCGCATTTTGGTCTTTGATGTGCGCTTCGTAGCGTTTGCTGGCCGTTACGTCGCGAAAATACACCGACAGCCCGCTGGGCGTAGGATAGGCCGACATTGAAAACCAGGCATCGAAAGACGGATAGAACTCTTCGAATTGTACCATGGTCTGCGTGCGCATAGACTTGTGAAACTTGTCGTAGATATCGAGGGTCACGATTTCGGGGAACTGATCCCACAGCAATTGGCCGATCAGGTCTTCGCGGCGGCGCCGCAACAACACTTCGGACTGGCGGTTGAGATACGTAAACTGGAACTCTTGATCGAGCGAAAAGAAACCGTCGGTGATGCTTTCGAGGGTGCTGACAATGCGTTCGGCGTAGTGCTGGGCGTGCTGCTCCGACTCGCGCAGGTTGGTTATGTCGGTGGAAACACCATTGAAAACCACCTTGCCTTCTTCGTTGACCGCTCGCCGGATGCGGTCCGACACGTAGCGCAGACTGCCGTCGCGGTGGCGGATGCGGTATTCGGAAATCACGTAGGACTCGTGGGCCAACTTTTTGATGCAGGCATTATGGGCCGATAGGTCTTCGGGGTGCATAATATGGAACGGTAACTGTGGCTGCTGCATCACTTCTTCGACGCTGTAGCCCGATAGGTCCGCGCAATTGGGGCTTACGTATTCAAAAACCCCATCTTCGATGCGATAAGACCAAATCACGTCATTGATATTGCCCAAGATAGCCTCAATGCGGCTTTTGTATTTAGATAGTTCGAGCAACAATCTTTGCCGCCCCGTCACGTCCTCTCCCACGCCTTGTATTTGGGTGACTGCCCCGTTGGCGTCGGTGATGGCCACAAACTCCCACTCGGTCAGAAAGAGTCCGCCGGCCGGGTTGGGCTTGCGCAACAGCAAAGAAACGGGATGGCCGGGGTGGGCAATGGCCTCGGCGGCTTTGCGCTGACAGAGGTCAAAATCTTCCGGAAGGATGGTATCCGCGTAAGACTCACCCAGCAGGTCGGCCAGGTTGAGTTGGTGTTTTTTAAGAAAGAGCTGGTTGGCAAACATAAACCGCCCTGCCAGGTCAGTACGGATGATGCAGAACTTCTGCTGCACGTTGATAAGCGACTCCAGGTACTGCTCGCTGCGGCTCAACTCGTGATTGAGGGCTTCGTTTTCTTGGCGTTGCCGAACGGATTGGTCCACGTCAACGGCCACCACGCACCAGGCACTTCGTCCTTCAAACTGACTTAGTTGGGCGTAGGTGTGTGCGTAGAACACCTGGCCATTGGCTCGGCGATGTCGCCAGACTTGATTGTTGTAGTAGCCGTCCTGGGTGTTTTTTCTGACCGATTCTTCCAGGGCAGGCACCTCTTCGGCGGGCCGGATGTCGCGCAGGGTCATCCGCAAAAATGCGGCTTGGTCGTGACCATAAGAGATTTCGGCGGCCTGGTTGACCTTCAGAAAACGAAGGGTTTGGGGGTCGTAGAGCCACATCGGCACGGGGCTTTGGTCGAATAGCCGCCGATACTCGTCGGCAAGCTGGGCTTCGCGTCCCTCGGCCCGTTGCAGCAACCAGTACATCAGCCCGGTGGTCAAGAGCACGAAGGCAATCCCCTTGGCCAAGCTCCATCGTATTACCAACGCCGGATCGCCAGGCTCCGAAAAAAGCAACAGGGAGTCGCTAGCCAGTATCCAGCTCAGGCCTACGGCCAAATAGATTAATGAAGCACGACGAGCCCGCATATCCGTGATATTTATTTACTCACAGGCGCCACGCAAAGTATAGCCTAAAACTTCAAAAAAACTGCAAAACCGATAACGAACAAGCCTTCAGGGCCTTCGCGTTCAAAAAAATGTTACTGAGCGCACATAAATTGTGCAACTTAGAAGCGGAAACCCGATTCTTTTGCCCATAAGTTACAAATTTTCTTCGTTGAAGCACGCAAATAGGTCTCCATTTTTTGGTTTTTTTGCTCTTCTTCAGCCGACGCCGTTATACCTGGTTTTGGTATGAATTGGTAACTATCCTACGGGCCGCGTGTGCCGATGGGCCAGCGCAATGAGCAAGCCTTGCAACGGCAGCCGGGCCCACAGCACCGCCTTGGGCAAACCAAACTGGTTGCGGCGCAGCATGTGGGTGTGGACGGGCAGAAAGGCCACCAGCAGCCCGACAATGCCCCAGGCGGCCGCCCGGCGCGTCGGTGCGTAGAGCAGGCCCAGCCCGGCAGCGACCTCCCCTACTCCGCTCAGGGCATTGAGCAGCCGCTTGCGCGGTAAATAGTCGGGAATGGCCCGTACGTAGAAATCGGACATCAGAAAGTGATTAAGTCCGGCCAGGACATACACGCCCGCCTGGAGGCGGCGTTGCTGTGAAAGGTGCATGGGGCTGCTTGGTTTGTATGCAGTTGTTCTGAATGAAGCTGCCCCAAATAAACAAAATATCCGGGGGTGCGTCTTGAGTAAAGTGCTGACGTACCCATTCGCCCGTAGAGACGCGATTCATTGCCTCTTTCCCGCAAATTCGCCCGTAGAGACGCGATTCACCGCGTCTTATTGGGAAAATGCGGCCCGCGCCAACCTCGTGTCAGACGCAACGCGTCCACGCCGTTCCAGATGTGACGAATCGTATTTTGTGCGCAGATTCAGACCGGGCCAGACGCGATGAATCGCCGAACCGGGCCGGGCCAGACGCGATGAATCGC
>DAIRSZ010000246.1:0-2868 GCA_036804165.1 Catalimonadaceae bacterium | reverse complement strand
CGGGCCACGGCCGGACGCCTCAGCGAAGTGATTGGTCCATCCCTGCTCGAATACGACCGCTTCCAGCGGCGCTTCGGCATGGTGGCCGCCGCCCAGGCTACGCTCGACACTATGCTGGCGCACCCCGATACGCGCCAGGCCCTGTTGGCCTACGCCGACGGTGTCAATGCCTACCGCGACGAGCTGACGCCCGCCCAGTATCCGCTCGAATACAAGCTGCTCGACTACGCGCCGCCTCGCTGGGAACCGCTGCAAACGGCGCTGCTGCTCAAAAGCATGGCCTATACCCTTTCGGGCTACAGCCGCGACCTGCAACTGACGCGCGTACTGCAGCAGTACGGCGTGGGCGTGGCCGACAGCCTCTTTCCCTATTATCCCAGCCGGGCCGAGCCGATCATTCCGGCGGGCACGCCGTGGGAGTTTGATCCATTGCCCCGTCCCGATCCGCCCCAGGACTTTCCCGCCCGGGCCGCGGAGCTGGAGCTGCCCCCCATGCCCGAGCGCGACTTGGGCAGTAACAACTGGGCCGTCGCCGGCGAGCGCACGGCCACGGGCTATCCCATGCTGGCTAGCGATCCGCACCTGACCATGTCGCTGCCTTCGCTCTGGTACCAGGTGCAACTGCACGCCCCCGACCACAATGTGTACGGCGTGTCGCTGCCGGGCGCCCCGATGGTCATCATCGGGTTCAACGAAGACATCGCCTGGGGCATCACCAACGTGGGGGCCGACGTGCTCGACTTCTACGAGATCACCTTTACGGACAGCACCCGGCAAGCCTATTTTTATAGTGACGAAATACGTGCGGTGCGCCGAACGGTGGACACCATCCGTGTACGCGGCCAGGCCGACGTGCTCGACACGGTGCTGCACACCCACCACGGGCCCATCACCTACGCCCGCAAAACCGACAAGGCCTTCAGTCCCGAAGTGGCCAGCGGCTACGCCGTCCGGTGGCAAGGCCACGCGGGTAGCAACGAGGCCCTCACGTTTGTGCAGCTCAACCGCGCCCGCGACTACGACGCCTACGTGGCGGCCTTGCGCCACTTCACTTGTCCGGCTCAAAACTTTGTATTTGCCGCCCGCAACGGCGACATCGCCCTGTGGGCCAACGGCCGCTTTCCGCTCAAGTGGCGCGGGCAGGGCCGCTATCTGCTCGACGGGCGCGACCCCGCCCACGAATGGCAGGGCTGGGTGCCCCACGCCCACAACCCGCACGTGCGCAACCCGGCGCGGGGGTTCGTCAGTTCGGCCAACCAGCTTTCGGCCGACAGCACGTATCCTTATTACCTCGACTGGGATTTTGCCGACTACAACCGGGGCGCGCGCATCAACGCCCGGCTGGCGCAGATGACCAGCGTCACGGCCGACAGCCTGCGGCAGTTGCAAAACGATAATTACAATTTTTACGCTGAATATAACTTGCCCCAGTTGCTGGCTGCCTTGCCCAACAACCTGGCGGCCCCGCAGCAGGCAGCCCGCGACACGCTCCGGGCCTGGGACTTTCACTACACCGCCGAGGCCCTGGCCCCCACGCTCTACGAAGCCTGGTGGCGACACCTCAAGCTGCGGATGTGGCACCAATTGCCGGGCACCTACGCGCCCTCCTCCGACGTACTATCTGATTTGTTGCGCCAGCCCGACGCGCGTTGGTTCGACCTCGACAGCACCGAGCAGGTAGAAACGGCCCCCGACCTGATCCGCATTGCCTTCGCGGCCGCCCTCGACTCCCTCACGCAAAAATACGGCCCGGTCAGCCCAGACTGGCAATGGGGACGGGCCAAGGGTACCGAGATTCGCCACGTGGCGCGGGTGCCGGGTCTGGGCGAACAGCTCATTACCAGTGGCAATGGCGGCATTGTCAACGCCACGGGCAAATATGCCGGTCCCTCGTGGCGAATGGTGGTGGAGGTAGGCCCGCAAATGCGCGGCTACGGCATCTATCCGGGCGGGCAATCGGGCAACCCCGGCAGTCCGCGCTACGACAACCTGCTCGAAACCTGGCGGCGGGGGCAGTTGCTGCCGCTGGTCTATCTCACCCCGGCCGATACGGCGGGCTTCCGGCGGCCGCCTTCAAATCCCTAAGCCATGCTTTTTCTGCTCGTACTGCTGCTAACGGCCCTGTTGCAATTTTTCGCCCCGTGGTGGATCGGGGCCGTGGTGGCTTTTGGGCTGGGTTGGGTGGTGCCCAGCCGCTCGGCGTGGGCCGCTTTTGGGCAGGCTTTTCTGGCCGTAGCCCTGCTGTGGGGCGGCTACGCCACGTGGCTCTCGATACAGAATGGGGGAATACTGGCCGAGCGACTGGCGGGCGTCTTTGCCCTGCCAGCGGGGCCGCTGATGCTGCTCGTGACGGCCGTGGTGGGCGGGCTGGTGGCTGGGCTGGGTGCCACGACGGGCTACTGGCTCAAACCCGCCCACCGTCGGCGACGCAGGCGCCGCTGACGCCTCAACACAAAAAACCCGACGGCCAGAGGCGCGTCGGGTGTTGTAAAGCAAGATGCTGGCGCTACTCGGCGTAGTAGAAGTTCTCGCGGATGACTTTGCCGTCTTTCCACTCGCGCACCGATACTTGGTCGCGCTGGGCACGGTGGCCATTCTTGAACGTCATGTCCATGAACCAGTCGGAGGCATCCACATTTTCGCCGACGATCTGGGTCTTAACCTTGGCGTCGTGGAAGGCTTCGAGGCTGCCAACGAACTGCTCTTCGTATTGGCGGTTGGCGGCTTTGCCCCGGCGCGGCTCGTGGTCGTTTTCCTGCATGACGATGTCGTCGTGGTAGAATTTGTCGAAGGCTTCGAGGATTTTGCCTTCGAGCACCATCTGGTTCAGTTCTTCGACGTGGGCTTGGAGATTGCTCATAATAAATG
>DAIRSZ010000245.1:0-2874 GCA_036804165.1 Catalimonadaceae bacterium | reverse complement strand
TGGGCTTCTACCTCAATCGGCCGATGATCGCCGCGACGCTGTGCATCAACCGCGACCGTCCCGAACTTGGCTGCGAGGGACAATGCCACCTCGACACGCAGGTGGAAAAAGCCCAGCAAAATGGTACCGATACGGGTGCGGGGCATCCCCTGCTGATGCCTTTCTGGGCTGCGTGCCTCACCACGTGGCTGATCCCAGCCCGCAGTGCGTACCTTCGGCTGCCGACCGAAGATGCGTCTGTCGCTACGATTCAACGAGCCGAAGAAGTGCCCTCGCCCCCGCCGTGGACTGAAAGATATGTCTGAGGACATTTTGCGTCTTCTCTAACTTGTTTTTCCATTCACTTCTTTTGATTTTACATTTCCCATGAAAAATAATTTCTTCCTCGGGCTAGCCTTTGCTGCTGCCCTGAGCTTTGTAGCTATTGCGTGCGGCTCGTCGGACGACGACGCGCAAAACATTGAGCCACCCGTCACGGCTGGCAGCCTGACCGTGACGTTCGACAACCGCGTGGGCAACGACCAACTGGTGTTCAACGACCGCAGCTACGTCAATGCCAGCGGCGACACGTTTACGATCAGCCAAATCCGTTATTGGATAGGTGACTTGCGTCTGGTCAAAGCCAACGGCGACGTTTGGAAGGCCCCGCAGCCTTACTACCTCATTCAGCAGTTGAGCCAACAAGGACCCCAAACCCGGCTGAACATCAACCTCGACAGCGTGCCGGCGGGCGAATATACTCGTGTTGAATTTCTGGTCGGGGTGGACTCGGCCGACAATTCTAACACGGACGTTGTCAGTCGCCTTGGAGGCGATTTGGAAGTAGGCATCGGCATGAACTGGAACTGGAACACAGGCTGGATTTTCGTCAAGATGGAAGGCCAATACGTGGATACCCAGACGGGCGAACGCAAGCCCTATCGCCGCCACATCGGTGTCAACGGCAACGCCCGTCGGGTGTCGCTAAGCCCCGGAAGCACGCGCGTGGGGGCCGATCCGGCCACAGTCACGGTGCGCACCGACCTGCTGGGCATGTTCCAGAATCCGCACCCGATCAGTTTGCAACAGTTTCCGGTGGTGATGGTAGGACCCGCCGACGTAGCCCGCCAGACGGCGGACAATTACGAGCGCATGTTCAGCATTCAACCCTAGTTGATGATGCGTACGGCAATCGGCCATCTGGTATGGATAGGTGCGTTGTTGTACGGCTTGCAGGCTTGTCGCCCCGCGCCGGATACGCCGGCCGGGGACGACAATCCGCAGGTACGGCCGCGCGTGCTGCCCACGCTGGCCGATTCGGTGCCCTATCCGGCGCGCAACCCCCTCACCGAGGCAGGCATCGCCCTGGGCCGGGCCTTGTTCTACGACCCCATCTTGTCGGGCAATGGGGAGATTAGTTGCGCCACCTGCCACCAACCCGACCGGGCCTTTAGCGACGGGGTAGCCATTGGCAACCTGGGCCAATCGGGCGAACGGTTGCTCCGGCACACGCCCACGCTGACCAACGTGGCCTGGGCCAAACCGTGGTTCTGGGATGGCGGGGCCACAGACCTGGAGTCGCAAACCTTCGGGCCGCTGACCCATGCCGACGAAATGGGTGCCGATCTGCGCGAAGTTGCCGCCCGCCTGCGGGCGCACCCCAGCTATCCGGCGCAGTTTCGTAGGGCTTTTGGCGTGGACAGCCTGACGGCACCGCACATTGCCCGCGCCCTGGCGCAGTTTCAGCGCACGATGATCTCGGACCGCTCCCGCTACGACCGCGTCGTGCAACAGGCGGCGGCCTACTCGCCCGCCGAATCGCGGGGACTGATGGTCTGGCGCACCCACTGCAGCAGTTGCCACCAGATCGGGCTTTTTACTGACAATGATTTTCACAACAACGGACTAGACGCCGATTTTTCGGACGATAGTCACGAAGGTATTTATCAGGGCCGCTTCCGCATTACGCACGACTCAGCCGACCTGGGGGCTTTCAAAACCCCCACCCTACGCAACGTAGCCCTCACGGCGCCCTACATGCACGACGGGCGCTTTGGCACCCTCGAACAGGTCGTTGACCACTACCGCTTCGGCGTGCGCGACTCGCCCAGCCTGTCGCCCCGGCTGCGCAGCGAAGACGGCACGCCGGGCATTCCCCTCGACGATGTAGAGGCCCTCGACCTGATCGCGTTTCTGCATACGCTCACTGATACTGCCTTTGTGCGCAATCCGGCGCTGCGCCCCGCCGCCGATTCTTCGCATGAAAACCAAAATGCTCCGCTGGCCCTGGGTGCTGGCGCTCTTGGGCCTGTTGGCCCATAACCACGACGCCCGCGCCTGTGATGGCTGCAACCTCTTCGAATACAATGCCCCTTGGTATGGCGACCGCCAACAGCAATTTTTTGTCGGTACGTTCTATCATTACCGCTTTTTCAGCGGCTATCCGCATTTGCGCCACCGCCACCGCCTGCGCCCCGAGCGGGCCGAGCTGATGCACGAACCCGAGGCGCACGGCTTCATGGCCGACCGCACGCCGCTCGACTACGAACGCTACCAATACTGGGAGGTGCGTACGCAAATTCCCGTGACCGAGCGCCTGACCGTACAGGCGCTTACGGCTTATCGGCGCAGCGAGGTCTATTACGAACGCGTGCTGGACTTTCCGCAGCCCATTCGTGACAGTTCGCTGACGGCCGAGGGCTGGGGCGATTTGCTGCTGGCCGCCGACTACCGTTGGGAATGGCGTACGGGGGCGGCGCGGCACGTGCTGCGTCCCGGCGCGGCCCTGGTGCTCCCGACGGGCCAGTCGCGGCGACGCACGCCCGAAGGCCCCCTTAGCGACCCCATCATCCAGCCCGGCACGGGTGCCTGGTCGGGCATTCCCCGTTTGCAATA
>DAIRSZ010000244.1:0-2921 GCA_036804165.1 Catalimonadaceae bacterium | reverse complement strand
TTTGCTCGAAGCCCAGCACGTGCTGGTAGTGGCAGGTTCGGGTTTCAACTGGCCTTCGCCCGACCACTTCCGGATCGTATTTTTGCCCGAGGTCGCGGTGCTCACCGAAGCCCTCACGCGGCTAGGTCGCTTCTTGGCCGATTATCGTCCGGCCCCAATAGCTGCACTGGTATAGGTTGAGTATCTTGCCTCAATTATGCGTTTGTTAGCACACCTTCTCTGCTTATGTAGCTTACTGGCCACTGGCCCATCTGTTTATAGTCAACCAAGCGACACGCTTCGCGATCCTTTCTTCGTGGGCGGGGGCCTTTTCTACGGATTTATCATCCCGCATTCGCCCGACATCGAGGCCTTGGCCGACGCCTATCCCCGGGGCTTGACCGTGGAGGCGGGCTGGACGCTCACGCGCGAAAATGCCTGGCAATATTGCCGCTGCTTTCCCCGGCTGGGGGTGATGGCCAACTACCTCAATCTCAACAACCCGGCCGAACTGGGCCAAGGCGTGGGCGCGCTCGTGTTTCTCGAACCCCTGCTGGCCGCTGAGCGTCGGTTCAGCCTTTCGTTTCGAGGGGGGATGGGCGGCGTCTATCTCAGCCAACCCTTCGACGCGGAAACCAACCCACGCAATCTGTTCTACAGCACCCGCGTGAGCGTACTGTTGCAAGCCCAGGTGGCCGCCCGCTACCGCCTTACTCCCGACTGGAACATCCGGCTGGGGGTCAACTATTTTCACATTTCGAACGGCGGCTGGCAAGAACCTAACAAAGGGATCAACTATCCCACCCTCAGCCTAGGTGCCGATTTTTCGCCCCAGCGGGGCATTTTTCCGCGCTACCAGCGCGGCACCCTCGACGAGCAGTATCCGCGCCGCACCTACGGCGAAGCGGCCTTGCTGCTATCGGGCCAAACCATTGGGGAAGCATCGCGGCGCTATCCGCTGGTGGGCCTCTACGGCGGGGTGGCCCGCGTGGTGGGCCGGCTGAGCGCCCTGACGGGCGGCCTGGAGTGGGTGGCCGACGGCTCGTTGCGCGAGCGCCTGCGGCGCGAAGGCCAGGCTACCTCGTTTCACCGGGTGGCCTTGCTGGTGGGGCACGACCTGCTGATCGGCCGCTTTGTGCTTGGCGTGCAGGCAGGGCCATACCTCTACGCCCCGGCCCCAGCCCGCGACCCGATCTACCAACGCTACAACGTACGCTGGCGGTTTGGTCAGCACTGGGCCGCCGGGGTATCGCTCAAGACCCATCGCCAGGTGGCCGACTTTTTTGACCTGCGGCTGATCCGGCAGTTTTAGGCCATTTCGATTCCGTCCCGGTCGGCTTTGGCTTGGCCATCGGCATTGTATTTCTGCAAGCCTTTCCTGTTTTAGTCTGCGGCCGTGGCGCCCGCTTCTGCGTTAAAGACCGCATTTACGTCTATGGCCCTTCCTCGCATTTTCTTCGTGGTCAATCCCGGGTCGGGTACCCAATCGCCCGCCGAGAAGGATGCTTTCATTGCCCGGCTCGACGACCACGCCCGGCACCTGCACTTCACGTACGAGGTGTTCAAACTCACGGGCGGCGACGACCTGCGTGCGCTGCGCGACCGCCTGATGGATTTTCTGCCCGACGTGGTCGCGGCCGTGGGCGGCGATGGCACGTGCAACCTGCTGTTGCCCTTGCTGCGCGACCAGCCCGCCGCCCTGGGCATTGTGCCCTTTGGCTCGGCCAATGGCCTGGCCGCCGAGTTTGGTATTGACGACGACGAAGGCACGGCCCTTGGCCATCTGGTAAACGGCCGCAAGTTGCGCTGCGACCTGCTGCTGCTCAACGAAAAGCACTACTCGCTGCACCTGAGCGACATCGGGATGAACGCCCGGATGATCAAACGCTTCGAGCGCGAGAACCGCCGGGGACTATACGGGTATTTTCGGCAATTTTGGCGGGAAGTAATCCGGGCACGCCCCCGACGCTTTCGGCTCTACGTGGGGAAAGAGAAATGGCGCAAGAAGGTGCACATGATCGCCTTTGCCAACGGCCGTAAGTACGGCACGGGGGCCGTGCTCAACCCTTCGGGTCGGCCCGACGACGGGCAGTTCGAGCTGATCCTGATCAGGCCCTATCCGCGCTGGGCGGTGGTGTCCATTGCCTACCATTTTTTCTTGGGCGATCTGCGCACCTCGCCCTACGCCGAGATTCACCCTTGCCGCGAGGTGATGGTGCGGCGACGGCGGCCTTTCACCTTCCAGACCGACGGCGAAGTGCACGGCTACACGCGCGAGTTGCGCGTCCGACTCCTGCCCAGATGTCTGACCGTCATGGTGCCGGCCTACTATTCGGCCGCGGCCATAGTGGCAGATATTGATTGACCACAAGCGGAGTTCAACGAGCAAGTATGTTATTGAACTTTAGGTAACTTCATGTTTTGAGTAAACAAAACGATTTGAAAATAAAAATATGCCTGTATGCGTAACATGGCGCTACAAGGAAGGATTTTTTTATCATCGGCTGCAAATATGACTGCAGACAAAGTTATTTTTGTCCATCATTATCGAATGCCAGTTTCTTCGTATGCAACTTCCCTACGCCGTTTCTTCGCTCCTGATGCGCCGACCGGATAGTTGCGTAGGCATCGGCCTGTTTGGGCTGTTGCTGGCTATGTTCGGTTGGCAGGAATGGCACAGCCCCGAGCCCACCACCCGCGTGCTGATCGAAGCCAGCGAGTATCGCCAGATTGCGCTGGCCCTGCTAGAAGGCCGCGGCTTTGCCGATCCGTTCGGGCCGACGCCCCCGGTCGTTACCCCTACGGCCTGGATGCCGCCCCTGCTGCCCTTCTACCTGGCCTTGTTGTACAAGTTGTTGGGAGCGGATACCATGCTGGCCGCCTGGGCCGCGATGCTCACCAAGTTTGCGGCCACCAGCCTGACGGTCTATCTGCTGGTGCGA
>DAIRSZ010000243.1:0-2921 GCA_036804165.1 Catalimonadaceae bacterium | reverse complement strand
TTGTTTCTCTCGCAGGGCGTGCCCATGCTGGTGGCCGGCGACGAGTTTGGCCGGACGCAGTTTGGCAACAACAATGCCTATTGCCAAGACAACGAGATTTCGTGGCTCAACTGGGCCGAGGCCGACGGCGACCTGCTGCGCTTTACGCGCAAGCTGATCCGGATGCGGCGCAATCACCCCGTGTTTTGCCGTCGCCGCTGGTTTCAGGGAGTGCCCATCAAGGGGTTGGGGTTGGAAGACATCGCCTGGTTTTTGCCCAATGGTGCCGAGATGGACGAGCACCACTGGCAACAAGACTTTGCCAAGTCCATGGCCGTGTTCCTCAACGGCCGGGGCCTGCGCTCGCGCGGATCCCGGGGCGAGCAAATCACCGACGACAACTTCTACGTCATCTTCAATGCCTCGCACATTGGCCTGCCCTACAAGTTGCCCGTCGCCAAGTATGGCCAGCACTGGACCAAGCTGGTGGACACCAGCGAAGACCGCGTGGACGAAGACAGCGACGACTATCAGCCCGAATCGGAAATACTGGTGCAAGGCCGCTCGATTGTTGTTTTGCACTATCCGTTGCCGACGGCGGCGGCTAGTCCCGTTGGGCAGCGCGCCGTGGCCGACGAGCTGGCCCAGTAGCTAGGGGCGTTGCCGCAAGACGAGGGGACGGCGCAACACGCGGCCGCGCTGGGCAGGATCCAGGGCCTGCAACTCGACGGTGAGCACCGTGTCGGTAGCAATGACGGCCGGGTCGAGGGCCAGGCGGACGTCGAAGGGGCTTTCAAGGGAGTCGGTCAGCGGCACGATGCGTTCGAAAATCAGGCGGGGCTGTCCGGATGTGTCCGCTGCGGGGTAGGCCAGCAACCGCAAGGCGGCTGGCAGCACGGCCACGCGCACCTGCCCGGCCAGCCGCAGCGTATCGCTTACCCGCACGGGCACGCTGGCTGCGGTGTCGGCGCGGCCCAAGAAGTTGAGCGTGATGTCGGGAAATTCGGCGTTGCCGATGTTGAAAGCCAAGCTGTCGGGTGCCGACAATACGCCCGCCAGGTTGCGGGCTTGCTGCACGAGCACATAGCGCCCCGGCACCCGGCGCGCCGGAAAAAGCACCGTGTCGCGGAAGGCCAGCAGGCGCCCGTTCAGCGCCCGCTCGACCGTCAGGGGGGTGGGCAATTCGGGGCTGACGGCAAAGTAGGTAGGGTCGTCGAAGGCCGGGGCCAGCGTGAGCAGGTAGGCACTCAGGCCCTGATTGTCTATCAGCCGCACGTCGGCCAGCAGGCTGTCGTCGGGCAGCCCGGGGCGGAAGGCGACGTTGGTCAGCGAAAACAGGGGCGGTTCGAGGGCAAATTCGTCTTGCTGGCAGCCTGTGCCCATCAAAACGAGCAGGCTGATCCAAAGCATCCGGTAGTGAGGGGGCGTGGTCATACGTGCGACGGGTCTTTGTTTGGCCCGGGGGCGTGGTCAATCCCCACGGCAAAAGAGCGTCAGAGGCCTGCAAGGTGCCGAAGGGTGTTAAAATCGAGCCTAAGATGGCCCCTAGTAGCGCGGTAAAAATCAAAATTGGTTATTATTGCACGAAAAATCACCCGAAGCTATGAACAAATTCCGCATCATTTCGCTGGTGCTGCTGGTAGTCGCCCTGGGCATGGGGTATTATCTCTACGCCTCCATTCGCGGCCCCATCGAAGAGAATCGTCGTATCGCCGCCATCGAAGCGCGGGTGATTGATAAGCTCAAGGTCATTCAGGAAGCCCAACTGGCCTACTTTGCTGTCAATGGTCGCTATGCCAAAAACTTCGACCAACTCAAAGACTTCATATACGAAGGCGAGTTTACCTACATTGTGCGGCGCGAGCGTATCTTGGACGTGAAGAACTACCTGGGCCAAGACAGCATCGAAGTAAAGCTCGACACGCTGGGCACCACGGCCGTGCGCGACTCACTTTTCACAGAGGCTAAATACCCCGACCTCAATATTGACCGCCTCGAAAAGGTACCCGGCTCGGGCAAGGACTTTATCATCTATGCCGGACAGATACGCCGTCCTAACGGTTTTTTGCTGGAAGTGATGGAGGTGAAAGACCCCGCGCCAGCCAACCCCAACCGGATTGAAGGCGGTCGGCTCGAACCCCTCAAAATTGGTTCTCGTACCGAAGTTACTACTTCGGGTAACTGGAAATAAAACTTGACTGCTCTCGCCGCGTCGGCCACCCTTCACCAGCGCGTAAAAGACGCCGCGTTCGATGTAAATCACCTTGCGCGCTACGACCTGCTGGTGCAGTTGGTGGCGGATCGGTTTCGGTTTTGCGTGGTGGACAGCGCCAAGAACCAGTGCCTCTGGCTGGAAGACCACGTCTGGCCCGGCCGCCAAGGGAGCGAAGGGCTGCGTACGTTTTTGCAGCATCTCTACGAAGACCATCAGGTGCTCTCGGCGGGCTACTGGCGGCAAGTGGTGGTCGCGTTGCCTACGTCTGCTTTTGCCCTGGTGCCCGCTGCGTATTGTACTGACGAAGTGGCCCCCGATTTTTTGCGCTTGCAAGCGCCCACGGCCCATCAGGGCCAGGCCCTACGCACCTGGCCTGCTCCCCAGGGCTACCACCTGGTGGGCCACACCGAAGATGTGGCCGCCGAGTGGCTGACGGCAGCCTATCCTACCCAAACGATTCGCTTCTGCCCGGCCCCGGCCGCTTTGCTGGCTGGCTTGGCTAGCCAATTGCCCGAACGGGGACGACAAATGGCCGTCAATGTGGGGGCCGCCAGCCTGGAGGTAGTCGTCTTGGACAACGGCCGCCTGCAACTTTGCAATGCCTTTGCCTACCGCAACGAGGCCGAGTTTGTCTATTACGTCATGTTCGTGATGAACCAGACCGGCCTGAATCCCGACGCCGACGCCGTTACGCTCTGGGGCGAAGTGATGCCCGACGCGCCGCTCT
>DAIRSZ010000242.1:0-2959 GCA_036804165.1 Catalimonadaceae bacterium | reverse complement strand
TGGTCTACGGCAATGGCTTCGATCTCTTTCTGGCCGCTGAACGCGCCGAACTTGCGCACCAGTTGGGCCTGTACCTGGCTCGCGCCGTTGTCGGTCAGGTGATACTGCCAGAGGTAAGTGCCGTTGGTGGGGCCATTTTTGCGGCCCACGATGGCGTAGATCTCGCCCGTTTGGGGCTGGCGGTAGAGGGCAATGCCCATCAGGTCGCGGTGCTCGGCGGCCTGGTCTTCGCCCTCGAACATGGGCAGGCCGCCGCCGTCCACGGGCTGCATGTCAGGCAGGGCGAAGATGCGCAGCCGGTGCGTCATACGTTCGGTGGTGACGGCCACATCGCGGCGTTGCCCGCCGAGCAGCAGGCCGTAGGCCACATCCACGTTGTTGGGCCGTTGCAGGCCGCGCACCACCTTGTCTTCGAGAATATTCCCCGCCAGGTCGAAGACGTAAAGCGCCCCGTCGCGGTCTTTGTCGGTGCCGATGATGAGGCTCTGGGCCGGGTCGTCGGGATTGATCCAGATGGCCGGATCGTCGGTGTCGTGGCGCACGGGTTGGGTGACCACCACGGGCTGGATCTCGGCCACCGTGTCGGCTAGGGAAGTGGTTTGCGTACTAACCGAGCCGGGCGACTGGTTACTTGAACATCCGCCCAGGGCGGAGGCCAAAAGAAGTAGGTGTAACGGTAAACAAATACGTAGCATAGTAGCGCACTTGATGAGCAATGACCGATTGTTTCGGAAGACCGTATCCGAATAGCATCAGCCGATCTCTTCTGAAGACGCTGCAAATGAGCGCGTTGACGGCACAGGGCGCAATTTCTGACCGTTACATTCGGGCAACGAGGCGTGATCAGGCGTTAACAAACAGGCTACCTTCACAAAGCCTTAATTTACCCAAGGGCAATTTCACACGGCCATCATCCAGACTTCAAATAGGGGTAACAGTGCCGCGCTCAGAGGGCCAGCAGGTGGGCCGACAGGTCGGTCTGCCCATCGAGCGCCATCTTCTTGCGGAGCCGATAGCGGGCAATGCGGAGGCTGGCGGGCGAAATGACCAGAATCGAGGCGATGTCTTTGTTGCCAAGGCCGAGTCGCATGAGGGCCGCCAGGCGGGTTTCACCTTGGGTCAGGTCGGGGTACTGATGCCGGAGCTTATCGAAAAAATCGGGGTGTACCTGCGCGAAGGTGCGCCCGAAAGTTTCCCAGTCTTCGTCAGAAGAAAAACTTTTGTCAATCATCCGTACCATGCCGCGCACCTTGGGGGCGTGTGGCTGTCCGCTGGCGCGTTCTTCGAGGTGGCGCAGTTCGCGCTTGAGGTCGGCCAGCATTTGGTTTTTCTGCATCAGGTGCAGGGCCTGCGCGTTGAGTTCCTGGCTGCGGGTGGTCAGGTCTTGCTGAAGTTGCGCTTCGCGCAATTGCTTGTTTTCCACTTCGGCTCGCAAACGTGCCTGACTAAGTTGGGCATTTTGCTGTTCCATTTGGGCCAAAGCCAATTGTTGTTGAAGCAACTGCTCGTGCTGATCGGCTTGGCGGCGTTGGTGCCTGAATTTGAGTCGTTGCCGGCTCACTACTGTTGCCCCCAAAGCCAGCGTCAGCACCATGCCGGCCAACAGTCCGCCGCGCAGCAGCAGGTCAAAATCTTTTTCTTGCTCCAGCAGCGCGATCTGCTGGTCTTTGCTTTCGAGCTCGAACAGCGTCTGCAGCAAGGCCAGTTGGCGGCTGCTCTCTTCGGTGTAAATTTCAACGTACACCTCCCGGGCCTCTTCCAGCAGGTCGAACGCCTCTTCAGCGCGGCCCGTCTGGTGGTAAAGTTTGGCCAGGTCGCGCAGGGCACTGCTCTCTTGGTACTTTTCGCCCAGACTCCGGGCCAATCTGAGGGCGCGCAATGTGTACGCTTCGGCGGGTTTCCAGCGCCCCGTTTTGCGGTGCACGTCGCCCAGGTTGTTGAGATTGACCAGCATGGCCAGTTGGTTGTCGGACTGCTCGTGCAAGCGGAGGGCCGTTTCGAAATGCTTCTGGGCTTGGTCATAATCTTCCAGGTCTTCGTAGATGCTGCCCAGGTTTTCGTAGATCTCGCCGGCCTGGCCCAGACTGTCAATTTCCTGAAAAACGGTCAGGGCACGCTGCTGATAAACAAGGGCCGAATCGTACTGCGCCGACTTTTCGAACAGATGCCCTAGGCAGCCTAACGTGCGTGCTTCGCCGGCCCGATCGTTGGCCTTGCGGTACAGTGCCAGCGCCAGGTCATGCTGAGGACGGGCTCTTTCGGATTGGCGCGTGGCGTAGTAGAGCACCCCGAGGCAGTTGGCGTTGTCGGCCTGCCCTACCGGATCGGCAAGTTGTTCGTACTGCTTGGCCGATCGAAGGTGATACTGCAATGCCGCCTGGTAGGCCCCTTGATGGTAGTAGATTTGTCCTAAATACTGACAACTCATCGCCACGCCCAACCCATAATCCATGCTTTCGGCCAAGCGCAACGCCGCCCGGGCGTAGCGAAAAGCACTTTCAGGCTTTGAGTGGAGGCAACTAGCCGCGCTGTCTTGCAAAGAAAGCACATTGGCCTTGGTGGCTGCTAGCGTCCGCTCAGGCACTACCGAGGCACCCTCTCCCAGCACTACGCTCCGATCTTGCGCGTGCGCCGCGAGCGCAAACAGCACCAAAAGTCCGTAGCCCATACCCGTCGCGTAGCGGTGTTTCATCCTATCTTTGAACTATGCACAACGTCGAATCATTCCGACCCAGCGGGCGAGCGGAAAGGCCAATAGCCAAGCGATTCGTGATGAGTTTGCTGGGCGCCAGCCTGCTGCTGGCCTGTCACCGCGACCCGGCACTGACTGAGTTGTCTTTGCCCACGCTGGCCGACAGTACCCTGGCCTTGTCGGCCGTGCGGGAAGCACCCGCGTCGGTATTCCTTTTTTTGGGGACAGACTGCCCCCTCAGCCAAAACTACACCCGCACGCTGCTGG
>DAIRSZ010000241.1:0-2976 GCA_036804165.1 Catalimonadaceae bacterium | reverse complement strand
TCCCACTGCACCGAACTGCCGAAGGGCGTGTACACCCCCAGGCCAAACTTGAGTTTGCTTTCGGGCGCGCCATAGACGCCGTAGAGGTAGAAGGGCGTCCCGACGGGGTTGTCGGTGCGGGCCGTGCGGGTGCTGGTTTCGGTGCCGCGAAAAGCCACCCGCGAGTTGATCAGGCTGACGCCCACGCTGATGTCGTTGCGGTCGAGGTGACTCATGGCCCCCGGGTTGAAAAAAACGGTGCCTCCACCGAAAGGCATGGCCGTGCCGGTATGGCCCATCCCGATTTGCCGTTGGTCTTGCAGGGATACTTGATAGCCACCCGCTTGGGCGAGGGTGCTCAGCAACAGCCCGCCCATTAATAAACTTGTTCTCATACAGAAAAAATGGTGTACGGTGTTTAGTGTAAACAACAAATCTATTTAGATATCTTAAATAGCCTAATTTCTGATCAATAATTTTTTGTCAGACATAAAAAAAAATACCTCTTGTGTAGTTGAAACTTACAATGTAATACTCCCTTTTTATTAAAAGGGAGATGTTTGTATTATCCCGATAATTTGCAGCCAATAACTCTATATTACAGCCTGTGAATCAATTCTCTAAGCGTCTGCGCTATTTTGTCAACCTCGATCCTACCACCATTCAGGGTTGTCTGACAATCGGCTTTATTTCGTTGGCCTTGATCTCTTTTCTGATCATTTTGATGGCGGGCCGTACGTGGCAGCGTACGCACACCAACCGCGACGTGGCCCGCTTTGTCATCAGCCCTTCCAAAATGCGGCTCTATCAGTTCGAAACGACCCTGAGCCAGTCGGAGGCTGCCTTGCTGTAGCGCGTAGTCACCGAAGGCGATCAGCCCGACTCGGTGCGTCAGCACTTGTGGCAGCAAACCATTGCCGAGCACCTGGAGGCTATGCAAACCCTGGTGAACAAGTGGGAAGATATAGAAGCCGCCCGGCTAGTGGCCGAGCTGGGCACCACCATGCGCCAGTACCGCACGGCCCAAGACCTGCTGGCGGCCCAGTGTGGGCCGGGCTTTAGTTTATCGCGCCACGACCTGGCCCAACTGCGGCAGTTGCGGCAGCAGGTGTCTGCCCAGTTGCACGGTCTCGACGCCCGCCTCGACGCCTTCCGCGCCGCCAAAGACGCCGAGTTGGAGAACATTCAGCGCCAGCAACCCTACGAAATCGGGCTGTATTATTCCCTAGCCTTCCTATTTGCCTGCCTGATTGGCTACTACATCATCGCCCGGACGATGGGCCGGATTCGCTACCTCAAGCACCATTTACGTCATATCAGTGCGGGCAATCTGCCCGATAAGCTCCCGCCCTCGCACGACGAACTCAACAGCCTTATCGAAGCCCTCAACACCCTCACCGACAACCTGCAGGGCATCCGGCACTTTGCCCGCGCCGTGGGCAATGGCGACTTTGGGGCCAACGTGCGCGTTTTCGACGACGAAGGCGATTTGGGCGGCTCGCTGGCCGAAATGCGCGACCGGCTGCGGCAGGTGGCCGAGCAAGAGGGCGAACGTACCTGGCTCGTGGAGGGGCAGGCCCGCCTGGGCGACTTGCTCCGGACGCACAACCAACACGTGGGCGACCTCTGCTCGCACCTGGTGCGCGAGCTGATCGGCTACACGGGCGCCAACCAGGCCGCTGTCTTCGTCAAAAACGAAGACGAAGACGCCCTCACGCTGCAGGCCTGCTATGCCTACGGCCGCCAGAAGCACCTCCAGCGCACGATTGCGCCCGGCGAGGGCCTGGTGGGCCAGACATATCTGGAAGGGGAAATGACGTTGCTGCACGAAGTGCCTGCCGACTATGCCCGCATCACGTCGGGGCTCGGCGGGGCCACGCCGCGTTGCCTCGTGCTGGTGCCCCTCAAGACCAACGATGCCGTGGTGGGCGTACTGGAAATGGCCGCTTTCCAACCTTTCGACCAAAAAACGTTGACCTTGCTCGAAAAGGTAGGCGAGTCGGTAGCGGCCACCTTGCTGGGCGTGCAGGCAGCCCAGCAGACTCAGCAGTTGCTAGCGGTATCGCAGCACCAATCGGAAGAGCTACGCGCACAGGAAGAAGAGCTGCGGCAAAACATGGAAGAGATGACCGCCACGCAAGAAGAACTCGCCCGCCGGATGGAAGAAATGAACGACTTGCGTGAGGAGCTAGAAGCCCGTATGCGCGTGCTCAATACGGCCGCGCTGCTGACCGAATCGGACCCGGACGGCAACGTGACCTACGCCAACGACAAGTTCTGCCAGGTGTCGCTGTACCGCCGCGAAGAGATTTTGGGCAAGCCCCACAAGGTGTTGCGCCATCCCGATAACCCACCCGCCCTCTTCGAAGAGATGTGGAAAACCATCAAGGCGGGAAATATTTTCCGGGGGCAATTTCCCAACCGGGCCAAAGATGGCAGCACCTATTGGGTGGATGCCACCATTGCCCCCGTGCTCGACGCGCACGGCCAGCCCGTCAAATACATCGGCATTCAATTTGACATTACGGCCCAAAAGCAGCAAGAGGCCGAGTTGCGGCAGTTGGTAGAAAGCCGACAGCAGACCGGCTGAGGCCTGCACCCTGAACAGACTCCGGGCCCACCCACCTTTCTATTGCGTGTGATAAGCCCAGCGGCGGATGCCCACTGGCGCATGTGCTGCTGCGCATTTTTGCATGTGCTGCAGCACAATTTTATTCAGGATGTAAATGAACGGCGCTTTACTCGATCTCCTGCGCATTATCATTTCCGTGACCTCGTCGTTTTGTAGAACCAAGGGCCCGCACGAACGTATGCACTGCGCATAGCAACAGCTTAAGGTTCGGCTCCGCAAATAAAAACCTAAGTCGAACCCTAGGCTTTAGGATGCAGTGCCCAACCAAATTTTAGTTTGGTCAAATGCAGGAATATAAGATATTTTATTAAAGAAGATATATAAAATAACATCATAAATATGACGTTGCTCCTTGTGTATTTGTT
>DAIRSZ010000240.1:0-3004 GCA_036804165.1 Catalimonadaceae bacterium | reverse complement strand
TCGCAGAGCATTTGCGGCCGCAGGGTGCGCCAGTGGGGCACGTCGAGCGTGCCGCCGAAGTTGATGTAGTGGTCGAGGTTGTATTTTTCCCACTCCCGCTGTACGAAGTCGCGAAAGTTGATGGCGGCGATCCAGCCGTCCTCGACGTCTTCGAACCACTCGGCGTAGTAATCGTCTTCGTGGCCGTGGTAGTTGAGGATGTTCTCGCCCACCAGGATAAACTTATTAAGCCCCCGGGCCAGCATGTAGTCGAGCACGTTGCGCTTGAGGTGCATGATGTCGTTGTGCAGGGCGTCGTTCCACTCCCCAAACATTTCCAGCACCACGTAGCCGCGCTGGTAGTCGGCAAAAAGTACTTTCAAGTAGAGCGTTTCGGAGCCGAACGAGTCCCAGAGCGGGTGAATGTAGTAGCCGTAGATATCGTTTTCGTACTGGTAGAGGTTGTAGTCGCGCCGGAAGAACGGCGAAACCGCGTCGTCTTTCGACGAATAATATTTCTCCCAGTTGTAGAAAGGCTCAATCTCCTGCATGCTCTTCGGCGTTTTCGATGGCCGCCCGCACGCTTCCCCAGCGCAACAGGCGGGCGCGGGCCTCGTCCTCGGCGATACGGAGGGCTTCGGCTACCATGCGCGTGCCGCGGGCCACGAGTTTCTGATTACTCAACTGCATGTCCACCATCTTGTTGCCCTTTACGTGCCCCAGCCGGATCAGGGTAGCGGTGGTGAGCATATTGAGCACGAGTTTTTGGGCCGTGCCCGCCTTCATGCGCGTGCTGCCCGTCACGAACTCGGGCCCGACGACGACCTCCACCGGAAAATCGGCCTCGGCGGCCACGGCCGAGGCCGGGTTGCACGTCACGCAGCCCGTTGCGATGCCGTGCTGACGGGCCGTACGCAAGCCGCCCACCACGTAGGGCGTGCGCCCCGAAGCGGCAATGCCCACCAGCACGTCGCCCGGCCCAATGCGATGGGGAGTCAGGTCTCGCCAAGCCTGGGCCTCGTCGTCCTCGGCAAACTCGACGGCCTGCCGGATGGCCAGGTCGCCGCCCGCGATCAGCCCCACCACCAGGTCCGGCGGCACACCAAACGTGGGCGGACACTCGGAGGCATCCACAATGCCCAGCCGCCCGCTGGTGCCCGCCCCGATGTAGAACAGCCGCCCGCCTTCGCGCAGGCGAGACACGGTGGCCTCTACCAGGGCCTCGAGCTGCGGCAGGGCGCGGGCGACGGCCTGCGGGACGGTTTGGTCTTCGGCGTTGATGCGCCGCAGCAACTCGGCCGTGGGCATCTGTTCGAGGTGGTCGTGGCGAGAGTCGGCTTCGGTGTAGTTCATGGCGCGGAGATCAGACCAGTTGAGCCAGGGCCAGTTCGAAGCAGGTGCGGGCCAGGTGCTGGCGACGCGGGTTCTGCTCGTAGGCGCGGGCCAGGGCCTGGCGGATAACTTGGGAGGTATCTCGGAAAATGGCTTCGTCGGTCACTTCAATGTCGTTTTGCATCAGGTAGGCAAAGGCGCGGGCCATGCCGCAGTTGGCCACAAAATCGGGGATAAGGGCCACGCGGGCGTCGGCCATTTCACCCACTGGCCCAAAGAAAATGGCTTCGTCGCGAAAGGGTACGTTGGCCCCGCAGGCGATCACCTCCAGCCCGTGGGCGGCGAGGGTTTCGAGTTGCCCTTCGGTAACTAGCCGCGAAGCCGCCGCCGGAATGAATATCTCGGCCCCCACTTGCCAGGCCCTTTCGGCCAATGCTTCGGGGCTAAGCAAGTCGGGCGCACAGAGCTGGTTGCCCTGGCGGTTGAGGAACAGCTCACGGATTTGGTCGCGCCCAAACCCCTCGGGGCGCAGCAGGCCGCCGCGCCGATCAAGGATGGCCACCACCTTGGCCCCTTGCCCGGTTAGGTAATAGGCCGCCGCCGCCGCCACGTTGCCAAAGCCTTGCACCAAGACGCGCTTGCCCGCCACCTGGCCGCCCCACAGGTCGTAGTAGTGCCGCACCGACTCGGCCACGCCGTAGCCCGTAATCATGTCGGCCACGGTGTATTTGCGCTCCGGCGCGGGCGAAAAGGCCGGGTCTTCGATCACCTTGCTGACGCCAAGGCGCAACTGGCCCAGCTTTTTGATCTTCTCCGGCTCGGCCGAACGAAAGTGCCCGTTGACTACGCCTTCCTGCGGGTGCCACAGGCCGTAGCTTTCGGTGATGGGGATCACCTCGTGAATTTCGTCCACGTTGAGGTCGCCGCCGGTGCCGTAATAGTTTTTGAGCAGCGGAAACACCGCCTGGTACCAACGCTCCAGCACGCCGCGCTTGCGCGGATCGTGCGGATCGAAATTGATGCCCGACTTGGCCCCGCCAATGGCCGGGCCCGACACCGTAAACTTTATTTCCATCGTTTTGGCCAGCGACACCACCTCGTGGCGGTCGAGGCCCACCCGCATCCGGGTGCCGCCACCGGCCGCTCCGTTGCGCAGCGAATTGATCACCACCCAACCGACGGCCTCCGTTTCGGGGTCGTGCCACTCGAAAACGATCTGCGGCGGGGTGTTTTCAAACTGCGTCAACAGCGACTTCATCGTGGGGGTGGGTGCGGGGGTGAGGTTCATAGGTTGCGTGCGTGGCGACAAAAAAGAGGGAAAAGCAAATCTCCATTTTTACGATCAGAAACGGGGATACTGAACGGTGGCGGCCCCTGGTGGCAGGCCGCCCCACAAAATTAGCATTCCCCACAAGAAAAAACCCTCCGGCGCGGAGGGTTTGTGGGGTGGATGCAAACGAACGCTAGTCCAGCGACTGGTTGCTGTGTTCGACCAGTTGCACCATTTCTTCGTATTCGTGCGGGGCCAGGTCATTGTAATAGAAGTTGATGGGATTGACCTTCTTGCCGTTCTTGACCACCTCGTAGTGCAGGTGCGGCCCGGTGGATTTACCCGTGCTGCCCACCTTGCCGATTACATCGCCACGCTTTACTTTCTGTCCGGCTTTTACGAGTACTTCGTGCATGTGGCCAT
>DAIRSZ010000239.1:0-3014 GCA_036804165.1 Catalimonadaceae bacterium | reverse complement strand
GCAGCTTGGCCTGCAAAGGCAGCGAGAGGTTGCCGATCTCGTCGAGGAAGAGCGTGCCGCCCGTGGCCAGTTCAAAACGGCCGGGGCGGTCTTCGCGGGCGTCGGTAAAAGCGCCCTTGACGTGGCCAAAGAGTTCACTCTCGAACAGGCCCGTGGCAATGGCGCCCAGGTCCACGCCCACAAAAGGGGCCTGCGCCCGTGCCGACTGCTGGTGCAGCGCCCGGGCCACCACCTCTTTGCCCGTGCCATTCTCGCCCAGGATGAGCACGTTGGCGTCGGTGGGCGCCACCCGCCGGATGGTCTCGAAGACCTGCTGCATGGCCGAACTTTGCCCCAGCATTTCCCGAAAGGGTTGGTTGAGATCGGTTTGCAATTGCTGCTCGCGCGCCCGCAGGGCGTCGTTTTCGCGGCGAGATTGGCGCAACTGCAAGGCCGCCAGCACCGTGGCCAGCAGCTTTTCGTTCTGCCAGGGCTTGAGCACGAAGTCGGTGGCCCCCTCCTTGATGGCCCGTACGGCCATTTCCACGTCGCCGTAGGCCGTAATCAGGATCACGACCGCGTCGGGATCCAACTCCCGGATGCGCGCCAGCCAGTGAAAACCCTCGCGCCCGCTGCCGATGTCGCGCGTGTAGTTCATGTCGAGCAGGATGACGTCGTAGCGGTGCTGGCCGAGCAAAAAGGGCAGGGCCTGCGGGTTTTGTTCGACCTCGACGCGGGCCACGTGCCGCTTGAGCACCAGCCGCGCAGCTTGCAGCACGTCGGCGTCGTCGTCCACGATCAGCACATTTCCGGCGAGTTTTTCCATGATTAGGTATCAGGTTTGAACTGACTGCGCATTTCCCGTACCACGTACGTCGTAGGCCCTTGGGCCACCACCGCCGTAGCTTGGCGCCGTTGGAGTGTCCGCCTTCGGACAGGTCTTGTTCGAAACTGGACGGGCAACATACGCAGAAAGCCCTATTTTGTCGCCTAAGGTACGTGGCACGTTAGTTGGCCCCAGGCCGGGCGTACCTACATTGAAGTTCATGAGTGTCGCGATGGATCGTCAGATCAAAAAGAAAAAATGGCCGCTGCGCCGCTGGCTGCCCTGGGCCTTGCTGGGGCTGCTGGTAGGCAGCGCTCTGGCCTATGGCGCCCTGGGCGACCGCCGTTCGCAGTTGCGCGTGGCCCGCGAACGCCTTACGATCTCGACGGTGCGCACGGGCGATTTCCAGGAATTTGTGGCCGTAACGGGCAACGTACAACCCGGCCGCACCTACTACCTCGACGCCATCGAGGGCGGCATTGTCCAGCGCATTCACCGCGAAGCGGGCGCGCTGGTGCGGGCTGGCGACACGCTGCTGACGCTCTCCAACTCGGCCCTGCAACTGAGCGTTATGAACCAGGAGTCGCTGCTCTACGAGCAACTCAACAACCTGCGCAACACCCGCCTGCTCGTCGAGCAGAACCAGCTAAGCCTGCGCAACCAGTTGGCCGAGATCAACTACCAGCTAAGCCTGCTGCAGCCGCAGTACGAGCGTTTTGAAAAATTACGGGCCAAAAACCTGGTGTCGGAGCGTGAGTTTCAGGAGGTGGCCGAAGAATACCGCTTCAACGAGCGGCGCCAGAAACTGGTCTATGACGCCTTCCGGCAAGATTCGCTGCTGCGCGTGATGCAACTGCGCCAACTGGCCGACTCGGAGCAGCGCATGGCCCGCAGCCTCGACGCCGTCGGTCGGATATTGGCCGACCTGGTGGTGCGTGCCCCCGCCGACGGCCAACTGGCCAGCCGCGACCTCGACATTGGGCAGGCCATCCGGACGGGCGAGCGCCTCGGGCAGGTGGACGTGGTGGGCAGCTTTCGGGTGCGCGTGGCCGTGGACGAACTCTATTTGCCGCGCGTGAGCGTCGGCCAGCGGGGGCGCTTTACGTTCGACGGACGCACCTACGACCTGGCCATCGCCAAGGTGTTTCCGACCATCGCCGATGGACGATTCGAGGTGGACATGCACTTTCTGCCCGATAGCGCGGGCCGCGCCGAAATGCCCGCTGGCTTGCGCAGTGGCCAGACGCTGCGCATTCGCCTCGAACTGGGCCAGTCCGACCAGGCCCAACTGCTGGCGGCGGGGGGCTTTTACCAAGACACGGGTGGCCGCTGGGTCTATGTGCTCGACGAAACCGGGCAGACGGCCGTCCGCCGTCCGGTGCGCATCGGGCGGCGCAATCCCGACTATTACGAAGTGCTCGAAGGGTTGCGCCAAGGCGAACGGGTGATCATCTCTTCGTACGAAAACTTTGGCGACTACGAAGTGCTGACCCTCCGGTAGCACCATCGGTTTTTGGACTGCTGCTTTTTATCTGCTGCCGCTATTACCTTTACAGAATTTAATTTCCTGAAACCATCCTGATTTTCGTGTTCTCATGATAAAAACCGTCAATCTGCAAAAAGTATATACTACTGATGAAGTAGAAACTACTGCCCTGCACCACATCAACGTCGAGATCAAGGCGGGCGAGTTTGTGGCCATCATGGGGCCTTCGGGCTGCGGCAAGTCCACGCTGCTGCACTTGCTGGGCTTGCTCGACCAGCCCTCGGCGGGCGAGTATCACTTTTTTGGGCAGGAGGTGGCGGGCTATTCGGAGAGCCAGCGCGTCAGGCTGCGGAAGGGTGCCATCGGCTTTGTGTTTCAGAGCTTCAACCTGATTGACGAGCTGACGGTGTACGAAAACGTCGAGCTGCCGTTGCTCTACCTCAAGGTGTCGGCGGCTGAGCGCAAACAGCAGGTCGAGCAGGTGCTGGAAAAGCTCCACATCATGAACCGGCGCAACCACTTCCCTCAACAACTTTCGGGCGGACAGCAGCAGCGCGTGGCCATCGCCCGGGCCGTGGTGGCCAGCCCCAAGCTGATCCTGGCCGACGAACCTACGGGCAACCTCGACTCGACCAACGGCGAAGAGGTGATGAACCTGCTGGCGGCCCTCAACAAAGAAGGCGTCACGATCGTGATGGTGACCCACTCGCCCTACGACGCCAA
>DAIRSZ010000238.1:0-3026 GCA_036804165.1 Catalimonadaceae bacterium | reverse complement strand
GTCTTGGACATACTTTTTTGGTTTAAACGGATACGTGGGAATGCAGGCGCAAAACCTGCCGTTTGTCTCAACCCCAAACCTTCCAAAAGGTTGCCTGCTCCTCAGTCTTCGGTTTCGAGGGCTTCGAGCAGATCGGCCAGGGCGTCGAAGTCGGCGAAGCCGGGGCGGCTTTCGGGGCCGCTGCGCAGGGCCAGTCCGGCGATGTCGGCAGCCAGCAGGGCGGGCAACTGGTCGGGGAGGGGGGTGCCTTCGGCCAGGCAAGGCACCGGACAAGATGCGCGATGTGGAGCAAGGGCTTGGTCGAGGGGCAGCAGGCCGTAGGCGGTACCGGATGCCGTCAGGCGGTGCGCCTCCTCCGTGCGGACGATCAGCCGCAGGCCCAGTGCTTGCCATTCGGCGAGGGGGTGCTCGGTGCCGACCAGCAGAAAATCAGCCGTATATTCGGGCAACTGGGCGGCTACTTCGGCGGGGGAGAGGCCTCCAACTTCAAGCACAAAATCCACACCCGACACCCATTCGGAGATTTCGCGACAGGCCTTGGGCGGCAGGTGGTCGGCATGGGCCGGATCGAGCACAAAGCCCAGCATCCGGACGCCCATGCCCGCGCCGTAGCGGGCGGCGCTCAGGTTGTTGACGCCCAGCAGGAGCACGTCGGTAGCCAGTGCCATGTGTGTAGCTAATTTTTGGTACGCCGACAAAAGTCTGGCCTGCGGGCCAATAATCAAAGTCCGCGCGGCAAAGGGTCGAACCAAACGCCCCGCCCCGAAGTTTTGTACCATCACACCAAAACGGTGCGGCCCCTGTGCGCCGTACCGAGGAAGGAACAAGCAAAGAAGATGAGCAGCAAAGGACGCGTACTGGTCGCCATGAGCGGCGGCATTGACAGCTCGCTGGCCGCCGTGCTGCTGCACGAACAAGGCTACGAGGTCATTGGCATGACCATGAAAACCTGGGACTACGCCTCGGCGGGTGGCAGCAAGAAAGAGACCGGCTGTTGCAGCCTCGACTCGATCAACGACGCCCGGCAGGTGGCCGTCACGCTCGGTTTCCCGCACTACATCCTCGACATCCGCAACGAGTTTGGCGACGCCGTCATTGACCACTTCACGGGCGAATACCTGGCGGGCCGCACGCCCAACCCCTGCGTGCTGTGCAACACGCACATCAAATGGGATGCGCTGCTGCGCCGGGCCGACAAGCTGGGCTGCCAGTACATTGCCACCGGGCACTACGCCAACGTACGGGAAGAAAACGGTCGCTACGTGGTCTCGCGCGGGCTGGATCACCACAAAGACCAGTCGTACGCCCTCTGGGGCGTGTCGCAGGCCAGTTTGGCCCGCACGATCTTCCCGCTGGGCCACCTGCGCAAAACCGAGATCCGCGCCATGGCCACCGAGCGGGGCTTCCACGAGCTGGTCAACAAGTCCGAGTCGTACGAAATCTGCTTTGTGCCCGACAACGACTACCGGGGCTTCCTCAAGCGGCGCGTGCCGGGTCTCGAGGCCGACGTGGCCGGGGGCGAGTTTGTCCTCGAAGACGGCACCGTCGTTGGGCAGCACGAAGGCTATCCGTTCTACACGATCGGCCAGCGCAAGGGGCTGGGCGTGGCCCTGGGCTACCCCGTGTTTGTGACCGAAATCCGCAAAGACACCAACCAGGTGGTGCTGGGTCGCTTGCGCGAACTCGAGCGCGACGGCATGCGCGTGAGCCGGCTCAACATGATGAAGTACGAAAGCCTGACCCAGCCGCTGGAAACCGTCACCAAAATCCGTTACAAAGACGCCGGTACGCCCGCGCGCATCGAGCAAGTGGGCGACACGATGTGGGTATATTTCCACGAAGGTGTCCACGCCATCGCCCCCGGACAGGCGGCGGTCTTCTACGAAGGCGACGACGTCATCGGCGGGGGCTGGATCATGGCCAGCTTCCGGCAGGGGCAGGAAAATGCCTTTGCCGCCCCGGCCGCCCAGCGGGCCGATCGGCTGTAATCTAGGCTAAGAACCTACCCCGTTTTTTGTCCCGGTCATTCGCCCCGCGCGAATCCGGGACTTTTTGCGTTTTTTGGGTGCTACGTTGCTGCTTTTATGAAAAAATATTTCTCCGCTGGCCTGCTCGCCCTCTGGGTGGGTCTGTGCCTGACCAGTTGTCGCACCAGTACCGTCGAGCCGGAGCCGACGCAGTTTGGTTACGACTACTTCCCCCTGCGCGTGGGGGCCTTCTACCACTACGACGTGTTCCGGGTGGACTTTCGGGTGGCCGGTCCCGACACGGCCAGCTTCGAGCTGCGCGAGGTGGTGGCCGATACGCTCCGCGACCTGACGGGCGCGCTCGCTTACCGCATCGAGCGCTTTACGCGCCCGACGGCCGCCCAGTCCTGGCCCGCGCAGCCCGACTCGGTCTGGACAGCCCGCCGCACCGACCAGCAAGGCATCCGCACCGAAAACAACCAGCCGCTGGTGCGGTTATCTTTTCCGGTGGCCCGGTTGCGGCAGTGGGACGTGCACAGCCTCAGTGCCCTGCCGCCGCTCGTGAGTACCATCGCCACCCTCGACCAGCCCCGCCGCGTGGCCGACAGCACCTACGCCCGTACGCTAGCCGTAGTCAACGGCGGACGCATCGAAGGGCAAAATGTGCTGGCATTTGACTCGAATTTCGTTAATTATCGTCGCGAAATATTCTACTATGCCGCCGACGTGGGTTTGGTAGAAATAGACATCCGCCGCGAAGACTATGACACACAAACCAACCAGACGCCCCGGCGCATTCTCTCGGGCCATATCTATCGCCAAACGTTGCGCACGCACGGCCAAGAATAACCTTCGGTGCCTGATTGGCGTGCTGGCCGTTGTTTCTCTGATGGTGACCGACGCGCACGCGCAGGCTACCACCACCAAATTTCTGGTATTTTTTGCCGACAAAGCCGGCACACCCTTCACCGTAGCCGAACCGTCGGCCTACCTGACGGCCCGCGCCCTGGCCCGGCGCCAGCAGCAGAGTATTGCCGTCGGCCCGCACGATTTGCCCGT
>DAIRSZ010000237.1:0-3037 GCA_036804165.1 Catalimonadaceae bacterium | reverse complement strand
ACGGTGTTGGATCGGCTCAAGTTTTTGGCGATCACGGCCTCGAACCTCGACGAGTTTTTTATGATCCGGATTGGCTCGCTCTACAATTACCTCGACTATGGCAAGGAGCGGGTGGACTATTCGGGCCTGCGCGAGAAGCCCTTTCGGGTGATGCTGCTGCGCGAAGTGCACCAGTTTGTAAAGGCCCAGCAGGCTTGCTACCAAGAGCTTATTCCCCTCTTTGCCAAAGCGCACTTTCAGGTAGTGGGCATTGACCAGCTAAGGGAAAGTGAGAAGACCAAGGTATCTAATTACTTCACCCGGACGGTCTATCCCATGCTTACGCCGATGGTGTTTGACGGCTACCGCACCTTCCCGATTCTGATGAACAAGATTTTGGTATTCGGCGTGGTGACGATGCAGCAGCAAGATGCCAAAACGCAAAAGAAGGTTTCGTTTATCCAGATACCGCAGAACCTGCCCCGTTTCTACGAGATCGAGCGCAACGGCAAAGTGCTCTTTTTGCCCATCGAAGAGGTGATCCGCTGGCAACTGCCGCAACTCTACCGCAACATCCGGATTGTATCAGCCAACCTGTTTCGTATCACGCGCAACGGCGACTTCACCCTGGAAGAAAGCGACGACATTGACGCCGATTTTATTGACGAAGTGAAGCGCAAGCTCAAGACCCGGCGCACGGGTCGCGTGGTGCGGGTCGAGATCGAAGAAGGCTACTCGCCCTACCTGCTCCGGATTTTGAAGGAGCGCTGGAGCATTGACACCGACAACGTGTTTGTGACGCCCGACTTGCTCGACTTTACGGGCTTTTGGCAGGTTGCCGGACACGCCGACTTGCAGCAAGCCGAAGCCTCCACGCCCCTTCCGGTGTTGCCCCTTTGCTGCGACAGCGATTTTCCCAAAGAAAGTATGCTGGAATATCTGCAAACCGACGACGTGCTGCTGCACCATCCCTACAACAGCATTGACCCGGTGATGCAACTGCTCGAAGAGGCCGCCGAAGACCCGTACGTGCTGGCCATCAAGATTACGATCTATCGCCTGGCCAAAGAATCGCGCGTGAGCAGTGCGTTGCTGAAGGCAGCCGAAAACGGCAAGCACGTGTCGGTACTCTTCGAGGTGAAAGCCCGCTTCGACGAAGAAAACAACATCCGCGAAGCCCAGCGCCTGCAAAAAGCCGGCTGCTTTGTGATCTACGGGTTCAGCAGTTTCAAGACCCACACCAAGCTGCTGCTGGTGGTGCGCAAAGTGGGCGAAAAAGTGACGCGCTACGTGCACATGTCGAGCGGCAACTACAACGAGCAAACCGCCCGCCTCTACACCGATATCGGCTTGCTGAGCACCAAAGAGGCCTACGGCAACGACGTATCAGAGTTTTTCAACGTTATCACGGGGCATTCGATGCCCAGCGAGTACCGGCACCTGATCACGGCGCCCGGCGACATGCGCCAGCAACTGATCCAGCTTATCCGCCGCGAAGCCGAGGCCGCCCGGGCGGGTGCACCCAGCGGCGTGGTGATCAAGGTAAACTCGCTCGAAGACCAGCAGACCATTGACGAGCTCTACGCCGCCTCGCAGGCGGGCGTACCCATCCGGCTTATCGTGCGGGGCATTTGCTGTCTGCGACCGGGCCGGGTGGGCCTCAGCGAAAACATCACGGTGCGCTCGTTGGTAGGCAATTTTCTGGAACACTCCCGCATCTACTACTTTCACAACCAGGGCGACCCGCTGGTGTACGGCGGCAGTGCCGACATCATGAACCGCAGTTTCGACCGGCGCATCGAGTCGTTGTTTATGATCATCGAACCCGACATTCGGCAGGAAGTCATCAACATGCTCGACTACAACCTCCGCGATAACGTCAACACATATCTGATGTCCGAAGACGGCACCTACGTGAAGGACCAGCTCGAACCCGAACCCTTCGACTCGCAGCAAGCCTTTTTCGGCGTTACGGCCGAAGAGGCCGCGCGGGCCACGCTCTTCGATGACCTTTCGCTCGAAGAAGTACGTAAAGAACACCAGCAGATTGCCCGGGAGCACGAACAAGTGTTGTCAGAATCGCCCATCGTAAATGACCAATGACACCGCCTTTTTGCAACGCCACCTCGAAGCCCTGATTTTCAGTGCGGTTGAACCCGTGTCGGCCGAAGCGTTGCGCGAGTGCCTGTCGGAATGGCTCGGGGCCGATCTGGGACCGGAGGCCATCGCCACGGCCCTGGCCGATTTAGTGGCGTATTATCAGGAAGGGCCCTTTGCCTTCGAGATCGTGGCCCTCGCGGGCGGATACCAGTTTCTGACCAAGCCCGACTACCGTGGCAGTATTGACGTGCTGCTGCGACAGAAATCCAAAAAGCACCTCTCGACCTCGGCCCTCGAAACGTTGGCCATTGTGGCCTATAAGCAGCCCGTCACGAAGGCGCACATCGAGCAGATACGGGGCGTAAGCAGCGACTACGCCCTCCAGAAACTGCTCGACAAGGGCTTGCTTGAGGTGCGTGGCAAGGCCACCACGGCGGGGCGGCCAGTGCTCTACGGCACCAGTATCCGCTTTATGGATTACCTGGGCATCAACGACTTGAAAGACTTGCCCATGCCGAAAGATTTTGCTACTGAAGAAAACGAAATTGGGGTGCAGGCAGAAGAAGATAGTGCCCACAACCCCACCGACGCCTAATTTTTAATTTGCAGTTATAAGAACTATGTCCGCATCAGACAAACCCGACGACGGCCGCGAGGCGCGCCGCCCTTTCCAAAGCACGGGCTATGCCCGCAAAGGCGACAAACCCGCCAAACCTACGTCCGAATCGAAAGAACGCCCTGCGCCTTCCCCCCGCCGGGAGGATCGCGAAAGAGAAGACCGTCCGCGCCGGGATTTTGATAAAAGCGATGACCGTCCGCGTCGGGACTTCGAAAAGCGTGATGATCGTCCGCGCCGGGATTTCGGCAGCCGCGATGAACGCCCGCGCCGGGATTTTGATAAAAGCGATGACCGTCCGCGCCGGGATTTCGGCAGCCGTGACGAACGCCCCCGTCGGGA
>DAIRSZ010000236.1:0-3064 GCA_036804165.1 Catalimonadaceae bacterium | reverse complement strand
CGCACCACGTAGGGCGTGCCCGCGTCCATCAGGCGGCGCACCTCGTCTTCGGGCAACGTGAGCGAGTTGCGCATCTGCAACCGCGTGATGGCGTTGTATTGCGGCGTGGCCACCTTGGCCCGCTTGAGGCGCTCGCGCATCTCGTCGAGCGCTTCGGGCGTGTCGAAGGCGTAGTAGGCGTGACCGGCGGCCACCAGTTGCTCGGCGTACTGGCGGTACATGGCCTTGCGCTCCGACTGCCGATAGGGCGCGTGTGGGCCGCCCAAGTCGGGACTTTCGTCGGGCACTATGCCGCACCAGGCCAGCGCTTCCTGGATGTAGGCTTCGGCACCGGGCACAAACCTTCCCTGGTCGGTGTCTTCGATGCGGAGAATGAACTGGCCCTGGTGCTGGCGGGCAAAGAGGTAATTATAGAGGGCGGTACGTACGCCGCCGATGTGGAGGGCACCCGTAGGGCTGGGGGCAAAGCGTACGCGAACGGGTCGGGTCATGAATATTGGCGTCGGATGGAAAGACAAAATTAACGATTCTCTTGGTTAACCCGGATAGCGCAGCAGGGTTATGAAAATGATTCAGCCAAAAGTGAACGGAAGAGTGCTATGTCGTCAGCTTTTTTGCAAAAATTTGAATCTGAAACGTTATTTGTTGTAAATTTGGCCGTCTAAGTACATTTTGTTTGGCTTTGGAAGATAAGCATTGCGATATTAGGTATGTTGCGGTGCGATTAGCCAAATAACATTCGAACGTATGATTCAGATAATACCCGCCTTGTCGGTACTCAGCGGGAAATGCATTCGCCTCACGCAGGGCGATTACTACAACCCGAAGGAATACAATTATTCGCCTCTGGAAGTGGCCGAGAGCGTAGCGGCCAAGGGTTTTCGGCGCTTGCACCTCATTGACCTCGATGGTGCCCGGCGCGGGCGGCTGGCCAACTACGACGTCTTGCAATTGTTGCGCGCGCATACCGACCTGGAGATCGAATGCAGCGGCGGCTTTCGCTCCGACGGCGACGTGCGCCTGGCCTTCGAATCGGGGGCCATTGCGGTGCATTCCACCAGCGTGGCGGCCCTCGATCCCGATCTGTTTATGTCGTGGCTGATCACCTACGGTCGGCACAAACTGACGCTGGCCGCCGACTCGCGCGCGGGCTACATCGTCACGTCGGGCTGGCAGCGGCAGACGCCCATTCCGGTGCTCGAACACATCGCCCACTACTACGAAAGGGGCATCCTTTACGTAAAGGCCACCGACGTGGGCCGCGACGGCACCCTCGAAGGCCCCAACTTTGACCTCTATGCCAACATCCGGGCGCAGTTCCCTGACGTGCGCCTGATCGCCAGTGGGGGCGTGCGGTCGCTCGACGACATCGCCGAACTGGAGCGGCTAGGCTGCTACGCCGTCATTGTGGGCAAGGCCCTCTACGAAGGCAAGCTCTCGCTGCAGGTGCTAGCCGATTTTGCGGCGAGCCGTGTGGCCCGCTAACACAAAAAAGCCGGGCATCGCGACCCGGCTCCTTTGCGTTCATTAAAAATATCACAACACCCGGTAGGCATCAACAATCAGACCAGATCAGCCGGAGTTGTCTGGCCATGTGCCCAGAAGGCGGGATTCATCAGGTTTTCTTTGTTGTAGGCAAGGGGAATATTCTCCGGATAGGCGCACACCCGGCCTCCGGCGGCCTCCACGATGGCCTGGGCCGCGGCCGTGTCCCATTCCATGGTGGGAGCAAAGCGCGGATAGACGTCGGCATTGCCTTCGGCCACCAGCATCAACTTGAGCGAACTGCCCATGCTGACCAGCTCGGGCGCATCGAGCTTTTCGATGAACGCCTTCGTCTCGTCGTTGAGGTGCGAGCGCGAAGCCACCACGCGCAGGCCCCGGGCCTGCAAGTCCGTCGGGGCGCAGCGCAGGGCCGTGGCTGTGCCGTCGGCCTCGACCCGAAAGGCCCCACCCTCCGGGCTGCCGTAGTAGAGCCGCTGCGTGACGGGCACGTACACCACCCCCGCTACCGGGCGGCCCGCCCGAATCAGGGCAATGTTGACCGTAAACTCGCCGTTACGCTTGATAAATTCTTTGGTGCCGTCGAGCGGATCTACGAGCCAGAATATGTCCCAGGCAGCACGTTCGGCAAAGGGCACGGCCTTGCCCTCTTCGCTGAGCAGGGGCAGGCCCGTAGGTTGCAGGGCGTTGGCAATGGCCGTGTGCGCGGCGCGGTCGGCCCGCGTAAGGGGCGACTCGTCGGCCTTTTGGGTGATGCCCAAGTCGCCTTCGGCGTACACGCGCATGATGGCCGCGCCCCCCAGTTGGGCAGCGCGGCGGGCAATATTAAGGGCAGTCTCGGTATGCATGGCGAAGCTGTTCGGTGAAAAGCCCAAAACTAATGGCTTTGCGCAGAAGTGCAGGACGATACCCGATGCGGCCAGATTTTCCTGCTTCGTGATGTGTATTATTATTTTCCCAAAACCCGTACTTTGGCCACCAACCTGCGCAACGAACGCGCCCTCTCTGTTCGACGTACAAACTTTATTTTCCTGCCCTGCGACGGGTTATCACTTCAACTCTCTGTTCCTTCTATGAGCACCCACAATTCCACCACGTCTTCTCCCAAAACCAAGCTAAGTTCCCACGTATCCGAACAAAAAGTGCAGTCGGCGGGCAAGAAGTTTCTCGACGACGTGCTGTCCTACTACGACAAAGCCGCTGCCCACACCTCGCACGAGCGGGGCATCCTGGCCCAGATTCGGCATTGCAACTCGGTGTACAAAGTGAAATTCCCGGTCGAGATTGACGGCCACATCGAGGTCATCGAGGGCATCCGGGTACAGCACAGTCAGCACAAGTTGCCTACCAAGGGCGGTATCCGCTACAGCCGCATGGTGTCCGAGTCGGAGGTGAAGGCCCTGGCCACGCTGATGACCTTCAAGTGCGCCGTGGTGGATGTGCCCTTCGGCGGTGCCAAGGGCGGGGTCAAGATCAGCCCCATTGCCTACCCCGAGCACGTGCTCGAACGCATCACGCGGCGCTACGCTTCCGAACTCATCAAAAAGAACCTTATCGGCCC
>DAIRSZ010000235.1:0-3085 GCA_036804165.1 Catalimonadaceae bacterium | reverse complement strand
CTAGTGCTCAGATGGGCCTGGGGGCCGTCGCCATTGGTTCGGTAGCCAAAATCGGTACGCTGGCCGTGTTTTTTCTGCTCTACGAAGGGCTGGCCGACTTGCGCCTGAGTTTGCTGGGCTACGACTACCTGGGCTGGGTCTGGTGGGTCTGGATACTGGCCTTTCTGGGCGATGATTTCAACTTCTACTGGCACCACCGCCTTAGCCATACGGTGCGCGTGCTGTGGGCCGCGCACGTCGTGCATCATAGCTCGGAGGTGTACAGCCTGGGCACTACCAGCATTCGCAACGGCTGGGTAACGTTACTCTACAAGCCTTTTTTCTGGCTTTGGATGCCCCTGCTGGGCTTTCACCCCGTGATGGTGCTCACTTGCATGGGTATCAACTCCATCTACCAATTCTTTTTGCACAGCCAGCGCATTCCCCCCTTGGGCGTGCTCGAACACGTCTTCAATACCCCTTATCTTCACCAGGTACACCACGCGCGTAACTACGAATACCTCGACAAAAACCACGGCGGCATCCTCATCATCTGGGACAAGCTGTTCGGTACCTTTCAAGGCCACGAGCCGGGCGTCGAGCCGGAATTTGGCGTGCTCAGCCAACCCAATTCGCGCAATCCGCTGGTGATCGTGTCGCACGAGTACGTCAACATCTGGCGCGACGTGCGCCAGGCCCCGGATTGGAAATCGCGCCTGCGCTACATTTTTGGCGCCCCCGGCTGGCGGCACGAAGGCCCGCTTAGCACCGCCAAAGTGCTCACGGCCCAGGCCAAGGCTGGCAAGTCGGCTTCCCGGCCGTCGTCCGTTCCGCAGAGCATCAACGCCTGACCCCCACTACTTCGGTGGGTGGCCTTGCGCTCGTTGAGCTGCCCTTTTTTGTACGCCTCCTGAGGTTGGCGGGCGCACCTTCGCGTTGTACCTTTGCATGGCCAAGCCCAAAACCTCTGGGCTTCGGCATTGTTACTAAATATGTGCGCGGAACGCGGGCGCCATCTGCCGATGGCCCTGCCCCACCCCCGACTCTTTCTATTCTCGTTATGATCAATACGGATATATGCATTATCGGCGCGGGCCCCGTGGGCTTGTTTGCCGTGTTCGAAGCGGGTCTGCTCAAGATGCGCTGCCACCTCATTGATGCCCTTCCCCAAATTGGCGGGCAGCTTTCGGAAATCTATCCCAAAAAACCTATTTACGACATCCCTGGCTACCCGACCGTGCTGGCGCAGGAACTGGTAGAAAATTTGCGTAAGCAAATCGAGCCTTTTCACCCCACTTTCACCCTGGGCGAACGCGTGGAGTCGTTCGAGCGCCAGGCCGACGAGTCTTTTGTGCTGGCCACCTCGGGCGGCACGCAAGTACACTGCAAGGTAGTGGTGATCGCGGGCGGACTGGGCTGCTTCGAACCGCGCAAACCCGAGGTGCCCAACCTGGAGCGTTTCGAAGGCAAGGGCATCACCTATATGGTGCTCAACCCCGAAAAGTTCCGTGACCAGCGCCTGGTGCTGGCGGGCGGCGGCGACTCGGCCCTCGACTGGACAATCTTTCTGGCCGACGTGGTAAAAGAACTGACCCTGGTGCACCGGGGCGGCTCGTTTCGCGGGGCACCCGACTCGGCCGAGAAGGTGCAGCACCTGGCCGACGCGGGCAAGATCCGGCTGGTGCTCAACAGCAACCTGGTGGCCGTAGAAGGCACTGACCGCCTCGAATCGGTCAAGTTGATGAGCAAAGACGGCGATACGCACACCCTCGAGACCGATTACCTGATTCCGCTCTTCGGCCTGAGTCCTAAGCTGGGGCCGCTCGAAAACTGGGGGTTAAACCTGGACCGGAGTGCCATCACGGTGGATACCTTCGACTACTCGACCAACGTGCCGGGGATCTTCGCCATTGGCGACATCAACACCTACCCTGGCAAGCTCAAGCTCATTCTTTGCGGCTTTCACGAAGCGGCCCTCATGGCCCAAAGCGCTTTTCGCATCGTCAATCCAGACAAGAAGATCAGCTTCAAGTACACGACCGTCAACGGTGTGCAGGGCTTCTGAGCATGAACGATCTGATTACGATCTACGTGCAGCAGCCCGATGGGTCGCAGCACGCCATTGAAGTACCCACCGACGTGACGCTCAGCCTGATGGAGGTGCTCAAGGGTTCGGACTATCCCATTCTGGCTACGTGCGGCGGCATGGCCCTGTGCGCCACGTGCCACGTGCAAATCCTGACGGGGGCCGACCAACTCGACCCACCCGAAGACCAGGAAATCGGGATGCTCGACAACCTGCCCAATGGTATGGACGAAAGTCGGCTTTCGTGCCAGCTACCTATCCGCCCTTCGCTGCACGGCCTGACCATCCGGGTGTTGGGAGAAGATCAGTAGCACTAAAAAAACTACGCTTAAGCTTCGCAAATTTCAGAATTTTAACATTTATAAGACACGCGGCCACTAATTTTGTACTTTTAGCAAGCTGGGGGCAGGTTTGAATAAATAGTCAGCCTACGGAACGGCGTGGCGGCTCGTGAGGTGTACAAAAGCAACTTTTACTTACATAACTCGAGGACGCTTGGTAAGTTGCTTAGTCACTAACCTTACACGCGCGGGGCTGCTTTTGGCCCTTTCTGAGAGAGATGAGAGAGAATTACATGGCCTTGCACGTACAAATGGCTTTGTGGTAATTACTGTATTTCGTTCAAACTGGTAAAAAACACGGTGGATGCCGCCTTTTTCCTTACAAAATAATATTTGGAAATCGGGCATGTCTTGCATGAAGTATTACAGGTAATGCGTCTCTACCTTACCCAACCGTCGCAGGCATTGGGAACAGTGATAGTTTTGTGATGACAAAAAGTCTGGTTTACAGGCTTTTCAAAGCTTTATCACAAAACACGTATGAACGCTTTTTTACGTTGCCTGGCCATCTGCTGGCTGGCATTTTCTGCCGGACATGCCACGCCCCGCACCTGGTACAGCTATCAGTCGGGGCCGTGGAGTGATCCCAACACCTGGACCCTCGACGGGGCCAACACGCCCCTGCTGCTCAACCCGGGCAACGAGATTCCGGCCCCTACCGACCTGGTGCACATCACCA
>DAIRSZ010000234.1:0-3097 GCA_036804165.1 Catalimonadaceae bacterium | reverse complement strand
CCTTGACCATCACCATCGTGCGCACCCCCGGCGCCAGTTGCTGACGGTAGAACTGTAAGTTGTGGGCCAGGGCTTCGAGGTTGATCTCCAGCCGCGTACCGTGCACTTGGGCCTGCAAACGGGCTGTAATCCGCTCGAAACCAAAAGTCCGCGCACCTTTTACGAGGATCATCTCACGGTCAAAATTTTGCCGATCAAGTTGCGTAAGGAAAGCTTCCGTGTCCGGATAGAAAGCTGTCCGCAAATCGGCGAAAGCCGATGAATACGCCTTTAAGTGCGGCCCGATGCCGACCAGACGACCGATTCCGGCCTGGCGCAGCTGTTGGGCAATTTGCGGATAGAGTTCGGCGGCGGGCCGTCCGGTCTCCATCAGGTCCGAGAGGATGATCGTCCGGCCAAAGCCCGGGGGCAGCGACTGCTGGCGCATGAAGTCCAGCCCTACGGCCAGCCCCGCGGGATCGTTGCTGTAGCTGTCGTCGAGCAGGATGCTCTGGCCAGCACCGCGTTTGCGCTCCAGCCGCATGGGCAAATTGCGCAAGTTGCGCAGGCGCGCCCGGATGGTGCCGTCGTCGAGGCCCAGCCAGCGCATCAGCGCCACGCAGTGGCCCGCATTTTCGATAGCGGCCGCATCGCCGAACGGCAAGGCCATCTCTGCCAACTCAGCCCGCGTCCAGGCGATGAGCGCCCGGTCGGCGAAGTGTTGCCGGAGGTAGTCATACACCACCGCGTGGTCGCGGCAGCAGATGAGGGTGGTGGCCGTAGCGAAGAGTTGGGCTTTTTCGGCCAGCTTCTGCGCCCGGTCGGCAAAGCCTTCGTCGTGCGCCGGACCCAGGTTGGTGAAGATGCCCACAGTAGGGCGGATGACGGCCGCCAGGTGGCGCATCTCGCCGGGCCGCGAGATGCCCGCTTCGAACAGCCCCAGCGTGTGCTGCGGCGTCAGGCCCCAGACCGAAAGCGGCACGCCAATCTGCGAGTTGTAGCTCTTGGGACTTTTGGCCAGTCGGTAATCGGGGCTGAGCATCTGAGCCAGCCACTCCTTTACAATGGTTTTGCCATTGCTGCCCGTGATGCCCACCACAGGCCCTGCAAAAGCGGCCCGGCGGGCGGCGGCGACGGTCTGCAAGGCCCGCACACTGCTGGCCACGTGCAAAGTGGCCGCGTCGGCAGGCAAAGCCTGCGTCTTGCTCGGTTCTTCCACCACAAACAGGCGTACGCCCCGGGCGTAGAGGTCTGGCAAATAGGTGTGGCCATCGTGCTGCCCGCCCCGAATGGCGAAGAAAACCGTGCCCGCCGGGCTGGTAAATTGCCGACTGTCGGTGAGCAAATGCCGCACTTCGGTATGGGTGTCGCCGCCGGGGCGCAGGGTGCCCCCCGCCAGCGCAGCCAGATGGGCAAAAGTGATCGCGTCGGCCATGACCCTAGGGATGCCCGGCGGGCGGCAAAAACTCGGGGGTAGATTGAGAAGGGCTGAGCATCCGTCCGTCCTGGATCGTGAGGGTGCGGTCGCTCTGGCGGGCCAGGTCACGGTTGTGGGTAACGATCACGAACGTTTGGCCCAGCTCGGCCCGCAGCCGGAAGAAAAGGCGGTGCAGCTCCTCGGCGTTCTGCGAGTCGAGGTTGCCGCTGGGCTCGTCGGCAAACACAAGGGCCGGGTCGTTGATCAGGGCGCGGGCCACGGCCGTACGCTGCTGTTCGCCTCCGGAAAGTTGGCTGGGCTTGTGCTGGAGCCGATCGTGCAGCCCCAGCATGTCGAGCAACTCTTGGGCCCGTCGGCGGACGGTGCGCTCGTTGCGCTTGCCCAAAAAACCGGGGATGCACACGTTTTCGAGGGCCGTAAACTCCGGCAACAGGTTATGAAACTGAAACACAAACCCGATGTGCTGGTTGCGAAAAGCGGCCAGGGCCTTGTCGCGCAGGCGCGTGACGGCCTCGCCCCGGACAATCACCTGGCCCGCGTCGGGGCGGTCGAGCGTACCCAGAATGTGCAACAAGGTGCTCTTGCCCGCCCCCGAGGCCCCCACAATGGCGACAATCTCGCCGGCCCCTACCCGTAGGTCAATGCCCTTGAGCACCTGCAAGTCCTGATATGATTTCTGAATGTCGTGCGCTTCGAGCATCGGACAAAGTTAAGAGAAAAACGACCGTGTCTGGTTAGGCGGCTGCGCGGCCAGATAGCACCAAGAAGCAGTGCTACATTGCAATTTCCGGCCGGGTACGCTACTTTCGCCTGTCACTATCCACAAGCCCATGAACATTCACGAATATCAGGCAAAAGAGATTTTGCAGAAGTACGGCGTACGCACCCAGCGCGGCGTCGTGGTGGACAATCCCGAAAAAGCCCTCGACGCAGCCAACCAACTCACGGCCGATACGGGCACTTCCTGGTACGTCATCAAGGCGCAAATTCACGCCGGGGGCCGCGGCAAAGGCAAGGTGCAAGAGACCGGCTCGAACGGTGTCACCCTTGCCAAAGGCAAAGATCAGGTCGTCGAAAAAGCCAAGAATATCCTGGGCGGCACGCTGGTCACGCACCAGACGGGCCCCGAGGGCAAAAAAGTCCGCAAGGTGCTCATCGCCGAAGACGTGTACTATCCCGGCAGCTCCGAGCCCAAAGAATATTACCTGGGCATTCTGCTCGACCGGGCCAAAGGCCAAAACGTGATCATGGCCAGCACCGAAGGCGGCATGGACATCGAAGAAGTCGCTGAACACACCCCCGACAAGATTTTTAAAGAATGGATTGACCCCGCCGTGGGCCTACAGCCCTTTCAGGCCCGCAAAGTGGCCTTTGCGCTTGGCCTGTCGGGCAATGCTTTCAAGGAGATGGTCAAGTTCGTGACGGCCCTCTACAAAGCTTACGACGCCACTGACTCGTCCATGTTCGAGATCAACCCGGTGCTCAAAACCTCCGACGACAAGATTTTGGCCGTGGACGCCAAGGTCAACCTCGACGACAACGCCCTCTATCGCCACCCCGACCTGGCCGACCTGCGCGACGTCTATGAAGAAGATCCCCTCGAAGTAGAAGCTGGCGAGCACGGACTCAACTACGTCAAACTCGACGGCAACGTGGGCTGCATGGTCAACGGCGCCGGGC
>DAIRSZ010000233.1:0-3126 GCA_036804165.1 Catalimonadaceae bacterium | reverse complement strand
ACGAGCGTAAAGGCCACAATGGCGGACACAATTACTGTTGGATCCATGGAATATTGAAAGTATTGATTGAAAATAAGTTGCTCTTCGGAGGGGCCTTTGCCCGTGCAGTACGAAAGCGGCCTACAAATGTACCGATGGAATCACGGAAAACCTGACGGGAAACCGCACGTTTTCGCCCGAATCCCAACGTTATTCTAACTTGCATCGGCCCCAAAAAGTTGGGCTTAGCCCGCTTTAGGCAAAAGTCGGCGCCAGGTTCCTTTCATCAGGTTGTATTTGATCGTACTGGGCAGGGCCTGCCACCAGTAGCGGCTCAGCTCGACGCTGAAAGAGGGCTGCATGTAGCAGTTGATCACGCACCCGGCACACTGCGGGTAGCGCCCCTCCATGCGTACCAACTGCTGCACTTCCTCGGAGCGATAGAGGTCGTAGAGTTGGCCCTCGATGGGGCGTTCCTGCAGCCCCAAATGGTAGCAGGGCAGCACCAGTTTGTTTTCGGGCGATATCACGAGGGTGGTGCTGGCCGCCCGGCATACGGGGTCGTGGGGTTGGTTGCCGCCGTTACGGCGCAGGCTTAGGAAAGCCCGGTTCAGATAGACACGGCGCCGCTTGCCCCAGCGGCTCAGTTCGCGTAGCGTGGCTTCTCCTAGGGGCGGCCCGGCCTCCACGGCGTGGTAGTCGAAGACGGGGTTGAGGATCAGCACCAGGTTGCGCGGCCGACAGAACTCGTCCCAGACCTGCCCGATCTCGTGGACGTTGCCCTCGGTAACCGTAAAGAGGATGTCTGGCCGCTCGTCCAACTGGGCGGCTACGTCGAGTGAGCGCAGCAAATGATCGAAGCAATTGACGCCCCGGCTGGCGTTGTGCGCCTCGCGGTGGGGCGAGTCGAGCGAAAAATGCAGCATATCTACTAGCCCCCGCAGCCGCTCGGCGTATTTGGGGTAGAGCAACGTATTAGTCGTCACGGTAGTGATCAGCCCCTCTTGGCGGGCCAGTTGCAGCAGCTCGGGCAACTGGCGGTGCAGCAGCGGTTCGCCGCCCGTAAAGTCTACCACGCGCACCCCCAGCCGGCGCAGGTCGCGCAGGTTTTGGGCTACGTGCGCGGGCGTCACGTAGGGCGAGGGGCGCTCCCAGATGTCACAGAAATGACAAGCCGCGTTGCACCGATAGGTGACATAATAGTTGCAGAGAACAGGATGGCGAATCAGCCGCATAGCAGTGGACGCCGGCAAACCCGGGCGCACAAAGGTAGAAGGGCCAAGATAACCTTTGCCTACCAAATCCCACCCGTCGGCGGGCTATTCGCGCGTGAAATCTAGCGTTTCGATGCGGTAGGCACCGTTGTGCTGCCGCATGAGCAAATACACCCGAAAATTACCTTCCGAAGTGTCGTAACGCCCGATGGCGTATTGCAAGCCCTCGCGCGAAGCCCCCTGGTGTACGTATTGGAAATTCGTCGGCTCGTGTTTCTGAAAAAAATCTCGCAAGACGAATTCGGCCTGCGTACGGCTGTACACCGTTTTGCGACCCTCGAAGCTCAGCTCGACGGATTCCTGAAAGTGGCGCGTCAGCTCGCGGGCACTGCCCGCCCGCAGGGCCGTCTGGGCATAGTCGAGCACCTGGCCCTGCGCCACCGCCGCCGAGAGCGACCCCAGCCCAAACAAAAGCAGCAGTGCCAGCATTTTCAAGAACGGACCTGGGGCCTGTGCCTCCGGCGCGTCCCTACAATTATTTATGTAATTTTGGGTGAGCATGGTCGTCGCCCAAGGCGTGTAAAATATCATCATTGACCCACAGTAGTTGGCTCGAAATTATGAAAAAGACTCTTTTAATGATTCTTGATGGCTGGGGATTAGCCACCGATGCCAAAGTGTCGGCCGTTGACCAGGCCCACACGCCTTTCGTGGACGGGTTGCGCAACAAATATGCCAACAGCCGCCTCGAGGCATCGGGGCTGGCCGTTGGGCTGCCCGAAGGCCAGATGGGCAACTCGGAAGTGGGCCACATGAATATTGGCGCCGGGCGCGTGGTTTATCAAGACCTGGTGAAGATTAACTTGGCCATTGAAGACGGCTCGCTGGGTGAAAACCCCGTGCTGGAGGCTGCTTTCGACTATTGCCGCCGTCAGGACAAACCCTTTCACTTGATGGGGCTGGTGTCCGACGGGGGTGTTCATGCCCATCTCGATCACCTCAAGGCGCTCTGCACCCTGGCCCAGGCCGCCGGCGTGCGCTTTTTTGTGCACGCCTTCACCGACGGGCGCGATACCGATCCGCGCAACGGTCAGCATTACCTGGCCGATCTGGAAGCCTACCTTCAAAACACGCGCGGCCGGGTGGCGTCGGTGATCGGCCGCTACTATGCCATGGACCGCGACCAGCGTTGGGAGCGCGTCCGCCTGGCCTATGACCTGCTCGTGCACGGCCAGGGCCAAGCCGTGGCTTCGGCCGCCGAGGCCTGTCGCCTGGCCTACGCAGACGATGTCACCGACGAGTTTGTGCGCCCCGCCTTCGTGGCCGACGCCGCTGGTCAGCCCCTGGCCACCCTGCGCCCCGGCGACGCGGTGCTGTGCTTCAACTTTCGAACCGACCGCGGCCGCCAACTCACGCAGGTGCTCACCCAGCGCGATTTTCCCGAGCACCAGATGCAAGCGCTTGCCCTGCATTACCTCACCCTGACCAACTACGACGATACCTTCCGGGACGTCGCGGTGCTGTTTCAGAAAGACAGCCTCGAAAACACCCTCGGCGAAGTGTTGGCCAAGGCCGGAAAGACGCAGATCCGTATTGCCGAGACGGAAAAATATCCCCACGTTACGTTCTTCTTTTCGGGCGGTCGCGAAGCACCCTTCGAAGGCGAGCGGCGCATCTTGTGCCCATCGCCCAAGGTGGCCACCTACGACCTGCAGCCCGAGATGAGCGCGGCCGATATTCGCGACCGCATCATTGCCGAAATTGAGCAAGAAAGCGCCGATTTTATCTGCCTCAACTTTGCCAACCCCGACATGGTGGGACACACGGGCGTGTTTGAGGCCACCGTGCGGGCTTGCGAAATGGTGGATCAGTGCGCCGAAAGGGTGGTTTCGGCCGCCCTGGCCCACGGCTACGCCACGCTGGTGATTGCCGA
>DAIRSZ010000232.1:0-3135 GCA_036804165.1 Catalimonadaceae bacterium | reverse complement strand
CTATCAGCGCAATACCTCCAGGTAGTCGGCGATCATGGCGCGTTTGTCCCAGAGCATCAGCGCGCCGCTGAAGACCATCGTGCCCACCACTACTTTGCGAAAAATAGCCTCGCTGATGCGGCTCAGCAGTCGCTTGCCGAGGTAGTTGCCCAGCACCGAGGCCGCCCCGAGCATCAGGCCGATCTCGAGGGCTTCGCGGGTGAACACGCCGAAGGCCACGTAGCTCCCAATCTTGACCAAGTGCAGCAAAACTGCGTTGGTCGAGCGCGTGCCGATGAGGGTTTCCTTCGAGGCGCCGTAGCTGAGGTAGGCCGAGTTCATCAGGGGGCCCACGCCCCCGATCAGCCCCGACAGAAAGGCAATCACCAACCCGATGGGCGCAAAGTGCCAGGTCTTGATCCGGAAGCGACCCGCCTTGGGCTTCTGGTTGAACTGCACCACCGTCGTGAGCAAATACAGGGCGATCAGGAGCTGGATCCAGCCCGCGTCGAGCTCGGCAAACAGGCGCGCCCCCAGCACGGCACCGATCACCGTGCCCGGGGCCAGCCACCGGAAAAGCTGCCAGTCAATGTCTTTCCAGAAATAGAACACCCGCGACGAACTGCTGATGGCGATGCCCAGCGTCATGGAAGGGGCAATGGCCTTGGCCCCGGCCACCAGGCCCACCAGGGGCATAAGTAACAAACTGGCCCCGCCGCCGCTGAGCACGCTCAGGATCGTGACCACAAAGCCACCGACGATAAAAATGACGTATTCCATAAAAAAAAATCTGGCGCCGCTGGCCAGGCCCACTTGGCAACGTAATTCTACCGAGAAAGATGTAGCGCGAACCCCAAAGGCTGCCGGGCGTTAGTACTCCATTGTTATCCCCAATTGTATGCCTGACACGACAGTGCGCTACCTGATTCTCTACGATCCCCAAAAAAAAGAAACGGTCGAAGACGACCTCTTGCCGCTGTTCGAAGAAGCCGCGTGCCGGCACGTGCCCTACCAGGCGGGCCAGTGGCCCGAAGTGAACGAAGGCGAAGTGGTCATTACGTTTTTGTCCGATACCGACATTGCCATCCTACTGTCCGAAGCCCTCGAAAGAAAGTGGGTACTGGGCTTTTTGCCGCATCCCGAGATGAACGCTGTGCGGGCAGGCCTCGGCATTTCGGGAAAATACAAGGAGGCCGTAGCCGACATCTGCGACCGCCCGGAAAGCGTCAAGGTGGATTTGCTGCGCTGCAACGACAAGCCCGTCTTCAACTCGGTGATGATCGGCACCACCCTCAGTTTGGTGTCGGGCCAAAGCCCCACGGCCCAAACTCGCTGGGAGCGCCTCGGGGCCTTGTGGCACGACCTCAGAAACCTGACCCCGGCTGCTTACGGCATCGAATACGAAGAAGAAAAAAAAATTGAGACGGCCGCCGTGGGCATCGTAGTGGTGCAACACGGGCGCAACAGCCGACTCTCGCGGCGGGTGCTAGACACCTCGCACGCCAACGATGGCTTTTTGCACGCCCTAGTGCTGGCACCCCGTAGCCTCTCGGGGGCCGCGGGGTTCATCTTGCGCAGCCTGTGGGAAGGCAACGAGGCCAAAGCCAAGTTGCCTTATTTTGTGGGCCACCTCAAGACCCGCAAGCTCCAGATCAGCAGCCCCAAACCCATCGAGTTTTCGGTGGATGGGTTGCTGCTGGCGGCCAAAGAAATCACCTTTGCCGTTGAGCCCGAAGTCCTGCACGTGATGCCCGGGCGCTACCTCGACATGGACCCCGAACCCAAGGGCGCCCGCGCCAGTTTTCGCATCAACAAATTGCCCCGGGGCGAAACGCGTGAGTTGCTGCTTTCCAAGCCCCTGCCCTGGATCTACCACGCCAGCAAAGACGAGTTCAAAGAATTGTTCAAAACCTTGCGGGGCAATGCCCAAACCAAGTCCTCGTACCTGGTGCTGATGACGCTCTCGACGCTGATGGCCACCTTTGGGCTGTTTGCCAACTCTTCGCCGGTCATCATCGGGGCCATGATCCTGGCCCCGCTCATGGCGCCGATCATTTCGCTGGGGATGGGGGCCTTGCGGCAAGACCGCAGCCTGAGCGTCCAGAGCCTCAAGACCATCGGCAGCGGACTGGCCCTGGCCCTGGTGGTCGCGGTGGTGACCACCCTGCTGACCCCGCTGCGCGAGATGAATTCTGAAATTGCCATGCGCGTGCGGCCCAACCTGCTCGATTTGGGCGTGGCCATCGCGGCGGGAGTGGCCGGGGCCTACGCCCACGCCCGCGAAGAGGTGGCCCAGACGCTGGCGGGGGTAGCCATTGCCGTGGCCCTGGTGCCCCCCCTAGCCGTGGCGGGCATCGGGCTGGGCTGGCTCGAATGGGAGATTTTTGGCGGGGCATCGCTGCTGCTGCTTACCAACTTTGTGGGCATGGTGCTGGCGGCGGCCATTACTTTTCTGTTGCTGGGCTTCAGCCCCTTCGAGTTGGCCCGGCGGGGATTGCTCATTTCGCTGGTATTGGTCGTGTTGGTGAGCATACCGCTGGGCTACATGTTTGTGCAGACCGTTGAAAAAGACCGCGTGTCGCGCACCCTGACGGACTGGGAAGTCGAAGGCCTGCACCTGCGCAGCGTAAAGGTTCAGGAAACGAACCCGCTGCATTTATCATTGCAAGTGGTATCGCCCAAAAAGGTAGATGACCAAGAGCTAGACCAGCTCAAAAAAGCCATCGAAGAAAAACTCGGTCGCTCCGTGACCATCGAAGTCACCGTAGCCACTGTCCGTTGATACATGAAGCAAGACCTATCCCATACCGCGCAGACGGGGCGCATCACCCGCTCGACGGGTTCCTGGTACGACGTGCGGGCCGAAGACGGCACTACGTTCCGCGGACGGCTGCGCGGCAAAATTCGCCTGCGCGAACTGAAGGTGACCAACCCGCTGGCCGTGGGCGACCGCGTGTCTTTCGCCGTCGAAGATGCCCAGGCCGGGCAGGTGGTGATCACCGATTTGCTGACCCGCGACAACTACATCGTCCGCAAGTCCACCCACAAGCGCGGGCACGGCCACATGTTGGCCGCCAACCTCGACCAGGCCGTGGTGCTGGCTACGTTGGTCTATCCGCGTACCTCACTGGGTTTTATTGACCGCTTTTTAGTCAG
>DAIRSZ010000231.1:0-3146 GCA_036804165.1 Catalimonadaceae bacterium | reverse complement strand
AGCAACGCGTTCGCCAGATTCAAAACCCCTACAAGATTAGCCCCGCGGGGTAGGGAAACTGCGCCGCCATTGGGATCTCCTCCGCCGAGATCAGAAAACTTGCCCTGTCCGCCAAATGATCGCCATCTAAGGTTCAGATGCTAACGGGTGGTAGTGTAAAGCCCCAAAGACCCTATTCCGCCTCATTAGCCCTTGCCGTAGGCACAATCCCGCCGAAACCCTAGGCCCACCACCACCCGGACGATTTTTTGCTACCTTGCGGCCGTATCTTCCTCCTTTCGATTTGGAATTTGACGCCATCGCCGACCGCCTGCACCAGTACCGCCAAGCGGGCCTGCGGCTGTTTACTTCTTCTTCGTTTCAGACGCACAGCCTGGTGCTGCTGCACCTGCTCAGCCGCCTAGACCGCGACATCCCGGTCTATTTTCTGCACACGGGCTATCACTTTCCCGAAACCCTCCGCTTCCGCGACCAGGTGACCCAAGCCTTTGGCCTGCGCCTGATCAACTTGGCGGCCGACGTGCCGCGCCACCTCCAAAAAACCGCTGAAGGGCGCCTGCTCTTCACGGCCGACCCCGATCATTGCTGTTACCTCAACAAGACCCAGCCGCTGGAGGCCGTCTTGCGCACGCACGACGTCTGGATCAACGGCGTGCGGGCCGAGCAGAGCGACACGCGCCGGGCCTTCGCCGTCGAGCAGCCCGCGCCGCACGGGGTCACGCGCTTTCACCCGATGCTTGACTGGACGCGCCGCCAGGTGTGGGACTACATCAAGACCCACGACTTGCCGCGCCACCCCCTCGACGCGCAGGGCTACGTGAGCATCGGCTGCGAGCCGTGTACGCGCCGCCCCACGGCCCACATGTCGGAGCGCGAGGCCCGCTGGTACGGCCTGCGCAAGCAAGAGTGCGGCCTGCACACCGACCTGGCCCTTCCCAAAAAGTAACCTACTCATGCACATCCTCCTGACGGGCGGCGCGGGCTACATCGGCACTGAGCTGGTGCGCCGCCTCCTGCCCCACCCCGACGTGGCCCGCCTGACGGTGTACGACAACCTCAGCCGCGGGCCCTACGCCTTTTTCTTCGGTGAAAAGTGGCCCCAGGCCCACAAGCTGCGCTTCGTGCGCGGCGAGCTGCTCGACTCGCGCCAACTGCAGCGGGTGCTCGACGGCGTGGACGTGGTCTATCACCTGGCCGCCCGCGTCACGACGCCCTTTGCTGACGCCGACGCCCACGCCTTCGACCAGGTCAACCACTGGGGCACGGCCGAGCTGGCCTACGCCCTCGAAACCAGCCGCGTGCAAAGGCTGATCTTCACCAGCAGCACCTCGGTGTACGGGGCTTCGCCCGACGAACTCACCGAGGCGAGCGAACCGCAGCCCCACACCATGTACGGCCTCTCGAAGCTGCGGGCCGAAGCCCACCTGCGCCGCCTCGAAGGCCCGCTGACCCCCTACCTGGTGCGCTGCGGCAACGTCTATGGCTACAGCCGCAGCATGCGCTTCGACGCGGTGATCAACCGCTTTCTGTTCGACGCCCACTGCACGGGCCGCCTGAGCATTCACGGCAACGGACAGCAATGGCGGGCGTTTATCAACGTGGAGGTGGTGGCCGATGTGCTGGCGCAATTGGCCTTCGGACAGGCGCCGGGTGGCACCTACAACCTGGTGACGCGCAACCTGCAGATTATGGAAATTGTGGATGCCCTGCGCGACCTCTACCCCGAGCTAGAGTTTTTGTTCATCAACCAGCACGCCGGGCTGCGCGAGCTGCGCGTATCGCCCGACACGGCCCTGCGCACGCACCTGCAGTTTCCCCAACTGCCCACGCTGCACGAAGAACTGGCGGCTTTCAAGGCGCAATTCGCTTTCTAGCGCGCGCGCCGGAAGCCGTACGGACAGTGGCGACAGCCGCTCTTGCAGCAGTAACCGCGCTTGCGGTGATAAGCTTCGGTAAACACCAAAAAGCCGTTTTCGAAGTAAAAATCTTCGGCATCCCGTCGGGAGGAGACGGGCTTGTCTTGGTCGTCGTCCGGATCGGGGGAATCGTCGGCGCGGGGCTTCATCAGAAGTAGTGCTTGGAGAGTACACAGTGGTTAGCTTGCCAAACATCGCCCCGCCGGGGATTGTTTGAAAGGTGTTTGCACGCCGAGCAGCCCGGTTTGTCGGCGTATTCTGTACCTTCGGCGTACACCATTTTCATCGTTCTAATCCTATTTTATGCCCATGGAAACCCTTCCCTCTTCGCAAGAAGCCATAGCCCTCGAAAGCCACTACGGTGCCCACAACTACCATCCCCTGCCCGTGGTGCTCAGTCGGGGCGAAGGGGTCTATCTCTGGGACGTCGAAGGCCGCCGCTACTACGACTTCCTCTCGGCCTACAGCGCCGTCAACCAGGGCCACTGTCACCCCCACATCGTGGCGGCCCTCGTCGAGCAGGCCCAGCGCCTGACGCTCACCTCCCGGGCCTTTCACAACGACGTGCTGGGTGCCTACGAAAAGTTTGTCTGCGAATTTTTCGGCTACGACAAGGTCCTGCCCATGAATACGGGCGTAGAGGGCGGCGAAACGGCCGTCAAGCTCTGCCGCAAGTGGGCCTACGAAGTGAAGGGTGTGCCCGACAACCAGGCCAAGATACTCTTTGCCAACGGCAACTTCTGGGGCCGCACGCTGGGAGCCATTTCGTCTTCGACCGACCCGCAGAGCACCCGCCACTTCGGGCCGTTTGTGCCCGGCTTCGAGCTGATTCCCTACGACGACCTGGCCGCCCTCGAGGCCGCCCTGGCCGATCCGCACGTGGCCGGCTTTATGGTCGAGCCGATTCAGGGCGAGGCCGGGGTGGTGGTGCCCGCCGACGGCTACCTGCGGGGAGCGGCCGAACTGTGCCAACGGCACAACGTGCTGCTGATTGCCGACGAGGTGCAAACGGGCATCGGGCGCACAGGTCGCTTGCTGGCCTGCGACCACGAAGACGTCCGCCCCGACATCTTGGTGCTGGGCAAAGCCCTTTCGGGCGGCGTGTTTCCCGTATCGGCCGTGCTGGCACGCAACGAAATCATGGACACGCTGCGCCCCGGCGAGCACGGCTCCACGTTTGGAGGCAACCCCCTGGCTTGCCGCGTGGCGATGGCCGCCCTCGAGGTGGTG
>DAIRSZ010000230.1:0-3163 GCA_036804165.1 Catalimonadaceae bacterium | reverse complement strand
GGCACTGGTGCGCAATTTAGTCAGGGTCTGGACGGGAGTGTCAGTGGCCAACAGCCACTGCAGGCGGCCCACCACCTCGCACTGCCGCCGCAGCTCGCCCGCGCGGTGGGCGGGGGCGTCCGGCGTCAGGCGGGCCAGCTCCTGCTCCACCACGCTGGCCAGGGCCAGCGCATCGGGCAAGCGACACTGGTCGGCATTGGCAGCCGCAAACGAGAGGGCCTCCAATATTTTCTGCTCGGTTTTGGCTCCAAAGCCCTTGAGGGCCGCAATGCGCTGTTCAGTTCCAGCGCGTTGCAAGTCCTCGGCATTGGTGATGCCCAATTCCTGCCACAGGGTCCGGAGCTTTTTGGGGCCAATACCCTTGAGGTCGAGCAGGGGCAGCAGGCCGGCGGGCGTCTGGGCCAGCAGGTCGTCGAGGTCGGGGAAGGTGCCCGTCTGGCCAAGGGCATAGACCTTGGCGGCCAGGCTTTTGCCCACGCCGTCGAGGGCCGTCAGATCGGCTTCGGCCATGTCGGCCAGCGGCTGCTCCTGCTTTTCCAGGGCCAGGAGGGCGTTTTGGTATCCCCGGATTTTGAACGGGTTGGCTTCGTGGAGTTCGAGCAGGGCTACGGTGCGGCGCAGTTGGTGGAGGATGTCGCGGTTTTGCATGGGTAGGAAACACAAAAAACGTAACTACCGACTAATTTTATATCGGAAGTTGCAAAATGTCGGATGAGTGATACAATTTGGGCCGTAGTCCGTTTATACCCAATAATTTATGAAAAGATGCTCGTTTAGTTTTGGTTTTATCCTCTGGCTCACGCTGCACGCCTGGGGGCAACCGCTGCGGCCCGGTTTCGATCGCGCCGAGTACCGCACCCTGATGCTCCTTTCGACGCGGGTGGCCGGAGAAGCCTATGCCAAAGACTTCGAAGCACCTGTGCCCTATCAGCGGGCGTACCAGTCGCCCGTGATGGGCCTGGAAAATCAGTGGGAGCTTTGGACAAGCCCAACGCGCGTGGCGGTGGTCAGCATACGGGGCACTACCGAGGAACCCGTGAGTTGGCTGGCCAATTTCTACGCGGCCATGGTACCGGCCAAAGGCCGTTTGCAGATTGCCCAAGGCGATACGTTTGCCTACCACTTGGCTAGTCATCCGCAGGCGGCCGTGCACGCTGGTTGGTTGCTGGCTACGGCATTTCTGGCGCGTGACGTGCAGCCCCGGATAGACTCGCTCTACGCCGAGGGCTACCGCGACGTGCTGATCGTGGGTCACAGCCAGGGCGGTGCCATTGCCTATTTGCTGACGGCACACCTGCGGCAGTTGCAACGGACGGGGGCATTTCCGGCCGAGGTGCGTCTCAAAACCTATTGCAGTGCGGGCCCCAAGCCGGGCAATCTTTTTTTCGCTTACGAATACGAGGCGGCGGTGCAACCCGGATGGGGCTTCAACGTGGTTAACGCCGCCGACTGGGTGCCCGAAATGCCGCTCTCGGTGCAGACCTTCGATGACTTCAACGTGACCAACCCGCTCAAGAATGCCCGCCAGGCCATCGGGCAGCGCGACTTCAAGGCACGCACTGCCCTCACGTATGCCTACAACCAAATGGACAAGCCTACGCGCAAGGCGCAAGCTAACTACCAGCGCTTTCTGGGCAAGACTACTTCTCGAATGATTACAGACAACCTGCCGGGCTTCGTACCCCCCACCTACTACACCAGCAGCCACTACGTGCGTACGGGGCCTACGGTGGTGCTGATGCCCGACAGTGCCTACTACCAACGCTTCCCCGACAACGATTCCACGCTCTTTGTGCATCACCTTCATCAGCCCTATTTGTACTTGCTGGAACGGCTGCCAATCGAAATCCCCGTTCTGGGCTCAACCGACTAGTCAGCCTCGTATTCGAGCCGGACGGTGATGGTGGCCGTCTTGCGCTTGGCCGTGGTGTTGAAGGCCCCGCCCCACGAATAGTCCTCCGACGAGTTCTGGGCCACGATCTGGAAAACGCCCATGTCGGCTTGCTTGAGACGGCCCACGCGGCTGTTGGCATTCTGGGCGATCTGGTCGGCGCGCTGCTGGGCGTCGCGCGTGGCCGCCGCGATCATCTCGACCTTGAGTTCGGCCAGGCGGGTGTAGTAGTACTGCGGGTCGTTGGAATAGAACTCCACGCCCGCGTTGATCAACTCGCTGACGCGGCGCGAAAGGTCTTCGACCTTGTCCACCTCCGGCGATTCGATCTGCACGTTTTGCGTCAGGCGATAGCCCGTAAAGACTGACGACATGCGGTTGCCGTAGCTGTCGAACTGATAGTCGAAGTCGCGGTCAATCCGTACGGACGAAAACACGACCTGGTCGGCCGCCACCCCCTTCGAGGTGAGGTAGCGGTTGATGCGGTCGCGGTCGCGGTCGAGGGCGGCGTAGGCTTCTTTGAGGTTCAGGCTCTTCTGAGAAAAAGAGCCGCTCCAGACGATCAGGTCCGAGACGAAATCCTGTGAGCCGAGGCCCGTTACGCGGATGGCGTGGCTGCTCTGGTGCCGATGGCGAAAGGCGTCGGTCAGGATGAAGGCTGTCGCCACCACGGCTACAGCTAAGATCAGGCTGGAAAGGTACGGACGAAGCATGGGGGCGTAAGACAGGTGACGGCCCAAAGATAGCACACGTCGGCACCTGTTCTGGCTTTTATCCAGCCAAAACACCCCGTCATTACTACGTCAATCGCCCGCTTTTTTGCGGGCCGCTGGCGATTTTTTGGCAGGCTTGGCCTGGCCCGCTGCTTTGCTGGCGGGCGTACGCTTGGCCGCCGAGGGCTTGGCTTTGTTGGCGCGGGCGGGTGCTTTTTTGGCAGCAGGTTTGGCTACGGTGGCTTTCGGTGCCGCTTTGGCCGTGGCTTTGCCCCTTGCACCCTTCTTGTCGGGGGTCTGAGCAGCCAGGGCGTGGCACTGCGCCAAGGTGAGCGACTCGGGCTCGACGTCCTTGGGAATCTTGACGTTTTTGCTGCCTACCTTGATGTACGGTCCGAAGCGTCCGTTGAGCACCTGCACGTCGGGGTCGGCGTCGAAGGTCTTGATGTATTTGTGCTTGTCGGCCAGGCGCTTTTCTTCGATCAGGTCAATGGCCCGGTCGAGGCTGATGCTGAGCGGGTCTTCGTCTTTGGGGATGGAGACAAATTTGTTGTCGTGG
>DAIRSZ010000229.1:0-3165 GCA_036804165.1 Catalimonadaceae bacterium | reverse complement strand
TCGCGCGACGTGCTGGGCATTGTTGATATCCAAAAAACCCCTTTCACCGACGGGAACTCGGGCTACGTCGGGGGGGTCATTACGGTGGAAGGCGTGCTGACGGCTAGCGCGCAGGGCAACGACCTGGGCTACGTCTTCATCCAGCAGGAAGACTCGCTGGCTTGGGCAGGCATCTACCTCGACGCCACCACCAGCGAAGTGAGTTTGCTCAACCTGACGCGTGGCCAGAAAGTCCGCGTGACGGCTACGGTGCAGGAAGTATTTAACATGACTACGCTGCGCAACATCTCGAACGTGACCGTGATCGGCACGGGCACCATTGCCCCGCTCGACGTGGATCCCAACCTGTTTTCGCCTTTCACGCCCGCCCGCGAACCTTTCGAAGGCATGTTGCTTTCGCTGCGCCAGCCCGAAGGCGACCGTATTTTTGTGGTGAACCAAAACGCCGACGCGCCCAGCAACTTTGCCGAGTACCGCGTGGGCACCGACACTACGCAGCCCGGCCAGGGCATGCGCGTGCTGGCCGGACGTGTGCAGGGTGCGGCTTTCTCGTCGCTCAACTTCTCGTACGTCAATGATCTGCGCTGGGACACCACCTCGGGCAACATGCTCGTCGAGCCGATTGTAGTAGGTGTCGGCGACAACATGGCCTCCATCACGGGGGTGGCTTTCTTTAGCTTTGGCAATCTCAAGCTGTTGCCCCGCGACAACGCCGACATGGAAGACTTCAACTCGGTAACCTCGCTCAACGACAACGTTTTCAGCCAGCAGACGCGCGTCTATCCCAACCCGGCCGTGCAGACGCTGACCATCGAAACACCCGTGGCGGGCACCCTGACGCTCTACGACCTGACGGGCCGGGTGCAGTTGCAGCAGGCCTTGCAACCCGACCGCAACCAAGTGGACATCGCCCGTTTGCGGGCGGGCTACTACGTGGCCGTCATTGCCGGGGCCGACGGCGCGTGGTTCCACTCCACGCGCGTATCGGTCGTGAAATAAATTCGGACACCGACGGGCCAACGCGTCCGTCGGTGTTTTTTTTATTTATTGAATAATCTTATTTCTGTATTTTATTAATTATTTGATGCGGCCACTTTACTTCCGAACCAAATGGTGGGCCCTCGTCGGCGGGCTGGGCCTGCTGGCCGCCTGCCGCCCCGACGAAGGCGAGCTGCTGCCCAATCAGCCCCCCTCGACGGTCATCGCCCTCGACCGTATTGACCTGACGGGCGAAGACCGCCTCAACAGCATCGTGACCCTCAACTGGTTTGGTACCGATGTGGACGGCTTTGTGATCGGCTACGAAATCTCGAACGACGCCGTCAACTGGTCTTTTACTACCCGGCAGGACAGCACTTTCCGCTTTCCGATTACGGGCGGCGTGGACACCACCGACGTGGACTTCTACGTCCGCGCCGTGGACAACGCGCAACTGGCCGACCCCAACCCGGCTTTTGTGCGCATCCCGATCCGGAACACGCCGCCGACCATCCAATTTTTGTTTAAAGAAACCCTCGACGGCCGCGAGCTGGTCACCCCCCCTACCAACCTGCCCGTTTTTTCTTTCGAGTGGCGGGCCGAAGACCTCGACGGCTTCGGTACGATTGATTCCGTATTTTTCAAGCTCAACGACGGCCCCTGGTACGCCGTTGGTCGCAACGTCAACCTCGTGACCTTGGTGGCCGACAATCCTACGACGGCCGGCCCCACCACGGCCTCGGTTTTTGCCAACCTGGGCGCCCTGCCCCTGCCTGCCGCCGCCACGGGCCTGCGCCTGGCCGACTCGAACCGGGTCTTCCTCCGCGTGCGCGACATTGCCGGCAGCGAGAGCGTGGTGGACACCAGCGAAGCCTTTTTTGTGCGTACCCAAACTTCGGACTTGCTGGTGATTGACGCCAATAACTCGTCGGACGGCACGGCGGCCAATCCGGACGTAGTATATGGCAACCTGCTCGACCAGGTCTATCCGGCGGGCTACGACGTGCTCGACCTCAACTTCCGGAGCGGCGAAAATCAGCCCAAATACTGGAACCCGACCTTCACGTTTACGCTCGCCCGCTACGACAAGGTCTTCTGGTATGCCGACCGGACGTTCTATCCCGATGCCACCATCGGGCGCAACGCCCTGCTGCTAGAGTCGGCCGCGCAGGCTGTGCAGGACTTTCTGAGCGGCGGCGGCAAGCTGTTCTTTACGGGCAGTATGCCCAACTACCTGGCCACGCTGACCACCATCCCCAATACGATCAATCCCGATAGCCGCCTGTTTCAGTTTACGGCCATGGACAGCCTGTCGTCGGCGGGCGGACAGGCCCGTTTTGCCCGCGACAGCGTGGCTACCTCGCCCCTGCCGGGCTTTCCCGACCTGCAGCCCAACGCCCTGCTCTCGTCGCAAAATCCCTTCTACCCCAAGGCCGACGCCGAGGTGGTCTATCGGGCCGCCCTGACGTCGGTGGGCAACTGGACCGGGCCCAACGTGGTGGCCGCCCGACGGCGGTTCAGCGGTGGGCAGGTCAACCAATACTTCTTTACGCTCGAACTGCACCGGATGCAGGGCCAGCCCGACAACCTGACCCCCCTCTTCGACCGCATTCTCAACCAAGAATTTGACTGGTAAGCCCTCTGACTACGACGTATGAAACACCTGTACTTTCTGCTGTGCCTGGTGCTGGCCGGGCCCCTTGCCGCCCAGAATGGCGGCACGCTGCGGGGCCGCGTGACGGACGCCGCCACGGGCGAGCCGCTCATCGGGGCCACCGTGGCCGTGGTGGGCACCTACAAGGGCACGGCCACCGACGTGGACGGCGACTACGAAATCGGCGGTATCAAGCCCGGCGACTATTCCATCAAGGTGGCCTATCTGGGCTACAACGAGCAACTGCTGACGGGCATCCGCCTGGTGGGCGGGCAGGTGACGCCCCTCGATGTACGGCTCGAAGAGGCCGGCCAGCAACTGGAGACCGTCACGATTGTGGGCGAGCGCAACCTGGTGGACCTGGAGGTGGCGCAGAGCGAGTTTACGGTGCGGCAGTCGGAGATTCAGGAAATGAACGTGCAGGAGGTACGCGACATCGTGGCCCTGCAAACGGGCGTGAGCCAGTCGCCCGACGGGCTGCAGATTCGCGGGGCGCGGGTGTACGAAACGCAGTACGTCGTGGACGGCATCAG
>DAIRSZ010000228.1:0-3177 GCA_036804165.1 Catalimonadaceae bacterium | reverse complement strand
CGCCCGCCGACACCATAGCCGCCCAGATGGCCGCGCTACCCCTCGAAAACCACGCGGCGGCTTTTGCCGACTGGCAGCGGGGTCAGGACGAACTGCTCGCTCCGCGCGGCGGCCTTAAGTATTACGTCACCCACCTGTTCGTTTCGCTCGTGCCGACGGTTTGCATTGCGCTGGGGCTGCTGCTGGGCCCCGTGCGGCGGCAGCCCGGTTTTTGGCTAACCGTGGTGGCCTATCTGACCTACCTAACCCCCTACCTGCTGGCCACGATCTACCGTCGCTACATGATGGCCGCATTGCCCTTGCAATTGCTCATCGAGTTTTTCGTGGTGGGATACCTGCTCCATACCTTCCTGCCAAAACGGCCGGGGCACGTATCTTCGCCCCGTGCGCCCTCCTCCGAAAAGCCTTCGACCGCCGCGCGGATTTCCTAGCCGCTGGCTCCTACTCCGGCACCCGCTGTTTTTGGGGGCGGCCGGGCTGTTCTGGATCGAATGGGGACTGTCGCGGGCGGGCATCCACGTTCCCTACGCCCACGCCTACCTGGCCGATTTGCTTTGTCTGCCCGTGGTGCTCACGCTGGTGCTGGCCTTCCGGCGCTACGTGGTGTTTCGGCATCCGGCGCACTGCCTATCAGCCGGGCAAATCACGTTTGCCATTATCTACTGCAGCCTCTTTTTTGAAGTCTGGATGCCGCGCTTCTCCGAACGCTATACGGGCGACTGGCGCGATGTGCTGGCCTACGCCCTCGGCGGGCTGGCTTTTGCCCACTGGCTCAATCGCCCCGAACCAGCAACGCCGGACAATGCGTCCGGCGTTGGGCAAATGCTGCGTGAATGACGCGGCGCCTTTAGCCGCCGTAGCGAAAGTCCGTCTCCCACTCCACGAGCGGCTCGGCCTCGGCCTGCGCCAATTGCGCACTCACCACGCGGCCAATCAGCAAGGCGTGGTCGCCTTCGGCGGGGCCAATTACCTCCACCAGTTCGCACTCAAAGCAGGAAATGGCCTGCTTGAGCAAAGGAGAACCCGTCTGACCTTCTTCGTAGGGATAGCCGTCGAGGCGTTTGCCTTTGGCATCTACGTCCGTACGCTTGCCAAACTCGGCGACGAGTTCTTTGCCGTCTTTACCCAAGGTGTTGACGGCAAAATGGCGGCTTTTCTGAATGGTTTCGTTGAGGTCGCTGTCGCGCTGTACGGCCACCATCACCAGCGGCGGTTCGAAAGAAATCTGGCTTACCCAACTCACGGTGCCCGCTGCGATGTAGTCGTCGTGACGGGTGGTCATGTCTTCGGCGGGTTGGCGCGTAGTGAGGATGTGAAAGCCGTAGGTAATCTTTTTGAGGGCGTCCGAAACGGCCGCCGACTTTTCGGTGTGCGTTGCCATAAGCTAAAAATGGGGATGGAGAAAAATGTACCCTTGTTTACGCACTGCTCCCGGCATGGTTCCTGGCACAAAAAAGGTCTCCTTGCCCGAGCCAGGAGACCTCTCTACGCACTACGCCCGCCGGATCAGTTCATAGCTCCGGTGTTGTTGGCCGTGCGCAAATGCCGAAACTTGAAGGCAAAAACGGGCAGCCCGATCTTGAGCAGACCGTAGTAGCCCCGTCCGGCAATGCCGGGGCGGTCGCCAAACTCGCCGCCAAACGAGAAGTACTTGTCCTGGTTGTACATGATGTCGAAGCCCACGCGCCAGCCGACTTGCCGCATGGCGACAGATTCGCTGCTAAAGACGACCACCTCTTCGGTGCCCGGATTGCGCACCAGAAAGTCGTCGAGGCGCGTCCAGGGAGCCAGCAGTACGTCGGCGTAGGCATTGAACATGATGTTGTTGCCCACCACCCCGTATTTTTCGGCCTTGACGGCTACGTTGCGGATTACCCCGTAGGAGCCACCCACGGCAAAGCCCGTAGAGGTGAATCCGGTATAAAAACTGTTGTTGAGATTGGGGGCTACCGGATAGCTGCCCTGCTTGCTCTGGCCGACCCAATCGAGTTGTTGCTTTTCGATGACAGGATTGAGGCGGGTGGTGGCCCCGTAGTGATAAAGTGCGGCACGGGCACCCACAATCTGCCGCACACGGGCGTTGACGGCGATCCGATCCACAATTTCGTAGGGCTGCCGCTTATTCTTGGCCCGGGTGAGCATCACCTTGGCCGTGCCCTTTTTCTCCGAATCGAGCACGTGGTACGTGCCTCCCACTTCGGCGTAGGTACCCCGCCGAAAGGTGTTGATCGAGGCCCAACGTTGCTCCTCCCACCGGATGGCGGCATTCTGCTGGGCCAGCAGGCGATTGCTGTCGAAGCGGCCTCCCCAGGCCCCCCGGTAGGCACCCATCACGCGGATTTTGTCGGTAACCCACGCGTCGGCCTGCAGGCCGAAACCAATCATTACATTGGTCGGCGACACATCGGCCATCATGGGTTGGACATGAAGGTAGAGTTTGTGCAGCGAATACGGCTCGTCGGAGACCGTTTCGTAGTTGACCACCTTTTCTTCGTCGGCTTGCGCCCGGGCAGTGGTGGTCAGGCCCGTAAGGCCGATTAGCAAAAAAGGTAAAAGTTGGGTGCGCATAGGGCTAGGCCAATTAATCGCACCAAAAGTAACCCTACGCAGGCCCCCAAAAAGACAGGAATGCACGCAGGCGGCACGCTGTAATGAACCTGGCCAAATTGCAGCAGGCTTGCTGCCCCTTCGCCGTGGGCACTGGTCAGGAAGCAGTCTGCCACGATTTGTACACCTTGTCGAGGGCGGTCTCGCTCGCCATCAAGATCTGGTCAATCAGCTCGTCGGTGAGGGCCACCGACAAAAAGAGGCTCTCGAACTGCGAGGGGGCCAGATAGACCCCGCCGTTGAGCATGGCGTGGAAGTAGCGGGCAAAGGCGGGCAGGTCGCAAGCCTTGGCATCTTCAAAATTTTGTACTTGCCGATCGGTAAAAAACAGGGTGTACATCGAGCCGATGCGGTTGATGGTGTAGGGCAAGTCGCGGGCGCGGAGTTGCGCCGCTACGCCGTCGGCCACGCGGGCCGTGATGGCATCGAGCTGGGGGTAAATTTCGGGGTGGTCGTGCAGGTAATGCAGTACGGCCAACCCGGCGGCCATCGCCACCGGATTGCCCGAAAGGGTACCGGCCTGATAGACCGGCCCGGCCGGCGATACGCAGTCCATGATCTCGCGGCGGC
>DAIRSZ010000227.1:0-3201 GCA_036804165.1 Catalimonadaceae bacterium | reverse complement strand
GGCATTGACCTCAACAACACGCTCGTGACGGGGCAGAAAATTCCCTTCTTTGCCGACAGCAACCAGCCCTACAACCAGGTGCTGGCCGAAGTGGCCCTGCGGGCCGAGGCCGACATCATCGTGCTGGGTGGCATGGGCTTGGCCAACGACGATTACCTTTACTTCCGCGAGGCCTTCACCCGGGCGGGCGTGCTCGACCGCATCGTTTGTTTTGTCAACACCACCGACGATCCGGCCGTCGAGCGGCTGCTGGTGCCCGATATGGCCACCACGGCCGCCGAATATTTTGCCCATGATCTTGGCCGCAAAGTGCTGGTGCTGCTCACCGACATGACCCTCTATGCCGATGCGCTGGCCATCGTGAGCAACAAGATGGACCAGATCGCCAGCAAAGACAGCATGCCGGGCTCGCTCTACAGCGAATTGGCCCGCATCTACGAGCGCTCAGCCCAGTACGTGCAGGGGGGCAGCATCACGATCATCGGCGTGACGACCCTCAACGAAGGCGACATCACCCACGCCATTCCCGACAACACGGGCTACATCACCGAAGGGCAGCTCTTTTTGCGCCGCGACGCCGACGTGGGCAAGGTGATCGTGGATCCGTTTCGCAGCCTGAGCCGCCTCAAGCAGAACGTGCAGGGCGTCAGAACCCGGGAAGACCACCCGCAGCTGATGAACGCCCTCATCCGCCTCTACGCCGACGCCGTGGCGGCCCGCACCAAGCAGGAAAACGGTTTTGACCTGACCGATTACGACCAGCGGTGCCTGCAATTCAAGAACGCCTACAGCGTGCAGTTGCTGGCCATTGACGTCAACCTCGGGATGACGCAGATGCTGGATACGGGCTGGGAGTTGCTCAAAAAGTACTTCGAACGGCACGAAACGGGCATCAAGGCGGCGATTCTCAATAAGCACTGGCCCGCCGCAGACAAACCCGCCACCAAGCAGAAAACGCCCCAGCCCACCCCGGCCGATGTGTCCTGAATCGTATGCAGCTACGTTTTCAATATAACAAGACCGAAATCCAGCGGCTGGGCCGCGAGTTGGACATGCGCGCCCAGGCCTTGCCCACGCTCAAGAGCAAGGAAACGGCCCTGCGGCTGGAGATGCAGAAAGCCCGCCAGCGCCGCGAAGACCTCGAAGCGGAATTGGCCGATGCCTACACTACGGCAGAAGATACGATGGGCTTTTTTCGGAGCCTACCCGAACTGCTCGACCGTCCGCAGGTGCGTATCCGCACGCAGAACATTGCGGGCGTCAAGTTTCGGGTGCTGGAAGAGATCACCTTCCCGCTGCGGCCGCTGATGTGGTTCGACCAGCCTCCGTGGGCCACCTTTGCCCTCGACACGTTGCAGCAACTGATCCGCCTGCGCTACGAAATCGGGCTGCTGGCAGAAGAAATCGAGATTCTGGGCGAAGCCCGCAAAAAGACCACGCAGAAGGTCAACCTCTACGAACGGGTACAGATGCCCGCCTACCGCGACGCCATCCGCAAGATCAAGCGCTTTCTGGAGGACGAAGAAAACCTGAGCAAGGCCGCCCAAAAGCTGGTCAAGAAACGCAAAGAGCGTGAGGAGGAAGAGGTATGAAAGCGGCGATGCAAAAATTGCAGGTGCTGGTGTTCCACACCGAGCGCGACGCCGTCCTCGACGGCCTGCAAGACCTGGGCTTGGTGCACGTGGTGGCCGAGGCCCCACCCGCGACCGAAAGTCCCGCAGAAACCCTGCGTGCCCGGCGCGCCCGCTACCAAAAAGCCCTGGAGGCGCTCGGGCAGGTGAAAATCCGCGGGGCGGTTCCGCCCGCCCCGCTGCCCCCCGATGCCGACACGCTGGCCACGGCCGTCTACGAAGGGCAAGAAGCCCGGCAGGAAGCCCGACAGCAGCGGCGGCAATATCAGCAAGAAATAGCCGCCCTGACCCCCTGGGGCGATTTTGATTGGGAAAAGCTCCGGCGGCTGGAAGCGGCGGGCCTCTCCGTCGGGTTTTTCGGAACGCCCCGGCGGCCCTACGGCCGCTACCGCTGGCCTGCCCACACGGCCCACGCCGTGGTCAGTGCGCGCAAAGACTATTTATTTATATGGGCCGCTTGCCGGGGCGAATTTCCCCCCGACTTGCCCTTCGACCGCCTCGAACCGCCGCCCCATCGCCTGTCCGAACGCCAGCAAAAACTACGGGATACCGAAGCACGACTGGCCGCCTTGGCCGACGAACAAGTACGACTTGCCCCGCACGCCCACCTGCTCCGGACGGCCATTGCGCGCCTCGACGACCAACTCGACTACCAGGCCGCACGGGCCAGCCTGGCCCCCCGGGGCGAGGGGCGCATCTTGCGGTTGTGCGGCTGGCTGCCCGCCGACCGCGTGGCGACCGTGACCGACTGGCTGCGGGCCCGTCAGCTTACGTTCTCGCTCAGCGACCCGGCCCCCGACGAGATAGTGCCCGTGCAGTTGCGCAACCCGCGCTACCCGAGCCTCTTCGAGCCGATCACGCGCATTTTTCAGTTGCCGCACTACTACGAGTTTGACCTCACGCCCCTGGTGGCCGTGTTCTACCCCATCTTCTTCGGCTATTGCCTGGGCGATGCGGGCTACGGGCTGGTGGTGCTGCTTGGGGCGCTGGTGGCCCGCTTCACCTTCCTCAAAAAGTCGCCCGACGTGGCCGCCCTGGGCATGGTGCTGGGGGCCGTGACGATGGTGGTGGGCATCCTCAAGTCGGGCACGGTGCTGGGCATCCCGATCACCGAGCACCCCGACCTGCCCGTGCTGGGCACCCTGGCCCGCTTTGTGGTCGTTCCCGACGACCAGGACTACGTTTTCAACGCCTTCAACGTCGCGCTGATGATTGGCCTGGTGCAAATCCTGACCGGGGTAATCGTGGCCATCGTGCGCAAGGTGCGCTACGGCGCGGGCTGGTCGGTGCTAGCCACGGTGGGCAAACTGCTGTTGATCGTGGGCCTGCTCGTCTTGTTTCTGGGAGGCATGCAGCAAATGGCCCTTTTTGTGCCCTGGCTGCCCGTGGCCTACGGGCTGCTGGGGGTGGGCACGCTGCTGGTGCTGGGCTTCCACGATCCGGGACGCAAGTTGGCCGCGCGGATCGGCAGCGGGTTCTTGCCGCTGTACTTTATCTTCACGGGCCTGCTGGGCGATGCGCTCAGCTACATCCGTTTGTTTGCCCTCGGGGTGGCCAGCAGCATCTTGGG
>DAIRSZ010000226.1:0-3221 GCA_036804165.1 Catalimonadaceae bacterium | reverse complement strand
GGCCGGAGTAGTTTTTTGAACATAATGCAAATGGATGGTTGAACAGTAGATGGATTTGACTTTTAGTAGGAAGATAATTCGCTGAACGCCGCCTTTTTACGAAGGTTCTGGTGTGCATGTCGAATGTGGCGATCTAAACATACAAAAACTGATCTTTAAGGCATTATTGTAAATAAATACCCAAACAAAATTCTGTTTAACGTGAAAGTATTTATACAAAAGCCACTACCTGGCACCTCGAAAAATTATTGTTGACGCAGCCGAATCTCGTTTTCGTGCAGCGTGACCACCTGCTCGCGATAGAGTTTGCCGACAGCCTGCTTAAAGGTTTTTTTACTCATATTCAACGTTTCGTAGATGTCGGCCGGGTCACTCTTGTCGGTCAAGGGCAGGCGGCCGCCCCGCTGCGCAAGCTGGTAGCGAATTTCGTCGGCGGCCGTTTCCACTTCCGAATAGCCGGGGCGGCGCAGGGTGAGGTCCAGTTGGCCGTCGTCGCGCACTTGCCGGACGTAGCCCCGCAGGCGGTCGCCGGGCAGCACCTCGCGAAAGACCTCGTTGCGGTAGAGCAGCCCCCAGTAGCGGTGATTGACCACCGCCTTGTAGCCCAGGTCGGTTTCGCTGATGAGCAATAGGCTGACCATCTCGCCCGCCGTGAGACCCTCGGCCACCGGCGCAATAAATCGCCCCAGTCGGCACGAACCCGCCAGCCGCTGGCTGCGCTCGTCCAGATAGACAAACACGGGGTAGTAGCGCCCTACTTGCATGCCCGAAGTTTGTTCGCGGTAGGGCACCAGCAGTTCTTTGCTCAGGCCCCAGTCCACAAAAGCCCCGAACGACTCGAGGGCCATCACCTCCATAAAGGCGCATTCGCCCACGGCCGCCAGCGGGCGCTCGGTGGTGGCGATGAGGCGGTCTTCGGAGTCGCGATAGACAAAGACAGCGAGCTGGTCGTCCACCTGCGCATCGGGGGCATAGCGGCGGGGCAAGAGGATGTCGGTGGCCCCTTCGAGGGCCAGGTAGAAGCCAAAATCTACTTCGCGCAGCACGCGCAGGTGGTGGTATTGACCGATCATGCAAGCGGGGTTTGGCCGAAAAATAGGTTTTTATCCAGAGCAGATGACCTACATTTGTCAATTAGCTACATTTCTATGCTTCTATGCCCGAACTGATAACCATTAATGGGGAAAGCGTCCGGCCCGGCGAACATAAAAATATCCGGATTTTCATTCATAAGTTGCCCACGCACACCGTGATTGACCTGTCGGTGGACGTGTTCCGGGGACGAGCCGACGGCCCGGTTTTGTTGCTAACGGCTGGTTTGCACGGCGACGAGATCAACGGTATCGAGACGCTCCGCCGCCTGATCCGGGATCGCTCGATCTGGCCCGAAGTAGGTACGGTCATTGTCATTCCGATCGTCAATATCTACGGTTTCTTGCAAAACTCGCGGGTGCTACCCGACGGCAAAGACCTCAACCGGAGTTTTCCGGGCAGTGCCATGGGTTCGCTGGCCCAACGTGTGGCCCACGCCATCATGCGCGAAGTGCTGCCCGTAGTGGACTATGGCATTGACTTCCACACCGGGGGCGCCAGCCGGAGCAACTTTCCCCAAGTTCGTTGCGTGCTCGACGTGCCCATCAACCGCGAGCTGGGTTTTGCATTTGGGGCACCCTTCCTGTTGCATTCGAGCCTGATTGACAAGTCGTTTCGCAAAGCCGCCGCCCGGGCGGGCAAGTACATACTCGTCTATGAGGGCGGCGAGTCCATGCGCTTCGACGAGCGGGCCATCCGCGAAGGCATGGCCGGCACGCTGCGGGTGATGTACCACCTGGGTATGCGCAGAGGCGTACAACCCCCACCTGCGCAGAGCACATTGCTCACCCACAGCAGTTGGGTGCGTGCCCGGCAGGCGGGGTTGTTCATTCCATTGGTACAACTGGGCGACCGCATTGAACGCAACCAGCAAATCGGCAAACTGGCCGATCCTTTTGGCGACGCCAAGGCCCTGATCGTCAAGGCACCCCACGACAGCTACGTCATCGGACTTAACTATACGCCCGTGGTCAACGGCGGCGACGCCCTGTTTCACCTGGGTCAGGACGAAACCCTGCGCCGGCGCGATCGGCGTCGTCAGCAACGCGAAGCGGCCTCAGGCCTTGATCAACCCACCGAGTAGGGCATTGAGTATCGAAAGGAGAATGCTAAAAATGAGGGCCGAGAAAAAACCCGACACCTGAAAGCCGCCTACCAAAGCCGCCGCCGCATAGATGATCAGCACGTTGATGACGAGCAAGAAAAGACCCAGCGTCAGGATGGTAATCGGGATGGTAAGCACCACCAAAATAGGCTTGAGCACGGCGTTGAGCACGGCCAGCACCAACGCCACGATAATGGCCGAGCCGAAGCCGTCCACGCTGACGCCCGGCAAAATGTAGGCGCAGATGACGACGGCCACGGCCGTGAGGAGTAAACTGATGACGAATCCCATAGGCAAAAGGAGGTTAAGTGAAATGAGCAAAGAAAAAAACACCGATCCGAAGTGTCCGGCTTTCTGGGCGCTTGCCCAAAAAGAAAGGGAGAACGCTCGGCGCGGGCTGTCGTTGCGAGTTACGCGCAACCACTCGCTGCGGTTGGCTGCCTCCTTAGTTGGTTTGTGCTTGACCTTGGGTACCCTGCGGGCGCAGCCCTTCGTGCCCGACCGGGTGGTGGTCGGCTTTGCCGATGACCTGGCCCAGCGCGGAGTCGTGGTCTGGCCCGATGAGCTCGACGTGCGGCAAATCCGGCCCCTGCACCCCGCTGCGTCGGCCCCCGCCCGCCGTGCCCAACCCGAACCGTGGCTGCTTGTCCTGGCCCCCGGCACCAACGTGCGCGCCGCCGCCGAGGCCCTCCGCCGTACCGGACAGTTTGCCTACGCCGAGCCAGACTACGTAGGACACGGCGCGGGTACGCTCAGTGATTTTTTTCCTAACGATCCGCAATTCGCCCGGCAGTGGGGGCTGTTCAACGAAGGCACCTTCGACGTGCCCGGCCAGTCGCTGGCCGTGCGTCCCGGGGCCGACATCTCGATGCCCGGTGCCTGGGCCGTCACGACGGGCGACACGGCCATTGTCGTCGCCGTGCTCGATACGGGCATCAAACCCGATCACCCCGATCTGACGGGGCGTCGCTTCCGCAACCCGGCCGAACAGCCCGACGGCCGCGATACCGACGGCAACGGCCTG
>DAIRSZ010000225.1:0-3264 GCA_036804165.1 Catalimonadaceae bacterium | reverse complement strand
AGGTGATGGCCTGGCTGCCCCCGGCGGGCAGTTCGTTGGGCTTGGCCACGTAGGCGATGTGGACGTCGAAGGTGTCGCGCCGCGTGTAGGAGCGCCCCAGGTCAATGCGCAACTTGCGGCCGTCGTACTGGTGGGCCACGGGCGTGCGGGCATCGCCGTCGAGCAGGGCCACGCTGCGGATGTCAAAGCCTTTGGCGTCGAGCTCGAGCGTGTCTTGCGGATAGAAGTAGGGCACTAGTTGCAGGGTGGCCTCGCCGATGACGTGCTGCTTTTCCCAGTCGAAGCGGAGCTCCAGGCGCGTATGGAGCAAGTCGTGCCGGCGCGTACGGGCCGCCTGGTACTGCCCAAAATGAAAGGCGGGCACGCCGCGCAGCACCACCGTGTCGCGCGGCGGGCGGGTCGTGTCGGGGCGCGTAGCCTGGGTTTGGGTCGGAACGCCCCGGGGGGCGCAAGCCCACAGGCCACCTAGCAGGCCCACGTAAAGAAAAGCAGCACGCATACGCATTCAACTTATTGGTCAGGTTTGCAAATAACCGCTTTTCGGCCAATTTTTGTCCACTTCCCTTTTGTCGCCAATTTTGTCGCCAGCTTATGTATAAAATTACGATTAACGATGAAAAGGCCTTTGAAGTCGCGCTGCCTGGCACGCTCGACGGCGCGTCGTTTCAGCCCGACCTACACGCCTTGGGCCAAGGTCGTTTTCACCTGGTGCACGAGGGACACTCTTGGCAGGCCGAACTGGTGAGTGCCGACTACAAAGCCAAGGCACTAGTGCTCAAAATCAATGGCCGTACCTACCGGGTGCAAGCCAAAGACCGCTTCGATCAGTTGCTGGATCAGATGGGCCTCAAGGCACAAACCGAAGACGTGTTCAACGAGCTGAAGGCCCCCATGCCGGGCCTGATCATGGAGATTAAGGTCGTCGAGGGCCAAGCGGTGCAAAAAGGCGACCCGCTGCTGATCCTAGAAGCCATGAAGATGGAGAACGTCATCAAGTCGCCGGGCGAAGGCACCGTGCAGCGCATTCACATCCGGCAGGGCCAGTCGGTCGAGAAAAACCAGGTTTTGATGCAGTTTTAGGGCAGGAACTGCGACCGCCCTCACAATCGGGCAATTCTATTATCTTTGCCCGAGGCAACACCTAGGGTAGGGTGGTGCCTTCATCCGACCGTTTTTTCTATGAAATACCGCAGAATCCTGCTGAAGCTGAGCGGCGAATCGCTCATGGGCGCCCAAAACTACGGCATTGATTCCGACGTGTTGGGACGATATTCGGCAGAGATCAAACAACTTACCGATTTGGGCGTGCAAGTGGCCATTGTGATCGGAGGAGGCAATATTTTTCGGGGGGTGGAGGCCGAACGCACGGGTATTGACCGCGTGCAGGGCGACTACATGGGCATGTTGGCCACGCTCATCAACGCCATGGCCTTGCAAGGGGCCCTCGAAAAGGCGGGGCTTTTTACTCGCCTCATGTCGGGCATCAAAGTTGAGCAGGTGTGCGAACCTTTCATCCGCCGCCGGGCCGTACGCCACCTCGAAAAGGGCCGGGTCGTGATCTTCGGGGCGGGCATTGGCAATCCGTACTTCACCACCGACTCGACGGCCAGCCTGCGGGCCATCGAGATCGAAGCCGAGGTGGTGCTGAAAGGCACGCGCGTGGACGGTATCTACACGGCCGACCCCGAAAAAGACCCCCGGGCCACGCGCTACCAGACCATCACGTTTCAGGAGGTGTACGAAAAGAACCTTCACATTATGGACATGACGGCCTTCACGCTGTGCCGCGAAAACGGCCTGCCCATTATCGTGTTCGATATGAACAAGCCTGATAACCTCGTTAAAATCATCAAGGGCGAAGAAGTGGGCACCCTCGTCTCGCTCTGAGCCTGTCACCAATCATCACTATGGAAGAAGTAGCCCTCCACCTCGACGAAGCCCGCGAGCTGATGGAAAAATCCGTGCAGCACACGGCCGTAGAGTTTTCACGCATCCGCGCTGGCAAAGCTACCCCCAACATGCTCGATAACATTACGGTAGAATATTACGGCACCAAAACGCCCATCGGACAGATGGCCTCCGTCACGACGCCCGACGCCCGCACCATCGCCATCAAACCCTTCGAGCGCAAGCAGCTCAGCAATATCGAGCGGGCCATCCGCGACAGCGACCTGGGCGTCAACCCCCAAAACGACGGCGAAATCGTGCGCATCACCATCCCCCCCCTCACCGAAGAGCGTCGGCTGCAACTGGTGAAGCAGGCCCGGGCCGAAACCGAAAACGGTAAGGTCAGCATTCGCAACATTCGCAAAGAGACCAACAATGCCCTCAAGGATTTGCAAAAAGAGGGCGTGGCCGAAGACGAGATCAAGCGGGCCGAAGACAAGGTGCAGGCCCTCACCGACCAGCACATTGCCAAGGTGGAAGAGCTCATGGCCAAAAAGGAAAAAGAAATCATGACGATCTGATCGTCATCTCATCGCCCAATAGCCCATGCTCCCGGCCGCTGCGGGGGGGCATTGCATTTTTGAGAGCGGGCCTTGGCCAAGGCCCTCGCGTGCATTTAGCTCACCTCGCTGCCGTTGCGCACCGCCTGCGCGGGGCTGACGAATACCAGGCGACCGCCCTCGTCTTCGGCCATCAAGATCATTCCTTCCGACACGATGCCCTTGATCTTGCGCGGGGCCAGGTTGGCCAACAGGCATACTTGCTGGCCAATCACCGTTTCGGGCGCGTAGAATTCGGCAATGCCACTGACCACGGTGCGCTGCTCGCTGCCCGTCTGGAGGGTGAGCTGGAGGAGTTTCTTGGTCTTGGGCACCACCTCGGCCGCCACGATGGTGGCCACGCGCAAGTCGAGCTTGGCGAAGTGCTCGTAGGTGACATGCGCTTTGAGCGGCGCAAGAGCTTGCGCAGACCGCTCGTTTTCAGCCTTGATGTCGAGCAAACGCTGCACTTGCGCCGCTATAACGTCGTCTTCTATTTTGGTGAAAAGCATCTCGGGCGTGCCGAGCTGGTGCCCAACGGGCAGCAAGTCGGTGCGGCCCGCCGCCGACCAGGGCTGGGCATCGAGCCGGAGCATCTGCCGCAGCCGCGCCGCCGTAAACGGGAGGAACGGCTCGGCCAGCACGGCCAGGTTGGCCACGATCTGCAAGCCCAGGTGCAGCACGGTTCCGACCCGCTCGGGTTCGGTCTTGTACAATTTCCACGGCTCGGTATCGGCCAGGTATTTGTTGCCCAGCCGGGCCACCTCCATCATGGTGT
>DAIRSZ010000224.1:0-3342 GCA_036804165.1 Catalimonadaceae bacterium | reverse complement strand
CACGGGCCGCAACGCGGGCGGTGCAGTGGGCGCCGATACGCTCCACTATCCGTCGGGGGTGTGGTCGGACGGGCGGCGGCTGGCCGTAGCCGATGCCTGGAACCACCGGGTGCTGCTTTGGCACACCCTCCCGACCCGATCGGGTCAGCCTGCCGACGTGGTGCTGGGCCAGCCCGATTTTGCTCACAACCAGCCTAACGTGGCGGGCCTGGCCCAGCCGCCCACAGCCCGCAGCCTCTATTGGTGCTACGGCGTCTGTTCGGATGGGCAGCGCCTCTGGGTGGCCGATACGGGCAACCGCCGGGTATTATGGTACGACCGCTGGCCGGAAACTTCGTATGCACCCGCCGACGGCGTGGTGGGGCAAGCCGAATTTGATACGCGCCACTACGATCCGCAGCACGCCATCTGGCCCTATTCGGTCAAAGTAGGAACGGGTAGGCAACTGGCCATCACCGATACCCAGTACTACCGAGTATTGCTCTGGCAAAATGGCCTACGGGCAGCGCAACAACCCGCCGATTACCTTGTGGGCCAGCCCGACTTCGACACCAACGGCCAGAATCAGTTTCTGCCCCGGCCCGCAGCCCATACGCTGAGTTGGTGCTACGATAGTTGCTTTGTCGAGGATGGCCTCTGGGTGGCCGACACGGGCAACAGCCGCCTACTGGGCTTCGATCAGGTACCAATAGTACAAAATCCAGCGGCCGACCGCGTGCTGGGCAAACCCGACTTTGCAACGGGCAGTGAAAATGCCGATACCAAAACGGGTACGCAGCATACCCTCTACTGGCCCTTTGCCCTGGTGCATGAAGGCCACTTGCTGGCCGTAGCCGATACGGGCAATCACCGTGTACTTTTGCTTGACCTACCTACCCAAACACTATGATGGATGCTTATGCCTACCTATTCCTGACGGCCGGGTTGCTCGGCTTTACACACGCCTTCGAAGGCGACCACCTGGTGGCCATCAGCAGCCTCGTGACGCGGCGCGAAAACCTCCGGCTGGCCCTACGCGACGGCATGTTCTGGGGCCTGGGCCACTCTTCGACTATTTTGCTAGTAGGGGCCATCATCATCGCCGGGCAAGTCGCTTTTTCCGAGCAACGTTTCGGCCAATTGGAGGCACTGGTAGGGGGAATGCTCATCGGGCTGGGGCTATATCGGCTATGGCGGCTGCGACAGCACCGACCCGAAGTGGCCCACAGCCACCAGATTGATCACCGCCAACGTCACCACCTGGCCTACGGCGTGGGGCTGGTACACGGGCTGGCGGGCAGCGGCGCGATGGTATTGCTGGTGATGACCGAAATCGGCGCAGCCCTGCCTAGCTTGGTCTATTTGCTGATCTTTGGGCTGGGATCGGTGATCGGGATGCTAGTGGCTTCGGGGCTTTTCAGCCTGCCTTTTTCGCGGCGATTGGCCATTGGTGGACGACTCAAGACCTACTTAACGTTACTTTCGGCGCTGGCCTGCCTGCTGTTTGGTGGATATATTTTGTACCAACAATGGGCTGGATAATCGAACCAAATACGGCGATTATTGCATTTTTAAGGGTTTTTTCCGGTAGTTGCAACGGGGAAAAGGCGTTCGCGTAACGAACAAAAATCATTTGTTACACATTATGCCCAACCCTTATGTTCAAAAAATACGCATTTGCGGCGCTCATCGGACTCATGACCTTTGGGTCGGCTCAGGCCCAGCACCGCGCGCCGTTTCAGAAAGGGCCTGCCCGCCTGCTTCCCGAGCGCCTGGCCCAGCGCATTCAGAACGAGTCGGACACGCTCATACCTGGCTCGTTGTCACAACCTTGCGGGCAGCAGGTTTTTGTCTTTACCGTTCAAGAGGGTGGCGGCTACGTGGCGGGTACGAATGAGTTTGGCGATACCGAAAAGCTACAGAAATTCGCTTTTCCGGGCCTGGCCATCGTGACGGGCATTGAAATTCCGTTCGGCTTCAAGAATGTGGGCACACCCACGGCGGCCATTGTGGGGAAGGTGTACAGCGTGGCCGCGAACGGAGGCCCGGGCACAGAACTGGCGCAGAGCAATCCCGTGCTGCTGTCGGCCGTTGACACCACGGGCCCCACCTTTTTTACGTTCGACAGCCCCCCGACCGTAACGGACGAGTTTTTTGTGGGCTTTACGGTGCCTACCTCGGCGGCGGCCGGCGATTCCATCTCGGCCCTCATGACGAACAATGGCTGTTTTTCGGGTCAGCAACTGGCCTGGGAGCGGTTCAGCACCGGCACGTTTGCGCCCTTCAACGACGGCACCAATAATAGTTGGCAGCTAAACGTAGATTTGCTGATCTTTCCTATCGTTGATCAAGTGAGCAGCGCGGCCGACCGCCTTGCCGAGGGCCTGCGCCTGCAAGGGGTCTATCCCCAGCCCAACGCCGGCACGGCTACCCTGCACTACACCCTGCCCCAGGCCGCCGAAGTAACCATCACCGTGTTTGACCTGACGGGAAAGCCTGCCCTGACGGTGCGCCCCGGCCGACAAGCGGCGGGCGAGCACCGCACGCCGCTGGCTTTGCAAACCCTGCCCGACGGGCTGTACGTCTATCGCATCGAGACGGCGCAGGGCCGCCTGACGGGCAAAATGCACCTGGCGCGTTAGGCAAAAAGCGGCCCAAGCCCTACCTTGCTGTACTTTCCGACGGGGAGCCTCTGGCCAGAACCTCCCCGTTTTGGTTACAATCGAACGGCTATGCGCTTTCTTCTGATTTCACTTTTGTTGTGGGGGTTGGTGGGCTGCAAACCGCAGCGCACCGCCACCGAACGCACCTTCCGCGAAGACCTGAGCAACTTTAGGCCCGTGCCGCCAAGCACGGAGGCCGACCAGCCCGAAACCCGCGCCCCGCGTGCCCCCGACCTGTCGGCCGCGCCCAGCCAGCACCAAACGGCCGAAATTGACGGCCTGATGCAACGCCTGGCCGAAGAAAATCGCCAGGTGCGCTATGCCGAAGGCTACCGCATCCAGGTGTTTGTGGGCACCGAGCGTAGCGAAGCCATGGCACTCAAGGACAAGCTTTTTCAGCAATATCCCGACCTGAGCGTGTACCTCACGTATTCGATGCCGACGTTCCGAATTCGGATGGGAGACTTTACCGATCGGCTTGAGGCGCAGAAGCACTACGTCAAGCTAAAGAAACAATACCCCTCGGCCCTGTTGGTCGAAGAGCAAGTCAACCTGCAGCGAAACTAGCCGACAGCAAAAAGCCGCCCGGGCAGCAGGCGGCTCTTTGGGCATGTACCAGGAGCGGGGCTCGAACCCGCACGACCATTACGGTCACAAGATTTTAAGTCTTGCGTGTCTACCAATTCCACCATCCCGGCCT
>DAIRSZ010000223.1:0-3344 GCA_036804165.1 Catalimonadaceae bacterium | reverse complement strand
TCGAGGTGGTGCTCCAGCTTCTGGAGAGGCGTTTCGGCATCGCGACTTTCCTGCTTCATTTTTTCGAGCAGGTCAAGTTGTTCGGACGTCACAAAACTCGATGCGTCGTGATCCGTTTTGCGGAAGCGCTCGATGAGCTCGTCCATGTCCTTGAGAAAACGTTTTTCGTCAATGCGCGCCCGGCCGGGAATGGTGGTGGCCAGCAAGATGCCCGCCAGCGTTGCGTGCAGCCCTGCTTGCAAAAAGGCTAACCACAGCCCCAAAATGCCTACCAGGGCGTAGAACCACGTAGCCCGGATGCCCAGCAGATTGCCCCCAATCAGCACGCCCATGAAGATACCCCCGTAAATCAGGCTTTGGGGCGAGAAGTCGGTGGTGTAGGCAAAAGCAATCACCAGCACGGCGCCCATGTCGTCCACGATGGCCAGGGCCGTCAGAAATACCTTGAGCGTGGTGGGTACACGGTCGCCCAGCAGCGACAGGATGCCGAGCGTAAAGGCAATGTCGGTCGCCATCGGGATGCCCCAGCCGTGGGCCGTTTCGGCGCCTGCATTAAAGATTAGGTAGATCGCTGCGGGCACCACCATACCGCCGAGGGCGGCCGCAATGGGCAAGGTTGCTTTGGAAAGCGACGCCAACTCGCCGCCCAGCACTTCGCGCTTTATTTCCAGCCCTACCAAGAAGAAAAAGACGGCCATTAGCCCCTCGTTTATCCAGTGGTGGAGCGTATCGGCCAACTCGCGCTCTCCTACCCGAAAGGCCAGTTCGTACTCCCAGAACGCCGTGTAGGTATCGCCCCAGGGCGAGTTGGCCCAAGCCAGGGCCATCAGCGTAGCGACGAACAGTACGATGCCCGAACTGGATTTGCGCCCCAGCAAGCGCGAAACGGGCCGCAGCAGCCGATCAATGGGACGTTTGTGGTTGGGCAGCAGGTAGTCGAAAAAGGACATTGGAGTCGGGGACGGGTCGGCACGCGGCCGGGCCAAAAAATCTTTTTGGAAGATGATGCAACCTCCGGCCGCACTTTTCGCATCTTCCTGTCAAAGCCGACGATACTGTATGAAAATAACGCTACGCCGCTCCAAAAACTACGACACCGAAACCGAGTTGTTACGGGGCTGTCAGCGCGGCGAGGCGCTGGCCCAGCGTACGCTCTACGAGCGTTATGCGCCCCAAATGCTGAGCATCTGCCGTCGCTACCTGCCCGACGCCGAGGCCGAAGACGCGCTCTTGCAGGGTTTCGCCCGCATTTTCGACCGCATCGGCACCTTCCGCGAAGAAGGCAGCCTGGAGGGCTGGCTGCGCCGGGTGATCGTCAACGAGGCCCTCGGCACCTTGCGGCGGCGGCCGTCCGCGCCCCTCCCGCTCACCCTCGAATACGCCGACGAGATGCCCGAACAAGCATGGCCCGACCACCAACTGGCCGCCGACGATTTGCTCCGCCTGCTGCAGCGGCTGCCCGATGGCTACCGGGCGGTGTTCAACCTCTACGCCCTCGAAGGCTATTCGCACGCCGAGATTGCCGAGTTGCTGGGCATCAGCCCGGGCACCTCCAAATCGCAACTGAGCCGGGCACGGGCCTGGCTCCAGCAACAATTGACTTTAAAAAAAACGGCTGTAATCCATGAAGCCTGATAACACCATTGACCGCCTTTTCGCCGAGCGCCTCGGCGCGCACCAAACGCCACCTCCCTCTTGGGAGAAGCTGGCGCAACGGCGCCAACGCAAACCCCTACTACCGTGGGGACTGGCCGCCGCCATAGCGCTGCTGCTGACGGCCGCTGGCTGGTGGGCGCTGTCGCCCGCCGTGCCCGGTGCCTACGTGGTGCTGGCGCCCGATACGGTGCGCACGGCCCCGGCCACCGTGCCCCTGCCGTCTGCCGTCGCGGTGGCCAAACCGTCGGTGGCCGTACCGCCCGCGTCCGTGGCGGCTGCGCCCGCGTCGGTGCCCGATCGCACGCCGCGCCTAGTGCCCGCGCCTAGCCAATTGCCCGTGCCCGCACCCAGCCTGCCTGCGCGGCCCGTCGCCGACATGGCCGTTCTGGCCGATACGTCGTGGCCTTCGGCAACGCCCGCCACCGTAGCCGTTCCGCAGGTGGTCGCCACGTACGTCCCCGAAACCGAATTGCCGACGGCCGACGAATGGGTGATCGAGGTGCGTTTCGGTCAACCCGAGCGAGCGACCGCCGCCCCGCCCCGTGGCTTCTGGCAGAAACTAAGGCGCCTCAAACAAGGTCAACCCCTCGAGTGGGAAGACCTCGGCCTCGACCGCCGCCAATTGCTTGCTCTTGTACAACGTAAACCCAAAGAAGAACAATGAAAAATCTCTTATTGCTCGGCGCCACCTTGTGGGCCACCGCCGCCCTGGCGCAGACTACACCCACCCGCGACACGGTCATTGTCCGTTTTGGACAAGAAAGCCAAATGAACCTCTTTGTGGCTGACACCAGCGACTTACAACTGCTGCAGGCCCAAGATCTCGACAACCTCTTTGCCCGCATTGACTCGCTGTTGCGTCAGCCCGAGGGCAGCCGGGTGGACACCACCATCAGCTTTCAGGATCGGCGCGGCCGCGACAACCGCCTCCGAATCGAGATCGGCAACGGTGTTCGGGTCGAAATCAACGAGGACCTGGTCAGTATCGAAGAAGATGATGATGATGATGACGACGACGACGATGATGATGACGACAGCAAGCCTGCCCGCCGCAAAAAGAGCCGCATCAGCGAAAACTTCAACTTCAGCCTAGGCCTGAATCCCTACCTGCAAAACGGCAGTTTTCCCGACGGCACCGACCTTAACCAAGGGGGTTTGCCCGAACTCAACCTGCTCGGCTCGCGCTACGTGGATCTAGAATCAGGCTTCAAGGTTCGGCTTGGACAAGAAAAAAGTCCAGTCTATCTGGTCTCGGGGCTTTCGCTGAGCTGGTACAACTTCCGTTTCAACAACAACGAAACCATCGAGCGCGCCCCCATTGCCGAACCTACCGGCGTAGCCTTTGCCGGCGACACCAACAACATCTTGCGCCGCAGCAAACTGACGGCCGCCTTCCTCAACATTCCGGTGCGCCTGCACTTCGACTTTGGCAAGGGCAAAAAAGAAGGTTTGCGCGTAGCCGTGGGCGGCTACGGGGGGGTGCGCCTGCGTTCCTACAGCATGGAGCGCTACGCCAGCCGCTTCGAGGGCCGCCGCCTGCGCCGCGACTTCGACAGCTTCTTCCTCAACGACTTCCGCTACGGCCTGACGGGCGAGGTGGGCTACCGGGGCGTGGCCCTGTTTGTCAACTACGACCTCAATCCCCTCTTCAAGGCTGACCGGGGCATAGACCCGCAGGCCAACGCCCT
>DAIRSZ010000222.1:0-3364 GCA_036804165.1 Catalimonadaceae bacterium | reverse complement strand
GCACCAATACGCAGTCCTTACGCCACACTTTTAACCTACCAAACCTGCTTATGGCTCTTTTTTCTTTTCTCGATCGTGGGCACTCCGTAGCGCCCAAAGGCTATAATCGCTGGCTGGTACCCCCAGCCGCACTGGCCATTCACCTCTGCATCGGGCAGGGCTACGCCCTGAGCGTGTTCAACCTGCCCCTCACGCGCCTGATCGGCATCACCGAGTCCACCCCCGAAGACTGGACGCTCAACCAACTGGTCTGGATATTCAACATTGCCTTCGCTTTCCTGGGCATATCGGCTTTTGTGTTTGGCAAATGGCTCGAGCGCGTGGGCCCGCGTAAGGCGATGTTCGCCTCGGCACTTTGTTTTTGCGGCGGATTCTTCGTCTCGGCGCTGGGCATCGCCACCCACCAGATATGGCTGCTCTACCTAGGCTCGGGCGTCATCGGCGGCACTGGGCTGGGGCTAGGCTACATCGCGCCCGTGTCCACGCTCATCAAGTGGTTTCCCGATCGGCCGGGGATGGCCACGGGCATGGCCATCATGGGCTTTGGGGGCGGGGCCATGATCGGCTCGCCGCTGTCGGTGATGCTGATGAACTACTTCAAGACGCCTACTTCGGTGGGCGTGGGCGAAACGTTCCTCGTAATGGGTGGTATCTACTTTTTGTTCATGATGTTTGGCGTGTTTACGGTGCGCGTGCCGCGCCCCGATTGGAAACCGGCGGGTTATCAGCCCAAAACGCAGACCAATCGTATGGTGACCACGGCCCATGTCGAGGCCGACGTGGCCATCAAAACCCCGCAATTTTGGTTGCTGTGGGCCATTTTGTTTCTGAACGTGACGGCGGGCATTGGCGTGTTGGCACAGGCATCGCCCATGATTCAGGAGATGTTCTCGGTGGACAGTGTGGGCCCCGATCGGTACATCTCGCCCGAGGCGGCGGCGGGCTTCGTGGGGCTGCTGAGTTTGTTCAACCTGGTGGGGCGCTTTTTCTGGTCTTCGCTCTCCGACTATACGGGCCGCAAGATGATCTACATGATCTATTTGGGCCTGGGTACGGTGCTCTACGCCCTGATCCCAACTACGGGTCAGATGGGCAGCCCCCTGCTGTTTGTGGTGTTGTTTTGCATCATTATTTCGATGTACGGGGCGGGTTTTGCCACCATTCCGGCCTACCTGAAAGATATGTTTGGTACCATGCAGGTGGGGGCCATTCACGGGCGCTTGCTCACGGCCTGGTCGGCTGCCGCCATCGTAGGACCGACGCTGCTGACGTACTTGCGTACCTACCAGATCGAGACGTTGCAGATTCCGCCCGCCAATGCCTATTCTACCACGATGTACATCATGGCCGGACTACTGGTGGTAGGCATTGTATGCAATTTGTTGGTAAAACCCGTAGATGCGCGCTACCACTACCGCGAAGACGCCTCGCGGGTGAAGGTCTGAAGCACGCGCGGTTTCTGCGGGGGGAACACACCACCCACACCACCAAAGCCCTGCAAGGGTTCTGCTCGACGTGTTTACAGAAACCCTTGCAGGGATGGCCCCCCTGCGCTATGAGCACATAAATCTTTTTATTGAATCACTTGTCAACTGTCATTGTCTATGAATACCACCGCAGAAAAATCCGGCTCCGGCCGCGTACAGCTTATTCTTTCCTGGCTCTTTGTGGGTATCCCCTTGCTGTGGGGCACGCTGCAAACCTTCGAAAAGTCACTGGCGTTGTTTCGCTAAGATCAACCAACAAAACAGACGATGCTTGCTGTCTGTGGCTCTCTGTATGCACCTCAATATTCTTCTTTTTGGCATCACCCGCGAAATGGCCGGGCACCCGTGCGTACGCGTGGAATTACCCGACCAGGCCAACGTGGCCCAATTGCGCCAGCACCTCGAAGCGGCCTATCCCCAATTGCGCCAACTGGCCAGCGTGGTGGTGGCCGTCAACGAAGAATACGCCCAGCCCGACCGGGTCTTGCAACCCACGGATGAAGTGGCCCTTATTCCTCCCGTGAGCGGTGGCTGACCAGGATTGGCAACCGCACATCGCCCTTACGGAGGAGGCCATTGACGTGACGGCCGCCTTCGGGGAGGCCGCCGCGCCCGGCTGCGGCGCGGTCAGCACCTTCGTAGGGACGGTGCGCAACCGTACGGCCGACCGCCCCGTGGTGCAGCTCGAATACGAAGCCTACGCGCCCATGGCGATCCGGGAAATGGGTAAAATCGTGGCCGAAGCCCGTACCCGCTGGCCCTTGCAGCGGGCCGTGGTCGTACACCGGGTCGGCACGCTGCGCATCGGCGAAGCGGCCGTGGTCGTAGCCGTGGCCACGCCGCATCGGCACGACGCCTTTGCCGCCTGCCAGTTCATCATTGACACGCTCAAGCAGACGGTGCCCATCTGGAAGAAAGAGATTTTCGCAGACGGCGAGGTCTGGGTGGCGGCCCATCCCTAAGGCGTCAGGGTGGCCAGCTCTTTGGCCGACAGGGCGTACGTCCCAAATTTGCTTACGACGTAGCCAGCCGCCGCATTGGCCCAGCGGATGGCCGTGGGCAGGTCGTGGCCATTGGCCAAAAAAGCGGCCAGCGTGGCCAGCACCGTGTCGCCCGCGCCCGACACGTCGAAGACGTCAATGGCCCGGGTCGGAAAGTGCTGCACGCCCTCGGCCCCCACCAGGGTCATGCCCCGTTCGGAGCGCGTCACCAGCAAGTAGGCAAACCCAAACACTGTGCGGGCCCGTTGGGCTGCCGCCGCGATGGCCGCGTCTTCGTTGGGCAGTTCTTGACCTGCCACCAGCGAAAGCTCCTTCAGGTTGGGGGTCACTGCGTAGGCTCCCCGGTATTTTTCCCAGTCGTGCCCCTTCGGATCTACGATGACCCGCGGTACGGCCTCAATGCAAGCCCGGCACACCGCAGAGGCGCAGAATCCCTTGCCGTAATCCGAGATCACCACCATTTCGAATCCCCGCAGCAAGTCTTTTAGGGCAGCGACGGCGGCGGCGTGGGCCATAAAGGGCTCCTCCCGATCAACGCGGACAATCTGCTGCTTTTCGCCAATCACCCGCGTTTTGCAGATGGTGGGAGTAGCGGTATTCAAAAAAGCCGTTTCGATGCGCTGCTCGGCACAGAGTCCCCGCAGGCGTTGCCCGGCCGTGTCTTCGGCACTGGCCCCGCAGAGGGTGACTTGCTGGCCCAGGCCGGCCAGATTGAGGGCCACGTTGGCCGCCCCGCCCGGCACGAAGCGCTCTTCGGTGACGTTGACCACCGGTACGGGTGCCTCAGGCGAAATGCGCGTAACGCGACCGATCAGGTAGTGATCGAGCATAACGTCGCCGACCACGAGCAAGGGTTGAGAAGTAAGCATACGCAAA
>DAIRSZ010000221.1:0-3370 GCA_036804165.1 Catalimonadaceae bacterium | reverse complement strand
CGCGTCAGCGAGAGGTAGCCCGTGCGGGCCAGGCGGGCCGAGGCCAGGTAGGCGATCAGGGCCGTGTTCTCGTCGTCGGGGTGGGCCGCCACGTAGAGCACCGAGGCGCAGGTGTTGAGCTTGCGCAGGGCCTGCTGGATCTCACTCGCTGACATGGGCACCTCCTCGAATGAGGCAGTTGCTTGCGCGTGTACACTTGTGAAAAGCAACAACACCCAGCAAATGAGCACTCTAATTAACATAATAAAAATGTTTATAATACGACTATATTTTGGTGCCGTAGGCCAGATCGCCCGCGTCGCCCAACCCGGGCACAATGTACGACTTCTGGTCAAGCGTCGGGTCGAGCGCGCCGAGCCACAGCCGCACGTCGGGCAAGTGCTCGGTGAGAAAGTCCACCCCCGCCTGCGCGGCAATGGCCACGGCCACGTGCACCTGCGCCGGGTTGCCGTGGCGTAGCAGGGCCTCGTAGGCCCGCATGAGCGATTGCCCGGTGGCCAACATCGGGTCAATGAGGATCAGCACCTTGCCGTCGAGTTGGGGCGTTACGGCGTATTCCATGTACACCTCAAACGAATTGTCGTGCCGATAGTGTCCGCGATAAGCAGCCACGAAGGCATTTTCGGCCCGGTCGAAAAAACGCAGAAAGCCCTGGTGCATCGGCAAGGCCGCCCGCAGGATGGGCGCCAGCACGGGCGGGCGCACCAACCGCTGCTCGGCTGAGGTGCCCAGAGGCGTCTGCACCTCGACAGTCTGGTAGTCGAGCGTGCGCGAAATTTCGTAGGCCAGCACCTGGCCGATGCGCTCCAGGTTTTGGCGGAAGCGCCAGGCATCGCGCTGAATTTGCTCGTCGCGCAGTTCGGCGATGAAGTGCGCCGCCACCGAGGGATGTTCGCTGAGTAGCCACATAGCGGATATGGGGAAAGATGGGTTCGGCGGTGAAGATGCATTTGTCGGACGAATATGCCAATGCGGCGGGCCAATTCTCGCCTTTATTTTGGGGGCGACGCGCCCTATCTCCTGGCTGACTGCCCCCACCCTACCCCGCCGGTTGCGTTACGCGCCCGATGAAGTCGTCGGCCAGGCCGAGGAGCTTGCGCTGCTCGGGCTTGCTTTTTTTGTCGAACATGCTCACCATCATGGCCATGCGCGGGTTGCTACCAAACAAATCGCGGTGGGCGTTGATGAAGCGCCAGTACAACCCGTTGACCGTCTCGGCCCAGTCGCCCTTGCGGTAGTCGCTCATCTTGAGCAAATAATTGGCCCCGGCCACGTAGGGCTTGGTGGCGAAGGTGCCCCCGTCGGCAAACTGGCTCATGCCGTACACGTTGGGCACCATCACCCAGTCGGAAGAATCTACGAACAGCTCCATGAACCATTTATAGACTTCGTCGGGGCTGATCTCGCAGAGCAGCATCAGGTTGCCGGCCACCATCAGCCGCTCGATGTGGTGCGCGTAGCCGTGGGTGGTGACGCGGGCAATGACGTCGTCGAGCGGGGGGATGCCCGTGTCGCCCGTGTACCAGGCCTCGCCCAGCCGGCGGGTGTGGTCGAAGTAGTTTTTCTCGAGGTCGTGGGTGTGGTACATGCCCCGCATAAACTCGCGCCAGCCGATCACCTGCCGCACGAAGCCCTCCACGCTGGGAAAGTGTACGTCGTGGGCGTCGGCGTAGGCCAGGGCCTTGTCCACCACTTCGTCGGGCGTAATCAGTCCCATGTTTATATAAGGAGAAAGCACCGAGTGAAACACCGTGCGGTGCTGCGTCGAGAGGGCGTCTTCGTAGGGGCCAAACTGCGCGAAGCGTTCCTTAAGGAAATTGTCGAGTTGGTAGAAGGCCGCCCGGCGCGTGGTGGCCCAGTGGAAATTGTCGGTTTGGCCCGGGTGGTCAGCAAAGAGCGTATCCACCAACTGCGCCACGGCCTCGGTGTGGTCGGTGCGCTGGCTTTGGGGCAGGTCAGGCACGGACAGGTCGCGGGGCAGCTTTTTGCGGTTGTCGGCGTCGAACGACCATTGGCCGTGGCGGGGCTTGCCCTGTTCGTCCACCAGCACGCCCAGCCGCCGCCGCTGCCACTGGTAGAATACCTGCATGGAGGTTCTGTGCTTGTCGAGAAACGTGTCGAACTGCGCCCGCGTGGTCAGGAACAGGGGCGAGTCTTCGGTAGTCAAGGTCAAGTCCTGCGCCCGACAAAACTGCCGCAGGCGCTGGTCCATAAACTTGTCTTCGACGTCGTAGGTCACCACTTCGCCGATGTCGCCGTGCGCCTCCAGCACTGCCCGGAGCTTGTCTTCGTACGACTGGCCCTGGTTGCGGGCCGTCAGCTCGACGTAGTGCACGGCGTGCTTATCGGCCAGGGCGTCGCGGTGGCTGCGCATGGCCGACAAAAAGAGCATCAGCTTGTGCTTGTGGTATTTGAAGTGCGTACAAAGCCCCGTGTCTTCGGCCATGAAGAAGAGGGTGTTTTCGTCGGGCCGCAGGCGGCCGTGGTCGGGAAAGAGTTGGTTGCCGAGGATGACGGCAAGGCGTTGGTAGGGCATACGATTGAGGACGTGATCGCTCCGAATGGGCGTGGTGCTTTGCTCTACGGAAAATGTCGCTTTTGGGGTATAATGATGAACAAGATCAAACCCGACCTCATAGGCGGAGAGGTAGCGTGCTGCATATGGTCAGGTCTATGGGCTGAGGCGTAGCGTGGTTTCCGTAGTAATCATCCGTAAGGCTGAGACGTAGCGTAGTTTCCATAGGGATAATCACCTGTAAGGCCGAGACGTAGCGTGCTACGTCTCTACGGGGGTGGTGATCCATAAGGTCAAACCCGGCCCCTTCGAAAAGGAGGATGAAAACTTTGTCGTAAATAATTTTTAGGCTTATCTAAAAATAAATAACTTTGTCTTATAAAAACATTTTTATACAATCTGTATTTTACTTTCCATGAAACGAAAGCTACTGGGTTTTTGGCTGCTACTCCTCATTGGCCTGTCCGGCGCCGAGGCCCAGGCGCCGCGCGCCGCCCTGCGCGGCATCGTGACGGATGCGGCCACGCAAATGCCCCTGCCCGGAGCCACGGTGTACGTGGTGGACAATGAACAGGGCACCACCACCGATGCCGACGGGCGCTTCGTGCTGACAGCCTTGCCCAGCAATCGCCTGCGCATCCGAATCAGTTTTGTGGGCTACGACATCCAGACCCGGGTAATCGACCTGACCAGAGACACCTTACTGACGATTGCCCTCAGGCCGGGGGCCCTGCAAACTGCCGAGGTGGTGGTATCAGCCAATCGCTACGAAGTCACCCGGCAAGAGGCCGTGTTGCCCGTGGGGGTGCTCTCGCCCCGCCTGATGGAACGCACCCAGTCGCTGACGCTGGCCGA
>DAIRSZ010000220.1:0-3391 GCA_036804165.1 Catalimonadaceae bacterium | reverse complement strand
CCCGCGTCAGGTCGGCAAAGCGCTGGAAGACCTCGTGCTCGGCCCGGGCATCGAGGGCCGCCGTAGGTTCGTCCAGAATCAACAGTTGGGCCTCGCGCATGTAGGCCCGGCCCAGGGCCACTTTCTGCCACTGCCCACCCGACAGATCTACCCCGCCAAAACGTCGGCCGATGAGTTGGTCGTAGCCCTGCGGCAACTCGCGCACCACTTCGTCGGCCAGGCTGAGGGCAGCGGCCTGTTCGATGCGGGGGCGGTCGGTGCGGTCTTCGATGCGCCCCACGGCGATGTTGTCGGCCGCCGTGAGCTGAAAGCGCACAAAGTCCTGAAAAATGACGCCCACCTGGCGGCGCAGGTCTTCGGGGTCGTAGTCGCGCAGGTCCACGCCGTCGAGCAGAATGCGCCCTTCGGTAGGGTCGTAGAGGCGGGCCAACAATTTGACGAAGGTGGTTTTGCCAGCGCCGTTTTCGCCCACCAGCGCCAGCTTCTCTCCTGCCGCCAGGTGAAAGTTGAGGTGGCGAAGGGCAAAGCGTTCGGCCTTGTCGTAGCGAAAGCCCACGTCTTCGAAGGTGAAGCCGTGGCGGATGGGCCGGGGCAAGGGCCGGGCGTCGGCCTTGGCCCGAATGCGGGGCTGAATCTCGAAAAATGCAAAAAAATCGTGGAGGTAGAGCGCCCCCTGCGCCACGGCCGAAAAGCGGTTGAAGATGCCCTCCAGCAGTCCGCGCACCCGCCCGAACGATCCGGCCAGAAAAGTCAAATCACCGACCGACAGGCGTCCGGCCACTGTCTCCCACAAGATGAACACGTAGGCCACGTAGTAGCCCGCGCTGCCCAGGGCCGACAGCACCAACCCCCACCCCGCCTGCCGCAGAGCCAGGGCCCGGTTTTCGCGGTAGTAGCGGTCGGAGAGTGCCCGAAAGCGATCCACCAGAAAGCCCGACAGCCCGAAGGTCTTCAGTTCTTTGGCCGTTTCGTCCGAAGCGCCCACGTAGCGCAAGTAGTCCAGTTCGCGGCGCTGGGGCGTCCACTGCCGGGTGAGCGAATAGCGCTCCTGGTTGAAGCGCGTTTCGCCCAAAAAGGCGGGCACCACGGCCAGCACCAGCAAGGCCACCAGCCACGCGTTGAAGGCCACCAAACCCGCCGTAAAGAACACCACCGTCACCAGGTCCTGAAACTGGCTGAGCACCTGCGACATCAGCACCACGCGGCCCGTGGTCTGACGCCGCGCCCGTTCGAGTTGGTCGTAGAATTCGGCATCTTCGAACTGATCCAGGTCGAGGGTGGCCGCGTGGGTCATCAGCCGCACCGACGATGCGTTGGCAAACAAATCGCCCAGCAAGTTGTCGAGCAGGTTGATGCCCCGGTTGAGCAAGTCCGAACCGATGGCCAGGCCAAACTCGATGGCCACCAGCGTCAAGAGCCAAGGCTGATCCACCTCGCCCCCTTGCGAGATGCGCACCACTTCGTCAATGATGAGCTTGGCTACGTAGAGCGAAGCGGGCGGCACGGCCGACTTGACGATGCGCAACCCCACGTTGAGGGCGGTGTAGGCAGGCTGCGTATGCCAGATCATCCGGAAAAAAGCCGGAAGGTAGCGCAGGGCGGCAAAGCGCGCGCGCCAGGAAGGTTTGGTACCCGGGACAGCCGCAGCCGGCCGCAACCGAGAAGTCTGATTCATATTGGGCCCAACAGCGGCATGTGCACAAAAGTTAGGTCACCGCCGCCGGGCGGATTTTTCCGAGCACACTGTTAGCCTTTTTGAGCAACATTGTGGGGGACCCTTGCACGCTGCTGCCAGGCACAGCGCCGTGGCGCCTTCCGGAAACGTCGGCAACTTGCAGAAGCTTGGCCCACAACGATACTAAAATTTGGGTTGAACAGCCTTTGAGCAAGCAGCCAGCCACTTCAACATACTGACAGCAAAAACTTATTGCTTTTTTAAAGAAAATATTCACAACTTCACGCATCTATTTCATTCTTTTTACACAAGCATTTTCAAGAAAAATACTATGAGTAAGTTTGAAGAAAAACTGGCCGCTTACGAGACAGAATTAGCCAAATTTGATCAAAACCCCGACAATGAATTGTTGCGGGCCGTCACCAAAGGCTGCGGCCCTTCCATCTACAACCGGGACACCATGCTGGTGGCCTGCAGCGACAAAAGCGAAGTTGCGTACGTGGTTGATAATTTTGCGGTCAAAAAGCTAGGAGCAAGTCAGGCCGAAGCCGAAGCCGCCGTGGCTGAAGTCTGCAAAGCTTACGAAAGTCGCACCAAGCACCGGGCCGTATTCTACTACTTGGTAGTGAAGAAATTAGGCAAGGAAAGCGTGTACGCCGACTGATCTTACTCCCAATAGAACACCCGCCGGACGCGCTCACCGATGCCCGTCAGCACCTCGTAGGGAATGGTACCCAACCGAGTGGCCAGTTCGGTGATGGGTGTGTCTTGGTCGAAGATGACCACTTCGTCGCCCGCCGCCACGTCTAGCCCGGTCACGTCCACCATGGTCATGTCCATACAGACATTGCCCACTACGGGCACTCGGTGGCCGCGAATCCGCACCTCGCCCCTCCCCCGGCTGAGGCCCCGCCCAAAGCCGTCGGCGTAGCCAATGGCGATCACCGCGATCGTGCGGTCGTGGTCGGCGGCGTCGTGGCGGCCATAGCCGATGGTATCGCCCGCGGGCAAGGCCTTCACCTGCGATACCACCGACACGAGCCGACTGATGGACCGCAAAGCACCGGGTGCCGCACCGCCCGGCGCCACCCCGTACAGCCCAATGCCGAGCCGTACCATGTCCAGGTGCGCCTCCGGAAAGCGGAGAATCCCCGCCGAGTTGAGGGCGTGGCGTAGGGGCGCGTAGCCCAGCCCATCGGTGAGTTGCTGCGCAACGGTGGCGAAAACGGCCAGTTGCTGGCGCGAAAAGTCATCGTGCGGCGCCTCGTCGGCAGCGGCCAGGTGCGTCAGCAAAGAGGCCACCCGCCAAGGCATCCCGGCCAGCATTTCCCCTAGCCGGGGTGCGTCAGCAGGCACAAAGCCCAGCCGCCGCATGCCCGTGTCGAACTTGAGGTGGACAGCGGGCAGGGCCTGCGACGGCGCGGCGGCGCAAAAATCCCCCCAAGCGGTCAGCACCTCCCAGCTGTAGAGCTGCGGCTCCAGCCGATGGGCCAGCAGCAGCGGAAACGTGGACGGCTCGGGATTCATCACCATGATGGGCAGGGTGATGCCGTGCGTGCGGAGCGTAACACCCTCGTCGGCGTAGGCCACGGCCAGGTAGTCCACGCCCTGAAATTGCAGCCAACTGGCCACTTCGGCGTTGCCGCTGCCGTAGGCAAAAGCCTTGACCATCACCATCGTGCGCACCCCCGGCGCCAGTTGCTGACGGTAGAACTG
>DAIRSZ010000219.1:0-3392 GCA_036804165.1 Catalimonadaceae bacterium | reverse complement strand
ACCCTGTTTCTAGACGCTCAGAGGGCTTTTTCCAAATCTTTTGCGTAACTCCTGGTTTTGTTGCCTTTTGTCAAAAAATCTGCATAGCCGTCGCTGCGCCCAGCACCTCCTGCCTACCAGTCTGGCAAATTTAACCCTTCCTTACCGACCAATCTCGACGCGCTCCGTATCTTTATGCTATGATGCCCTCCACCCAAGCAGACTGGCGCACGGCGCCCCCCATCAACTTTGCCCAAGTGCCTTCGGCCTGTTTCGTGCTCGAAGCCCGGCTGCTGCGCCGCAACCTCGAACTCATTGACCGCGTGCAGCAAGCGGCCGGCGTAACGATCATCTTGGCCCTCAAAGGTTTTGCTATGTTCTCGGCCTTTGACCTGATCAGGCCCTACCTGGCTGGCACCACCGCCAGCGGCCTCTACGAAGCGCGCCTCGGCCACGAGGAGTTTGGCGGGCAGGTGCATTGCTACAGCCCAGCCTACTTCGAAGACGAAATGGACGAGCTGCTGCGCTACTGCGATCACCTCTCCTTCAACTCGCCGGCCCAGTGGGCGCGTTTCCGGGCGCAGGTGCAGCGCAGCCCCCGGCCCGTGGCCTGCGCTCTGCGCATCAATCCCGAGTATTCGGAGGTGACCACCGAGCTGTACAACCCCTGCATCCCCGGCTCGCGGCTGGGCAGTACGGCCGCCGACATCGGCGACCACCTGCCCGAAGGCATCGAAGGCTTGCACTTCCACACGCTCTGCGAAAGCGACTCGTACGCGCTGGAACGGACGCTGGCCGCCGTGGAAACGAAATTTGGCCACCTCTTGCACCAGGCCAAATGGCTCAACCTGGGCGGCGGCCACCTGATGACCCGCGCGGGCTACGACACCGATCACCTGGTGGGCGTGCTGCGGCGCCTGCGCCAAAAGTACGACCTCGAATTGGTGCTTGAGCCCGGATCGGCCATCGCGTGGCAGACGGGCTACCTGACGGCCACCGTGCAGGACGTGCTGCCCGGCGCGGCCATTCGGCCCGTGGTGCTCGACGTGTCCATCTCGGCGCACATGCCCGACTGCATCGAAATGCCCTACACCCCCCGGGTGTTTCGTCCCGATGGCGAGGTGGGCACCCCTCCCGAAGCTGGGCAAACGCGCTACCGCCTGGGCGGCACCACTTGCCTGGCGGGCGACTACGTCGGCGACTACGCCTTCGCCACGCCCTTGCAGCCTGGCGATCGGCTGGTGTTCGACGACATGATGCACTACACGATGGTGAAGACCACGTTCTTTAACGGTGTCAAGCACCCGGCGCTGGGCATCTGGCAAGAAGATGGTACCTTCCGGCTGGTACGTACGTTCGGCTACAAAGACTACCGGAATAAACTTTCCTGACACCACCCTGCGCCCGGATGCCGTGCCGAACGGGCAGCCGGGCGCATTTCCGATCTCATTCTCTTTCCATGCTTTTGCGGTTGCTCACCGGGCTGTGGCTACTGGCCTGCACTGCCCCCGTATCTTATCCCACCCCGCCCGATGATTCGTCCGGTGCCCGCTCAGCACCCGCTGCCGATACGCGGGCCGTGGCCCCACCCCAACCCGGTGCCTGGCAGATGGCCGCGTACTTGCCCCAGTTGCAGGGCCAGCGCGTGGGACTGGTGGTCAACCACACCTCGACCGTGGGTGCGGTGCACCTGGTGGACACCCTGCGAAGCCGGGGCGTGGACGTGGTACGAATTTTCACGCCCGAGCACGGCTTTCGGGGCACGGCCGACGCGGGCGAACGGGTGGACAACGCCACCGACGCCGCCACGGGCCTGCCGTTGGTATCGCTCTATGGCCAGCAAAAAGGCCCCTCGGCGGCCCACCTGCGCGACCTCGACGTACTGGTTTTCGACTTGCAGGATGTGGGCGCCCGGTTCTATACCTACATCAGCACCCTGCACTACGTCATGCAGGCCGGCGCCGAGCACCAGGTGTCCGTGCTGGTGCTCGACCGGCCCAACCCCAACGGCCATTACGTGGACGGCCCCGTGCGGACGGAAAAGCTCCGCTCTTTTGTGGGGATGCACCCCATCCCGATTGTGCACGGCCTGACGGTGGGCGAACTGGCCGGGATGATCAACGGCGAAGGCTGGCTAGGCGCAAGCAAAAAGTGCCGCCTGACGGTGGTGCCTGTGCGTGACTACACCCATCAAACACCCTATTCGGTGCCCGTACGCCCTTCGCCCAACCTGCCCAACGACCAGGCCATTGCCTTGTATCCTTCGTTGTGCCTCTTCGAGGGTACGCGCATGAGCGTGGGGCGGGGTACGCCGATGCCCTTCCAGGTGATGGGGGCGCCCGATCCGGCCTACGGCGACTTTACCTTTACGCCCGTCAGCACGCCCGGCGCGGCCAAAAATCCGCTCTACGAAAACCAGTTGTGCTACGGGCAGGATTTGCGTCAGGTGACGGTCGAGGGTTTCACGCTGCGCTACGTGCTCGACGCCTACGCCCGCTCGCCGGAGAAGGACAAATTCTTCAACAATTTTTTTAATACCCTCGTGGGCAATGCCGACGTGCAGGCCCAGATCAGGGCGGGCAAGTCCGAAGCGGAGATACGGGCGGGGTGGACGGCCGACCTGACGGCCTACCGGGCGTTGCGCAAGCGTTATTTGCTCTACGCCGAGTAGTCAGGGCTTATCGCCAAAAACCTTTTCGCCACGTTGTAGCCAGATGCCCCACGCGCGGCTGTAGCCGTGTACGCGGTGGGTCTGGACACCTTCTTGATAGAGCGGCTGCCCTTGATTGACCCATTCGAAGATGCCCCCGTAAAGGTTCGATACCTGCGTGAAGCCCATTTGCAGCAGCCGCTGCGTGATTTTTTCGCTGCGGTAGCCCACCGAACAATAGACCACCACGGGCTGGTCGCGGGGCAAGCTGGACACCGCAGCGGTATCGAACTGTTCGTAGCCTACCCAGATGGCGTCTTGTAAGTGACTGACGGCGTATTCGGGACGCTCGCGGGCGTCGAGCAGGGTGACCTCCGAGGAGCGGTTGGCCAGTTGGGTGACCGTTACCTCGGGCACGTTGCGGGTGAGCAGGCGACGAAGCATCAGGTCGTAGGCTTTGTTGCCGACCTGCGCGTGCGCATTCTTGAATGGAACCCACACAGTCAGAACAAGCCAGAAGGCGTATGCGGCGAAGAAACGGAGATAAGACATGGCGGGCTATCGGACAAGACGCATCAAGTTGTGCAGCGGGCTGTCAGCCGACGTACGAATTACACACGCCGGGCAACGATTTTTTAAGGTAGGTCATCTGGAAAGAATCACCACTGCGTACGCAGCTGCTCGCGTGCACAGCGGTGATCATCGCGCTAGATGAACGTTTTGATGCCTTCGCTCAGGTCGAGCACTTCGGCCCGGCCTACCA
>DAIRSZ010000218.1:0-3413 GCA_036804165.1 Catalimonadaceae bacterium | reverse complement strand
ATGTCGCCGCCCACCTGCTTGCCCACCTTGGCCTGTTCGCCATAGACGTCGAGCAGGTCGTCTTTGAGCTGAAACCCCATGCCAAGGCTAACGCCCACCTGGCGCAGCAAAGCCCGGTCGGTGGCATCGGCCCCGCCCACCAGCCCGCCCAGTTCGAGGGCAAAACCCAGCAACACGGCCGTTTTGAGGCGGATCATCTCTAGGTATTCGCCTTCCGTGACGGTGGCGCGGCTTTCGAAGTTCATGTCCAGTTGCTGGCCTTCGCACACCTCGGTGGCGCAGCGGTTGAACAGCGCCAGGGCCGTCCGCAGGTGCGCATCGGGCAGGGTCATCAGCAGCTCATAGGCCTTGACGAGCATCACATCGCCGGCCAGGATGGCCACGTTGCGGTTCCACTTTTCGTGCACCGTGGGCAGCCCTCGCCGCAGCGGGGCTTCGTCCATGATGTCGTCGTGCATGAGCGTAAAGTTGTGAAACACTTCTACGGCCACGGCCGGGCGCAGGGCCTGGTCGGGGTCGTCGGCGTAGAGGTGGTGGCCCAGCAGCACCAGCAACGGCCGCAAGCGCTTGCCGCCCAAGCCCATCAGGTAGCTCAGCGGCTCGTAGAGTTCGGCAGGGGCTTCGCCGAAGGGCATGTCGGCGATGAGGGCGTTTAGTTGGCGTGTGTGAGCAACAAAGTCGAAAGGCATGCAAAGGGGATTCAGGCCAAAAATAGGCAAAAATCCGCTCTGCCATTTCCTCTTCTGTCGGCCCGGCCTACTTCACCCACACCAAGTCAATGATGCGCTTTTGCAAGTTGGCCTCCTTGACGCGCACCTTCACGTGGTCGCCAAAGTTGATGACGCGCTTGCGCCGTCGGCCCACAATCCGGAAGTTGGCCGCGTCGAGTTCGTAGTGGTCGTCGTCGAGGTCGGACAGGCGCACCATGCCCTCGCACTTATTCTCGATGATCTCCACAAAAAATCCGTACTCGATCACCCCCGACACGATGCCCTCGTAGGTGCGGTGCTTGTCTTGCAGGGTGATAAACTCTACTTGCTTGTATTTGATCGAGGCCCGCTCGGCCTCCACGGCGCGGCGCTCACGTTCGGAGGCGTGCTCGCACTGCAACTCAAATTCGGTAGCATCGGCCGAGGGCGCGCCGTCGAGGTAGTGCTGCAACAACCGATGGGCCATCATGTCGGGATAGCGGCGGATGGGCGACGTAAAGTGCGAATAGTGCGCAAAAGCCAGCCCGAAGTGGCCCAACGGCTCGGTGCTGTAGCGCGCCTTGGCCATGGTGCGGATGGCCAGCCCTTGCAGGATGTCCTGCTCGGCCTTGCCTTCCACATCGGTGATGAGCTGGTTGAGCGAATGCGACATTTTGCCTTCCTCGAGATTCACCTTGTAGCCGAAGCGCTGGGCAAACTTGACGAAGGTGGCCAGCCGATCTTGGTCGGGCGACTCGTGCACGCGGTACACCATCGTCAGGCGGTCTTTGATTTTTTTCTTTTTATAGACAAACTCGGCCACCTCGCGGTTGGCCAGCAACATAAATTCTTCCACCAGTTTGTGGATGTCTTTGCGAGCTTTGGGCACCACTTCGAGGGGCGTGCCGTCGTCGGCGAGGCGAAAGCGCACCTCGACGGTCTCAAAACCAATGGCCCCTTGGCGGAAGCGTGCTTCCCGCAACTGCTTGGCCAGTCCGTTGAGCGTTACGAGCTCTTCCCAGAAATCGCCCGCCCGGTTTTCGAGGCATTCCTGCCCCTCCTCGTAAGTAAAGCGGCGGTCGGAGTGAATGATGGTTCGGCCAAACCAACGGTTGCGGATGCGCGCCCGGTCGTCAATTTCGAAAATGGCCGAGAAAGTGAGCTTGTTTTCGTGCGGCCGCAACGAGCACAGGCCGTTGGAGAGCCGTTCGGGCAACATCGGGACTACGCGGTCCACCAGGTACACCGACGTGGCCCGCTCGTAGGCTTCGCGTTCCAGCAAGGTGCCGGGGCGGACGTAGTGCGTCACGTCGGCGATGTGGACGCCAATCTCCCAATTGCCGTTTTCGAGGCGCCGGATCGAGATGGCGTCGTCAAAGTCTTTGGCGTCGAGCGGGTCAATCGTAAAGGTGGTCACCTCGCGCAAGTCGCGCCGCTCGGCCAAGTCCTGCGGGGTGATCTGATCCGAGATCGCTTCGGCCTCCTTTTCTATTTCGGCCGGGAAGTCGTAGGGCAGGCCAAAATCGGCCATGATGGCGTGCATTTCGGTGTCGTGGCTGCCGGCCGGGCCAAGTACCTCTTTTACCACGCCCGCCGGGCCACGCTGCGCATCGGCCCAGCGCGTGATTTGCACCACCACCTTGTCGCCGTCCTGCGCGCCGTTGAGGTCGTCGAGCTTCACGAAGATATCTTCGTACATCCGGCGGTAGTCCACCACCACGAAGGCAAAGCGCTTCTCGATGTCAATCACGCCCACGTATTCGGTGCGGCCGCGCTGCAAAATTTCCGTTACGGTGCCCTGCATAGCCCATTCGCCGCGCCGCTTTTTGGCCGAGATCCGTACGCGCACCGTGTCGCCATCGTAGGCACCGTTGAGGTCTTCGGTGGCCAGCTTCATGTCTTCTTCGAGCGATTCGCTCACTAAGTAGGCAAAGCGGGCGTTTACGTGCTCGATGCGGCCTACGATGTACTGAGCTTCGGCCTGGCTGCTGATCAGCCCGTCTTCCGACACGCTGATGCGGCCCGCCGTGGCGAGCTGGTCGAGCGACACCGAGAGCTGAATGCGCTCTTGCGGGGTTTCGGCCCCGACGCCCCCCGCCAATTCGCGGAAAGAAAACGTCTTGTCCGTGCGCGTGCTCAGAAAGGCCGCTACGGTGTCGGCGTGCAACTTGGCCCGCGAAGCCGGGCGCTGGCCGTTGTCGGGCTGGGCAGAGATGCCTTGGCCCGTTGCAGGTTTTTTGGCCGGACGCCGTGGGCGCGAAGCCTCATCGCCCGCCTTATTTGATTTTTTCTTCATGTTTGATGCGAAGGATCAACCAATTCTTGGTACGTGTCACTCCTTTTTCGAAGTCAATTGGTCTGCTGGAGATTAAAAGCAGCAGCGCCTTTCCTACACGTATAAAAAATCGGGTTTGTCGAAATTATAAAAAATAATTGACTGCCCAGCCCCAAGCGCCTTGGTCAGAGCCGATCGAGCACGGTGCGGATGAGCGTATCCACCACCGCATCGGGGTCGGACGCAAACCGCTCGTGTACTCGGTCGGCCACGATGGCGTTGAGCGAAAGCACCTCGTGGCCCAGCAGGCGCCCCATTGCGTAGTAACCCGCCGTTTCCATCTCCAGGTTGGTGGGCACCCAACCTTCGTGCGCAAAAGTGCCCAGCCGCGCCAGCCAGTCGGCTTGCCGGGGCCGAATGCGCACCCAGCGGCCCTGCGGGGCGTAGAA
>DAIRSZ010000217.1:0-3428 GCA_036804165.1 Catalimonadaceae bacterium | reverse complement strand
TCGTGGTTTCTCACGTGGGTGCTGCTGGGCGCACTGGCCACGTGCTGGCTGGTTTTTACGCTCTACACGCTCAGCTTTCCGCTCAAAATCAACACCGATGCGGCCAATTACCTGACGGGCGCCGAAAGCATCGTGGCGGGGCGGGGGTATAGCAGCTATAATCCCGCCTATACCTCTGCGGCCAATGTGTACACGCCCGAAACCCACTTCCAACCCGGGTTTCCGTTGTTGGTGGCGGGCTGGATGGGCCTCACGGGCCAAACCTCGCGGGTGGCGGCGGCCTGGGTGAACGGCCTTTGCTGGGCTGTTTTTTACCTGCTCTGGCTCAATGTGTTCCGTCTGCAGTTTGGGCTGCGTTCGTGGGCCTTTCTGTTTTCGGCGTTTTTGCTCGTATTCAGTATGGAGCTGCTGGGCTTCCTCGACAAGGCCAAGTCGGAGGTGGTGTACATGGCCGTGATGGCCGCCGCCGTCAACGCCCTGCTTTACGCCTACCAGACGGCACCCGCCCGGCGTTCGTGGCGCTGGACGGCCACGGCGGGCGGGCTGGCCTCGCTGCTGGTAGTCACGCGCCTGTCGGGGCTGGGGATGGTGCTGGGCTTGGGGCTTTTTCTGTTGCTATTTCTGCGAGGCGAGGCTTTCCCGCGCTTGCTGCTGCGCGGAATGCTTTTCGCCGGATCGGCGGCCGTGGGCATCGCGGCGCTGTTCTACCGCAATGCGCAGTACGCGGCGGCGCCGATAGGCAGGGCCGATTTTGCCTTCTCGCTCGACCGTACGCGGGAAATCATCAATATCTTTTTTGTATCGGCATTTCGCCTGCCTACCGCTTTGGAGCCGTACGCTTTTCTGTTGCTCATACCCTGCACGGCGCTGGTCGTTATGGCCGTGATTGGCACGCTCCGCCACCATTCCTCACCGCTGAGTCAGCCCGTAGTCATCTTGATGCTATGTTTGCTTTTGCCTTACGTAGCCATGATCGTGTACGTGGGGCAAGACCCGAGTTTCAACCGTGGTAGCGGGTTTATGCGCTATTTCAACGCCCTGCCGCCCCTGCTGACGAGCATACTGGTGGCGGGGGTGCTTACCTACCGGCCAAGGCTTCAGCTCAATTTTGCCGCGGTCATGGGCATTTTCGTGGCGGCCGTATTGCTGGTGCAAACGCAGGCAGCCTTTGGTCGTACGCTGTATTTCTTGCGTGCATTGCCCGAAAGTGCCCAGCCGCCCGACGTGTACCAGGCCATCCGCCAGGAGGTACTGCCCACCGAGGCTGTTTTGCTGAGCAATGTGGCCGCCGTGGTGGCCTACGAACTCTCCGTGCCCGCCCGCCACGTAGATTCGGGCCAAGACGTAGTGCGGCTGGTCGGGTCTGGCGGTCAGTCCAGCAAAGAACATTATCTGCTGCTGAGCAAGACCGTCGGTGTGGGCTTTCGCCTGGGTGCCCCCACTTGGCAACAAGTGCTGGCCCCCCTGGCGTACGAAACGGTGTACGAAGACCAAAAGCACATCCTGGTGAAGTTGGTGCCATGAGCGAGGCAGTACAATTAGTGAATCTGATGGCAACCCGTCCCACCCGAGGCTGCGCACCTGCACGATAACTCCGTACCATGCCCCTGCTGAGCGTTCTGACCACCATCTATAACCGGGAAAAGTACTTGGCCGAGTGCATCGAGAGCGTGCTGGCTTCGGATTATACCGACTTTGAATACGTCCTGGTGGACGATGCCTCGACGGACGGGTCAGTAGCAATTGCCCAGCACTACGCAGCGCAGGACGCCCGCATTCGTGTCTATCAGAACCAAACCAGGTTGGGCGACTATCCCAACCGCAACCGGGCCGCCAGCTACGCCCGGGGCAAGTTGCTCAAATACGTGGACTCGGACGACACGCTCTACGCCGACGCCCTCGGGGCGTTCGTGCACGCCATGGAAACTTTCCCCGACGCCGCAGTGGGCTTAATAAGCCATTACGACAAGATCACGACGCCCGAGCAGGTAGCCCCCCGAGAAGCCTATCGGCGGCATTTCCTGCGTGCTGGGGGCTTTCTGACGCATTCGCCACTCACCAGCATCATCCGCAAGGACGTCTATGAGCAAATAGGACGGTTTCGTGATTACCAGACGGCCGGCGACTACGACTTTTGGCTGCGCGTGAGCGCTCAGTATCCCCTCGTGATGCTGCCCACCAGGCTGATCGGCATCTACCGCGTACACCAGGGGCAGGAAAGCGCGCGCGATAAAGAAACGCATCGGCTGAAACTTAACTTTGAAATTGAATGCAAAGCGCTGCGGGCCACGCATTGCCCGCTGTCGGACACCGAGCGCCAACAGGCTTTGTGCCGCCTCAAAAAATACTATGCCACCCACGCCCTGCTGGCCATCAGGGCGCGCAAGCTGCCCGAAGCCTGGACCATCTACCGCCAGCACCAGCTCGGGCTTGGTCACCTGGCCGGGGTGTTGGCCGAGCGTATGCAAAAGTATCGAAAGGCTTGATAGTGCGCCCGATGCGGTAGTATCCGCTACGGTAGCGGCACGAGCTGGGCACAGCCTGAAATAAGTTTTTTTAGTAGAACAAAGATGACGAACGCTACAGGAAATTTACCCAATCTGATCGTGATCGGGGCGATGAAAAGTGGAACAACCAGTCTGCACGACTACTTGGCGCAGCACCCCGACGTGGCCATGTCCACCCCCAAAGAGCTAGACTACTTCCTGGAAGAAAGAAACTACACGAAGGGAGCCTCCTGGTACCGGGCGCATTTTCAGACTGACAAAAAAATTCGGGGTGAGTCTTCCGTCAACTATACCAAGCGTCATGCCTTCAAGGGCGTACCCCAGCGCATGGCCGCTACGTTCGGCGAGGTTCACCCCAAGTTTATCTATTTGTTGCGCGACCCCGTCGAGCGCCTCGTGTCCCACTTTGTAGATTCGATCAACTACGGACACATCCGCCTCGACTACGACATCAATTCCGACTGGGTGATCAACCAAAAAAGCCCGCTGGTGCTAACGAGTAAGTACTGGTTTCAGTTGGAGCCCTATCTAGCGCACTTTGCGCCCGAGCAGTTCCTGATCGTCACGACGGAGGCGCTCCGGCAAGATCGGCTAGGTACCATGAACGAGATATTCGACTTTTTGAACCTAAGTCCGATCGGTCCGAAGGTCCAGTTTGACCAAACGGCCAATGTATCGGACAAGAAGATGCTGCGCAACCGTTTGGGCTATTACGTGACGCACAGCCCCTTGGTGCAGCAGATTAAGAGGACCGTGCCGACGCCGCTAGCCAAGGCCATCACCCACAGCAAGCTCTACCGGTCGCTCACGCGGACGCCCGCCCGGCGGCTTGCTGTCGAACTCACGGCCGAAAGCCGCCGCAAGCTCCGGGACATCTTTGCCGACGATATGGCGCAACTTCGTAAGTTTACCGGCAAACCA
>DAIRSZ010000216.1:0-3429 GCA_036804165.1 Catalimonadaceae bacterium | reverse complement strand
TCGTGTCGGTCATGGCCTCAGCCTCGCCCGCATACTGCAAATAGACAGTAGTAAATTTGTTGAGGTCGGTAGCCAACTCGTTGAAGAGCCTCGCCTTTTCGTTGGGCTTGAGCAGCTCGGCAATGCGCCGGGTCAGTTGCTGCGAGCTGCGCCACGAATATACCCCCAGCCCAATGAGGCAGAGGGCGAAGAAGGCGTAGATCACCAGTATTTTTCCTTTGATGGACTGCATGCAACGGCACTAAAAAGTGGGCAAGCCCCGGCAGTCAGGAAACGGCTTCGATCCGCCGCAAACGTTCGAGCAGCTCTTTGGGGCTGACGGGCTTGGTGATAAAATCGGCCGCACCCAGCGCACGGGCCTCGGCGGTGACGTCCTGGTCGTCGTAGCGGCTCATCAGCACGGCCTGCACATCGGGCCGATTGGTGCGCAGCCAGCGCAGAATCTCGATGCCGTTCTGGTCGGGCAGGCGGTAGTCGAGCACGGCCAGGTCGAATGACTGTTGTTCGAGCAACGCGAAGGCCTGCGCCGCACTCTGGGCATCGCGGGTTTGGTAGTCGTTCTTCTCCAGAAACTTCTGCAGTAACTTACAAAATACGATGTCGTCTTCTACGATCAGGATATGCTTAGGCATCAGCTACGGGTTTAAGGCTTTCTTCTGATACGTTTTTGTCCGAAAAAAGGCGAATGGCGTGCTGGTCAACGGCAAACACGGCCATGCAACTTTGCACAAAACCCCGGATCAGTTCGTCAATACCCAGGCCCAGGTTGCCAAAATTGCGCACGTCGAACAGCATCAGGCGCGCGTCGTCGTAGGTCCAGCCTTCTTCGCTCTTGATCGAGAGGTTGGTGCCGTACACGTCCCACGAGGGTGTACCCTCGGGCAAGGGCTGGTTGAGCGGAAAGCGCGCCCGCCGCGAATAGGCCGCCAGCGGCCGCAAGCCCTCGTCGGTGGCGTGCAGCATCATCCGGATGTCGAAGGCATAGCTGCGGCCTTTGCTGTCGGGCAGGGTGCCCACGTGGTACCAAAGGCTGTGGGCGTCCGAGCCGGGCACGTAGTTGCTGTGGATCAGTTCCTGCACCAGATAGCCCGGCTCGGGGTGCTCGCGCAGGGCCGCCAGCGCTCTTTTCAGCTCGGCCGCGCTGGTGACGGTGTGCACGCCCTGCCCGGCGTTGCTGTCGGGTACTTTGATGACCATCTTGCCCGCGAAGTGCTCATAATAGCTAGCCAGTTGTTCGTAGGGCACGTTGCGAAACGTGCGCGGTGTGAAAATGTCCACGCCGTGGTGGCCATAACGGGCATTGAAATCGGCGTAGGCCACGGCGGCCACTTCTTTGTTGCGCCCACCAGCCAGGCAAGCCTCGATGGGGTTGAGCAGCAACGTACGGGCCTTCTGGGGCAGGCGCGTCCACGGCTCTTGGGTCACGTAGCGGAAGGCCGCCCGGATCGGTACCCACCCTTCGCGCCCGGCGTTGATCTCCATCTGGCCGTCGCGGAAGCGGACAGGCGGCTGCGGATCGTCTTTGTTGAACTGCGCCAGATAGACGTGCTCGTCGAACACATCGGCCACGGTGGCCGCATAGCCCACATTTTCCATCGGATTTTTGTCGTACACCACCGCCAGCGCGCCCTGCCCGCCGTGCTGCTCCACCATCGGGCGAAAGGTGCGGGCGATCAGCCGTCGGTAGCCGCCCTGCTCCACGTTGAGTTCGAGCAGGGGCATGGACTTCTGGCCCGAGGGGCAGGAATTGGTCTCGATCACCGTCAGCCGACGGTTGCCCTCGTGGTTGGTCACGTGCATCAGGTCGGTGCCCGCCCAGCGAAAATAGGTGGGCTGATAGGCCAGCAGTTGGGTCAGAAACTCCGGGTCGGCCTGGGGGTGCAGGCGGCAATAGCGGGTAGCGAGCTGTTCGGAGCTGAGGTTGAGAAAGTAGGCCACCAGCGGGTGAATGTTCGAGTTGAGCACGCGCGGATACCAATGGTCGGTGGGTTCGAAGTCCCCCGGCTCGACGAGGTGGACATTCTTGGCAATGGAGAGTTGCATACGGGGCAGTGAAAAAGTGGGCGCGTCCAAAAGCGCTTCCGTATCCCCTACGCAAACTGATGGCCAAGGGTAAGGGCTTGCTACCGTTTAAATACTAAATACTTCTTGGCCACAAAGTTGATCACCGCCACCAGCCCGATCACCATCACTTTGGTCAGCACCAGGCCTTCGTTACGCAGCAAACGCTGCAAAAAATCGGGCGCCAGTTGGTCCGTGAGTTCATCAAAAAAGCGCGCTGCGCCCAGCACGTCCACCGTGAACCACATCAGCAACTGATTGAGCACCAACACCCCGATGGATACGGCCGCAAAGGCCATGATCTCCTTCTGGCGGCTATAGCGCCCCGTGATGAACACCCACCGAAACGAGATGACGTAGTTGAGCCACAAGGCCACGGTGAGCGCCACGAAATTGGCCACTAGGTAGTGCATACCCAGCAGCGCATTGAGCACGTAAAAGAGCAGCAGTTCGACAATGGCGCCCGCTGCCCCGGCGATGATAAACTTGATAACTTGCTGATAGCGGAAGGATAAAACTATAGCCATTCTTTGTTGCTTCAATAATTTTTGCTCAAAAATACTATCTACGACCTTGGGGCGCAACAAAAAAGGCTGATCCGCTAGCAGATCAACCTTTTTTTATTTTCAACACCCGACAAGTTACATCAAGTAAGCGGCGTCTTAACGATCTTGATCTTGCCTTGCTCTTCTACGCGGAGCGGCTCGGGCTTTAGCTGCGCCTTCGATCTTTTGGGCAAAATCCAGCTCACGTTGTAGAGGTCGAGCCGTCGGTCGAGCAGGTTGCGCACGCTCCCGATGGTCTTGAGCTCCTTGAGCAAGGTCAGGTCCAGGTCGGCCAGCAGCACCGTTTCGGTGTTGGGCGTGGCTTCCTGAATGACGGCGTCGTGGGGGAAGGCCAAATCGGAGGGCGAAAACACAGCCGACTGCGAATACTGAATGTCCATGTTCTCGACGCGCGGCAAATTGCCCGTGCTGCCCGTGATGGCCACATAGCATTCGTTTTCGATGGCCCGCGCCTGCGCGCAGCGCCGCACGCGCAAATAGGCGTGCTTGGTGTCGGTCCAGTAGGGCACAAACAAAATCTGGATGCCCTGCTCGGCCAGGATGCGCGACAGCTCCGGAAACTCGACGTCGTAGCAAATCAGGATGCCGATTTTGCCCGCATCGGTGTCGAACACGCGCAGGTCGCCACCGCCTTGCAACCCCCAGTAGCTCACCTCGTCGGGCGTGATGTGCAGCTTGTATTGCTTGTCGTAGGTGCCATCGCGGCGGCAGAGGTACGACACGTTGTGCAGGCGGTGGTCGTAGTACTCGGGCATGCTGCCCGCAATGATGTTGACGTTGTACGACACGGCCAGTTCGATCA
>DAIRSZ010000215.1:0-3452 GCA_036804165.1 Catalimonadaceae bacterium | reverse complement strand
CGGTTTGGCTTGTCGGTCTGTACCATCCACGGCCAGCGGCTGGCCCACGGCGACACGGACGTACGCTTCTCGCTCCAGTCGGTTTCCAAACCCATCAGCTATTGCATCGCCCTCGACACACACGGCGAAGACAAGGTGCACGAGCACATCGGGCGCGAACCTAGCGGGTCGGGCTTCAACAACTTGGTGCTCAACAGCCGCAACCTGCCCTATAACCCCATGATCAACGCCGGGGCCATCATGAGTTGCGCCCTCATCGCGCCCGACAAACAAATGAGCGATCGCTTCGAATACGTGCTCAACGTCTGGACACGCCTCAGCGGAGGGCGCCGGGTGGGCTTCAGCAATAGCGTGTACCTCTCGGAGCGCCAGACGGCCGACCGCAACTTTGCCCTGGGCTATTTCATGCGCGAGCACGGGGCTTTTCCGGAGGGTACCAACCTGATTGACACGCTGGAGTTCTACTTTCAGTGCTGTTCCATCGAGCTGGACTGCGATGCCCTTTCGGTGGTGGCGGCCACGCTGGCCAACGCGGGCGTTTGTCCCCTGACGGGCGAGCAAATCTTCAGCGCCGAAACGGTCAAGGACTGCCTTTCGCTGATGCTGTCGTGCGGGATGTACGATTTCTCGGGCGAGTTTGCCTTTACGATCGGCCTGCCGGCCAAGAGTGGGGTGTCGGGCGGGCTGATGATCGTGGTGCCCAACCTGATGGGCATCTGCATATGGTCGCCGCGCCTCGATGAGTTGGGCAACAGCGTGCGGGGCATTGACTTTTGCAAACGACTGGTGGCGCGGTTCAACTTCCACTTGTTCGATAGCCTCGTGATGGCCCACACCGACAGAATAGACCCGCGCAAGGGCAAGCCGCCGTGGCGGATGAAGGAAGTGATCAACCTGTGTTGGGCCGCTGCGCAGGGCGATCTGGAAGAAGTGCAACACCTGCTGGGCCGCGGCTTGGACGTCAACGAAACCGACTACGACCGCCGCACGGCCCTGCACCTGGCAGCCGCCGAAGGGCACCTCGAGGTAGTAGAATACCTGCTGCGTCGCGGGGCCGATCCGACTTGTCAAGACCGCTGGCACCACACGCCGCACGACGACGCCCGGCGCGCGGGCCACGCGGCGGTAATTAAAGCGCTGGCGGATCAGGCCTTATCTGCCGCCGAAGACAAAGCCTGATCGGCCACGACCAGTCGCCTTTCTTCCACCCGGTCAAATTGCCGCTTCGACTGTGCGACCAGGGCGTCAAAATCCATATCGGCAAACAGGGGCTCCAGGCTGAAATGATAGGCCAGTGTGCGCCACAGGGCTTCCTTGCGGCGGATGCCCAGTGAGAGGGTTTCAAGGGCCAAAAACAGCCGCATGGGGGCTTCGGCATCGCCGTCGTGTCCCAGTTTGAGGGCGCTGACCTTTTCCATGAGCCAGGCCCCCGCCTGCTTAAGGGTGCTTTCTTGCTGACCACTGCGGTTGATCAGGTCGCGCAAGATCTCCTGCTCAGCCCCAATCTCGTGCTGCAGCGTGCGCATCAGCTCGATCAGGGTCGGGTCGGAGGTCCCGTCGTGCAGGCGTTCGATCAGTTCCAGGGCGCCCGACGAGCCGGCCAAATGATCGTTGAGGTAGGTAAAAAAATGTTCGTGGTTCATATCGTGGTAGAAACGCGATGCATCGCGTCTGTGCTGGTTGTGTGAAGACGCGATGCACCGCGTCTTCACAATACGCCTGCCGCCAATCAATGGTTGAACTATGGGTTGTTTCTCCCAAAAAATCACGCCCGTATCGCCGTACGAAACGCGACAAATGCACCGCGCCCGTTTCAATCACGTCGAGACGCGATGCCTCGCGTCTGACCCGGCGACAATTGGGCAATTAGACAATTAGGTGATTAGCAAATTGATGTGCACCCCCCCCGCAGAGACGCACGGCTGTGCGTCTGTTTTTGTAGAGACGCGATTCATCGCGTCTGACCCGGCGATAATCAGGCAATTAGATGATTAGCAAATTGATGTGCGCATACCCCCTCGCAGAAACGCACGGCCGTGCGTCTCTACCCGTTATTTCCCCCATCACGCCCGCATCGCCGTACGAAAGGCAGCGAACAACTGCTGGTTGATGGCCCGGTCGGTTTCCACCTCCAGCAACTGCGCCCCCGGCGCGTCGAACAAAGCCCGCAATCCGGCCGCCAGCGTGTCCGCGTCGTGCGCGTGGTGATAGTTCAGCCCGAAGTCGGCCGCCGTGCGGGCGGCCGTCAGCGGCTGCCGCGTCTCGAAGTATTCTTCCAACTCGGGTTGCTGGGTGGGGCCGTCAATCAGCCGGAAAATGCCGCCGCCGTGGTTGTTGAGCACCACCACGCGCAGGTTGGGCGGCAGGTAGTTGTGCCAGAGGCCGTTGCGGTCGTAGAAGAAGGCCAGGTCGCCCGTCAGCAGCACCACTGGGCGGTCGGTGGCCCAGGCCGCGCCGACGGCCGTGCTGGTGCAGCCGTCAATGCCGCTGGTGCCCCGGTTGGCCCGTAGCCGCAGGGAACGCCCCGTCGGCAGGCCCAGTAGGTTGACGTAGCGGATGGGCATGCTGTTGGCCACGTGCAATTCGGCCTGAGCAGGCAGGGCGGCCAGCAAGTCGCGCACAGCCGCAAACTCGCCGAAGGGCTGCGTCGGCCAGAAAGCAGCGATCCGCCGCATGGCCTCATTTTGGCCCTCGGCCCACGCCGCCGCGTACCCTGCCTCGGGTGCCCACGCTTCGATCGCCCCACCGAGCGCCGACAGCTCGGCCCGAAACACGTGCGTCAGCGTCCGGAACGGGTCGGCCACCTCGCCGCCGGACTGAAAGTGCAACTGCCGGGCAGGCGGGTGCTGCCGCAAGAAAGTCTTCAGATTTTTGGAAAGCACCGACAGCCCCGCCGTCAGCAACAAGTCGGGGGCCAGTGCGGGCTGCGGCCGCATCAGCAGGGCATCGGCCCGGTCCACCACGCCCGGCAGGTCAGTCAGGTTGGCGATGGGTTCGGCCACCACGGGCACGCCGCGCCGTTGGAGCGCCGCCAGCGCCGTGCGCGTGGCCTCGTTGGGCAGGCCCTGGCCCAGCAGCACGAGCGGGCGGCGGGCCGTGCGTAGGCACTGGCGCAGGTCGGCCAGCGCCTCGGCCGACAGGTGGGCATCGTCGGGGGCGTACTCGTGCTGAACGCGCGGCTGCCCGGCATCGGGCAGGGGCACGTCGGGCGCTGGATAGAACGGCTCGCGCAGCGGGACGTTGATATGCACCGGACCAGATGGCAACTGCTGGGCCAGCCGCAGGGCTTCGTTGACGAGCCGGTTGGCGTGCCAGCGGGCGTCGGGATGGTCGTGGCTGACGGGCAACTCGTAGCTGCCCTTGACATGGGGGCCGTACACGCCGCGCTGCCGCAGGGTCTGGCCGTCTTGCTGGTCAATCCATTCGGGAGGGCGGTCGGCCGTCAGCACCAG
>DAIRSZ010000214.1:0-3476 GCA_036804165.1 Catalimonadaceae bacterium | reverse complement strand
CCGCTGCGCCAAAACCCGCAGACCGGCTCCCTCGAAAAACTCGTCTCGTTTCGCTACCAGACGGAGGCCGCCACCGACGGCAGTCCCCTGAGCGGCCCCACCGATACGCGCGACTACGCCGACCAGTCGGTGCTGGCGCAAGGCACCTGGTACAAACTGGCCGTGACCGAGTCGGGGCTTTACCGGATAGACGCCAACTTTCTGCGCGGCCTGGGGCTAGACCCCAACGCCATCAACCCCCAGCAGTTGGCCATCTACGGCAATGGCATGGGCATGCTGCCCGAGCGCAACAGTGAGCCGCGCCACGACGACCTGCGCGAAAATGCCATCTGGCTGGGCGGCACCGCGCCCGACCGCTTTGGCAACGGCGGCGTGCTGCTGTTCTACGCCCAGGGGCCGCACACGTGGTCGTACGTGGGCAGCGAGGATCGTTTCCGTCATCATTTCAATTTCTATTCCGACACAACTTTTTACTTTCTGACCGTCAAGCCCGGAGCGCCAGGGCTGCGCGTGGGCTCCCGGCCCAGTGCGAGCGGTGCCAGCACCACCTACACCACCTTCGACGAGCGGCGCTTTCACGAACGCGACCTGGTCAACCTGCTCAAGTCGGGGCGCAACTGGTACGGCGAAACCTTCGGACTGACGACCGAACACACCATTAGTCTTGACTTTACGGACGCCGTGCCGGGCGAGCAAATGCGCCTGAACGCCGCGCTGATCGCCGCTTCGCGCAGTGAGTCGCGCTTTCAGGTGGTGCTCAACCGCCAGCCCACGCCTGTCGGACAAGTTAATATCAATAAGATTGTAGGGGGACTCTACACCGAAGTAGCCCAGCCCGGCAGCGAAACCTTTGTGCTGCCCACCGACCCCTACCGCAGCGCGGCCAGCCTGGAGGTGACCCTGCGCCACGTGCGCACCGGCGACGCCACGGGGCACCTCGACCACCTTTCGCTCACCTACCCGCGGCAACTGCGCCTGACGGGCGATGCCCTCTCCTTCCGGGTGGCGGCCAGTCGGCTGGTGCCCACGGCGGGCTACGCCCTGCAAACTCCGTCCGCCGATTTGCGCGTCTGGGACGTAACCGACCCGACCCGACCCGTCGAACAGGCCCACAACAACGGCAATTTTGCGGCGGCCACCGACGGTCAAATTCGTGAGTTTGTGGCCTTTCGGGGCAATGCTTTTCCGGCGCCCCGCCTGGTGGGCACCGTGCCGAACCAAAACCTGCACGGCCTCAACGCCAACGTGCCGGAGATGCTCATCATCACACATCCCAATTTTCTGGCCGAAGCCGAGCGCCTGGCCCGCCACCGCCAGCAGCACGACGGCCTGACCGTGGCGGTGGTCACCACCCCGCAGGTGTACAACGAGTTTGGCTCGGGCGCGCCCGACCTGACGGCGCTGCGCGACCTGGTGCGGATGCTCTACGACCGGGGTGGCGACCGCCTCCGCTACCTGTTGCTGATGGGCGATGCCTCCTACGACTACAAAAACCGGGTGGCCAACAACACTAATCTGGTGCCCACCTACCAGTCGCCCAATTCGCTGGCTCCCCTTCGCACCTACTGTACGGACGATTTCATCGGTTTTCTGGCCGATAATGAGGGGGTCAACCTCACCGCTTCGCACGTGCTCGACATGGCCATTGGCCGCCTGGCTGCCCGCACATCCGCCGAAGCGGCCGTGATGGTGGACAAGCTCGTTCGCTACGACACCGAACCGGCCGCCCTGGGGCGCTGGCGCAACCGCATCTGCCTCGTCGGTGACGATGGGGACAGCGGATCGCACATGCGAGATGCGGAAATCATGGCCTCCACCATCGAAAACCTCACCAACAAGCGGTTCGACTTTACGAAGGTGTACGTGGACGCCTTCGAGCAATTTCGGGGTGCCGGGGGCGAGGTGGCTCCCGAAGCCACGCGCACCCTCAACCGGGCCGTGGAGGAGGGTTCACTGATCATCAACTATTCCGGGCACGGCAGCGTGCAGGGCTGGACCAGCGAGCGGGTGCTGGTGCAAGACCAAATCCGGACGTGGGAAAACCGCAACCGCCTGGCCGTGTTTGTGACGGCCACCTGCGACTTTGGCCTCTTCGACGATCCGCTCATCACTTCGGGCGGCGAGTTGCTGCTGCTGGCCGAAAACGGGGCCGGGGTGGGGCTGGTGACCTCTACGCGACTGGTGTTCCAAAGCCAGAACCGCGCCTATAATTTGGGATTTTACAATGCCTTGTTCGGAGACAATGCCTTGCGGCTGGGCGAGGCCAACCGAGGTACCAAGAATCGTCAGCAAAGTTCGGACAATACTAACAGCCTCAAATACGCCCTGCTGGGCGACCCGGCCATGCGCGTGGCCGTGCCGCCCGCCCATGTCCGGATCTCGCACGTCAACCAGCGGCCCGTGGTGCCCACGACGGACTCTGCCTCCACGGACACCCTGCGGGCTTTGCAGCGGGTGCAGTTCAAGGGTGAACTCCGGCAGTCGAGAGGCGTCAAGTTCAGCGACTACAACGGCACGGCCGAGGTGGTGGTCTTCGACAAGGCCGCCGTGCGATCCACGCGCGGCATGGGTGACAACAACGACCGTAACCCCGTTCCTTTCCGACTGCGCAACAGTGCCGTTTATATCGGCTTGGCCCGGGTGGTCAACGGCGATTTTTCCTTCGAATTTGTGGTGCCCCGCGACATTGCCTTTCCCTTCGGAACGGGCAAAGTCAGCGTGTACGTGCAACCCCAAGAGGGCTTGAATGACGCGGGCGGGGCCAGTTTCGATTTCACGATCGGGGGGCTGGACACCAACGCGGTGGCCGACAACACCCCGCCCGAAGTCGAGCTGTTTCTCAACGACGAGTCTTTTGTGTTTGGCGGCACGGTGGGCCCCAGCCCGCTGGTGCTGGCCCGTTTGCGCGACGACAGCGGCATCAACGTCTCGACGACGGGCATCGGCAACGGCATCACGAGTGTGCTCAACGAAAATGAAGACGACCTGCGCCTGCTCAACGCCAACTACGTGGCCGATACGGGCTCGTTCCAGAGTGGCACGGTGCGCTACGACGGCTACCGCGACCTGGAGCCGGGCCGCTACGGCCTGCGCTTCAAGGCCTGGGACACACACAACAACTCGGCCGACGCCTACCTCGAATTTATGGTGGCCGAAGACGTGCGGCTCGCCCTCAAAAACGTGCTCAACTACCCCAACCCGTTCACGACGCGGACGAGCTTTCACTTCGACCACAACCGCGCCGGCGACGACCTCGACGTACAGATTCAGGTCTTTACCATCTCGGGCAAGTTGGTCAAGACCATCACGCTGCCGCCCGTGCTGGGCAGTCCTACGCACATCGGCTCGATGGGCACGGAGATCGTCTGGGACGGCCGCGACGACTTTGGCGATGCCATTGGCCGGGGGGTGTACATTTATAAGGTGAACGTGCGCGCCTCGGACGGCACACGCGCCCACCAGTACGAAAAGCTGGT
>DAIRSZ010000213.1:0-3477 GCA_036804165.1 Catalimonadaceae bacterium | reverse complement strand
CACCATCGTCGGCGAGCGGCTGCCTACCTACGCCCGGACGATGAATTTCCGCCTGACGGTGCGCGACAACCAGTCCGGCGGCGGAGGCCTTGCCCAGGCGGCCACCACGGTTACCGTGGCCGACAACAGCGGCCCCTTCCGCTTGACGGCGCCCAATACGCCCACGGCCACCTGGACGATCGGCGGCGTGGCGACCATCACGTGGGACGTGGCCAACACCGACCTGGCCCCCATCAACTGCCAGGCGGTCAATTTGCTGCTTTCCTCCGACGGGGGCTTTACTTATCCCGACACGCTGGCCGTGGGCGTACCCAATACGGGCAGCTACACCTTGCTGATTGGCGACAGCCTGGCGCCCACCACGCAGGCGCGGTTGCGGGTACAGGGGGCCGACAACATCTTCTTCGACATTTCGGACTTTAATTTTCGGCTGAAATTGCCCGACGGACCCGACTTTTTCGCTTTTTCCGACACGCTCCGGCGGCGCGCTTGTGTGCCAGGATCACTTTTGTTCAATGTCCAACTTGGTCGGCTGTTGGGCTTTGCCGATACGCTCCGCCTGAGTGCGGTTGGGTTGCCGGGGGGCATTGCGGCCACGTTTACGGATACGGTGGCATTGGCTCCCGACACCGTGCAGGTGACCTTTGCCTTTGCCGACACGCTCGGCGCGGGCACCTACCAAGTGCTGGTGGCCGTTACGGACGGGCAGCGCACCGAAACGCTGGCCTATACCCTCGACTTGGGCGAACCCGTAGCACCCACCTTGATTGGACCCGAGAACAATGCGCCGGGCGTGGCCGAGGCCAACTTCACGTGGCAGCGGGTGCCCCGTGCCGAAAGCTACGCGCTCGAGATCGCCACCGACAGCCTCTTCGAGAACGTATTGGTTGAACTGACAGCTATTGCCGATACTTTTGCGCTGGTGAGCGACCTGGAGCCAGCCGTCGAGTATTTCTGGCGGGTGCGAGCCTCGAACGAGTGCGGCGAAGGAATGGCTTCGGCTACCTTCCGCTTTGCGCAGGCCTTGGTGATCTGCGTAGATACGCTCAGCCCAGATGTCCCCAAGACCATCGGTACCACACCCGTAACGATCTTCTCTAACCTCAACCTGGGCGATCTGCCGGGCGAAGTGGTATCGCTCGACGTCATCAACCTGAGCGGCACGCACAGCTACGTCGGTGACCTGACCATTTCGCTGCTGGCACCCGACAACACAACGGCTATTTTATTCAACCAGGTGTGCGGCAATCTGCAAAATTTTAACCTGCAGTTCTCCGATACGGCCAGCACATCTAGCATTCCCTGCCCGCCTACTACGGGACTGTTCTACCGATCGCAAGAGGCCCTTTCGGTCTTTCGAGGAAAACCTGTAGCGGGCACCTGGCGGCTGCGGGTGCGCGATGGCTTTTTTCAGGATGGCGGCAGCCTGCAAAGTTGGGGGCTGGCCCTGTGTCGGTCGGTGGCGGCGCCCGTGGGTCCGCTTAGCCTGACGGCCCAATTGCTACAACCGCTGGTGGTGGGCCTTAGCTGGACGGATTCGCTCACACCGGGCGATACGCTCACCTACCTGATCGAGCGCTCCGACACGGTCAACAACCAGTTTGTCGTGATTGACACCATCGGCCTAGCGGCCGACGAGCCTCTGGCCTACACCGATACCAGCGTGGTGCCCCTGACGCAGTATTTCTACCGGGTACGGGCGGTGCTGGCCCCGGCCAACTCGCGTTATACCAACATTGCTACCGTGGTAACGGACACCGTTACGCACGTGCGCACCCGGACGTTTGGGCACGCCCTCACGCTTTATCCTAACCCCGGCACGGGCCTTTTTGCCGTGCAGAGTTCGCTGCCCAAGGGAACGCCCGCGCAGGTGGTGGTTACCGATGCCCTGGGCCGACAAGTATTGCAGGCCCACATTCGCCTCGGCGAAACGCATCTTGACTTGTGCAGTCAGCCTGCGGGCTTGTACTTCGTGCAGGTAGCCGTCGCCGGACAAACCTTCCGACAGCGCCTGATCCGACAATGAGGTGCTAGCGAAAGCGCGCCAGGTAGCCGTCTTCTTTCATGAGGACGGCTGCTTTTTTTATGTCCAGTTCGGACTGGGGGAAGCGCAAGTAATAAGGCAACACCTCGGAGGCAGTGCTGAGCGAAACGAGTTGCTCGTCGGCCAGGTACAGAAGGGCCTGCCCGACGTGGCGTTGCAGTTGCGAGGGCGCCAGATGAGGATTGGTCTGCTGTAGGTGTTCGAGGTACTGGGTGACACGCTTTTGGCCATCGGCTTGCAGAAAGACCCGCATGGGCCACCCTTCTAGCGTCAGCACCCGGGGAATGTGGTGGGTGATGACGAATATCTCGCGGGCACTGAGATAGTTGTATTGAACTACCCGAAAGAAAAACTTATCCTCCCAAAAAAAACCGTTGCGTGGTGGTTCGGAGTCCGACGAGGGGCGCGTGAAAAGATGCCACATGGTGTTTTGAACAGCGTGATACGCCTCGAAACTAGAAGATTATGATTGCATTGCCTGAACGAATGTTTTGCAGAGACCGCATAAAATCCGCCATTCAGAAATGTTACTGGGCAATATTAAAATAAAACAATAGAGCTTTTGGGGCAATTGGCGTAGGAGAATTCGTAAAAATCCCGCAAAGTAGCTTCATTAGCCCGATCAGTTGGTAGGACACAGACCATTATCTGCCGCGCGTGCAATCGTAATGTTCAAAGCGACTTTGCACGGGGCTGGTCGGCACGCTCGAACACGGCGGGCCGCCCTCCCATCCGTACGATGCCCCACAACAATCCCAGCCCCAGCGGAAAGTTGAGCCACCAAGGTGTGTGGAGGTTGGCCGATACCAGGCACATCACCAAGCTCACGGCGGCTACTGTGGCGGCATAGGGCAACTGCGTCCGGACGTGGGCCATGTGCGGGCAGCCGCTGGAGAGCGAACTCAGGATGGTGGTGTCCGAAATGGGTGAGCAATGGTCGCCAAACACGGCCCCCGCCAGCACCACCGAAATGACATTGTAAAAAATACGCATAGCTTCCGGCTCGGGCAGGCCGTATTCCTGACAGATGGTCCACGTAGCGGGCAACATCAATGGGTAGAGAATAGCCATGGTGCCCCAACTCGAACCCGTCGAGAAGGCCACTACCCCGGCCAGCAAGAACGTTACGAACGGCAGCACCCCCGGTGACAGATTGCCCGAAAACAGCGAGGTGAGGTAGTCGGCCGTGCGCAACTCCTCGGTGAGCGTCGAGAGGGCCCAGGCCAGCAGCAGAATTACCATGGCGGGCATCATGGCCTTAAAGCCTTCGAGCATGTTTTCCATGGCTGCCACCACGGGCAGCAGCCGCTGCACAAACGTCAGCAGCAGCGCCACCAGCAGCCCCGACAGCGAAGCCCACAGCAGGGCCACATAGGCGTCGGCATTGCCGATGATCAGCCCCAGGGCCTGCGCTGCCGAAGGCGCCTTGCCCT
>DAIRSZ010000212.1:0-3488 GCA_036804165.1 Catalimonadaceae bacterium | reverse complement strand
GAAACGGAGTTGCGCGCCGTGCAGTGATTGGTAGTGGGCCGTAGATTGGTATTCGCGTTCCTGGCCGTCCACGCGCAAGGTCAGCGTGGCTTCTCCGGTGGTGGCAAGTTGTGCCCAGGCCGTCCACGCACTTGCACAAAAGAGAGAGATAAGTAGCAATTTCTTCATAAAAAGACCAACATATTACATAACTAAACTGACCCCGAATGCATCCTACGATACAGGTCATCCCTCAAAAATAAGTAAATCATGGTAATAATATGGTACTTAATTGCGCAGGAAGGCACTTTTTTTTGATGAAGAAAGCGCTGTTTCCGCATCAGGCGCAACGCACTCGGAGTCATAAGGCTAAGCAACTGACACGCGTAAGGTAGGCCGGACAGTGCGGACAATTTACAATTTACCATCCGCCAGAATTCGAGATCGCCCACCCCATCCTTGGTTTTGTCAGAGATCGGCTGAGACGATCCACCTGCTTAGAAAATAAACTGACCGCCCCTTTTTTTTCTGCACGCCCACTGCTATGTTTGCCATAATTTAAAATAAGTCTAAATAAGGGGTCGCTATGGATTATACTCTACACCGAATGCTTTTTACGGTTGTGCTCATCGTCAGCGGTTTGCTGGTTCGTGCCCAAGACCTGGCCCTGGTCGAGCAGCCCGACCCCACGGACTCCCTGCGGTTCTACGAAATGCCGCAGATCACCGTCTTGGCCGAGCGTACGGGACTTTTCATGCGCGTGCCCGGCTCGGTGCGCTTTCTCGACCCGCGCGAGCTGCGGCTGCTCCAGCCGCTGACGGGCAACGAGGTGCTGCGGCGGGTGCCGGGCCTCCACGTGGTGGACGAAGAAGGGGCGGGCCTGCGCCTCAATGTGGGCATCCGGGGGCTAGACCCCGACCGCAGTCGCTCGGTGCTCATCCTCGAAGACGGCATCCCGGTGGCCCTCAATCCTTACGGCGAACCCGAAATGTACTACACGCCCGTGATTGACCGCATGAGCGGCGTAGAGGTGCTCAAGGGCAGCGGCCAGCTCCTGTACGGGCCGCAAACCATCGGCGGGGTGATCAACTTCATCACGGCCGACCCACCCGCCGAAGCCGCCGGGCGCGTCCGCCTGCAAGGGGGGCAAAATGGCTTCTTCAGCGGGTTGGCCAGCTACGGCACCACCGTGGGCCACACGGGCGTACAGGTGGACTTGCTCCGCAAGCAAGCCAACAACCTGGGGCCGACCGAATTTCAGCTCCACGACCTCAACGCCAAGCTCAAGTTTCGCACGGGCGCGCGCTCCAGCGTGGGCGTCAAGCTCGGCGTGTACGACGAGGTGTCAAATGCTACCTACGTGGGCCTCACGCAGCCCATGTTCGACCGGGGCGGTGAGGACTTCGTGCGCCTGGCCCCCGACGACCGCCTGGAGGTGCGGCGCTATGCGCTCAGCGCCACCCACCGCGCCGATTTCTCCGACCGCCTGCAGCTCAACACCACGGCCTTTGGCTACACGACTACCCGCAACTGGCAGCGGCAGGACTTTGCCCGCGCTGCCCCTCGCAACGAAGCCGAGGCTGCCCGCCTAACGGGGGTGGTTTGGGGTGATTCGGAGGCACCGGGAGGGGCGCTGTTCATGCGTACGTCCAATGCCCACCGCAACCGCCAGTTTGAGGTGGCCGGGCTGGAATCGCGCCTGCGCTACCAGGGTACGCTGGGCGGGCGGCGCAGCGAGTTGCACGCGGGGGCGCGCTACCTCTACGAGCGGGCCTTCGAGCAACGTTTCAACGGCACTAAGCCCGATGCCCGCTCGGGGGCGTTGGTCGAAGACGAGATCCGCACCGGACAGGCCCTGAGCGCCTTCGTACAGGAGCAACTTTTTCTTACGCCCCGCCTGGCCCTGACGGGCGGCCTGCGCCTGGAGCACTACAGTTACGAGCGCAACATCCTGCGGCGCAGCTACGGGGGCGTGCTTACCGACACCAACATAGTAGCCGACAGCCGCACGATGGCCCTCATTCCTGGCCTGGGCATCAACTACAACCTCAATGCCCAGACCACGCTCTTTGCGGGCGTACACCGGGGTTTTGCCCCGCCGCGCATCAAAGACGCCATCAACACGGCCGGCGAGCCCTTCGACCTCGATGCCGAGCTGAGCTGGAACACCGAGGTGGGCACCCGCCTACAGCCCCTGCCCGGCCTGAGCCTGGAGGCCACGGCCTTCTACATGTACTTCAGCAACCAGATCATCCCCGTGGCTTTGTCGGCGGGGGGCGTGGGGGCCGGGCTGGTCAACGCGGGTGAAACCGAGCACCGGGGCGCCGAGGCTACGCTGGTGCTGGACCTGGGCGAGCTGTTGGGCACTACCTACGGCCTGGCCTTCGACGCCAACGCCACCTTCGTGGACGCCCGCTTTGTGGGCAACCGCCGGGCCCGCAATGCCGAAGGCGACACGGTCAGCATCCGGGGCAACCAGACGCCCTACGCCCCCCGCGTGTTTCTGTCCAATGCGCTGACGCTGACGGCTCCCTTCGGCCTGGGGCTGCGCCTGACGAGCACCTACGTAGGCGCTCAGTTTGGCGACGAAGTCAATACCGAAACACCTACGCCCAATGGCCTGGTAGGACGTCTGGACGCCTACCACCTGCTCGACGGCACGCTGTTCTACAACTTTCCGCAGTTTCCGGCCTCCTTCAACGTGGCCGTCAAAAATGCCCTCGACGAGCGCTACCTGGCCAGCCGCCGCCCGCAGGGCATCCGGCTGGGCCTGCCCCGCCTGATCACGGCCGGGGTAGAGGTGCGGTTTTGAGTGGACTTGACAAGGCGTGACAGCCGCCCCGGCCCAATGGGTCGGGTTTTTTTTTGCTTAGCGCCCAGCCCCCGCTATCGCCTGACCCGTCACGGCACCACAGACTGTTTGGTGCTGACTTCGAAAACTTCTAGGTACTTGAATTACACTGATTTTGCAGCCATCGAATGTGTAACCGGACACCGCCAAAGTCGGACAGACACCAAATGGGCGATCTTCTCAAAAAAATATATTATAAACTACCCATCTGTTCTTTTTGACACTTCCTGACAAAATATATACTTTGTCGGTTGCCCGGTGTCGCTCGTAATTTTGATAGTTGGCGCGGCGGCAGAAAAACGTGGAAAAGCTCCATTATTTTGAGGAGCCTTTGCGCGTCAGGACCAAACAAGATTATTTCTCATGCCGCTCAAAATTATTCATACGGCCGACTGGCACCTGGGCCAGACCTTCTACGGCTACGACCGCACCTACGAACACCAGCGCTTTCTCGACTGGCTGCTCGACACGCTGGTGGCCGAAGCCCCCGACGTGCTGCTGATGAGCGGCGACGTATTCGACGTGAGCAACCCGGCCGCCACGGCCCAGCAGCAGTGGTACCGCTTTTTGCGCCAAGCGCAGGATCGTTTGCCCCACTTGCAGATGGTCTTTACGGCCGGCAACCACGACTCGGGCCTGCGCCTGGAGGTGGTGCGCC
>DAIRSZ010000211.1:0-3499 GCA_036804165.1 Catalimonadaceae bacterium | reverse complement strand
TTATGCTAACTCCGAACGGAATACATTCGTGCCGCTCAACCCCGTTTTGCTACCGCCAAGCCAATATGCATGCGCGGATGGGCAGGACTAGGTGTATTTTGCCGACCATAAAACAAGGTGGTATATGCGTCATTTTTGGCTTTTTTTAGAAAGCATTCGCTTTGCCGGACAGGCCCTGCGGAGCAACTTGCTCCGTACGGTGCTCTCGCTGCTGGGCGTCACGGTGGGTATTTTTGCCATCATCGCGGTCTTCACACTCGTGGACGGCCTCGAGCGCGGCATCCGCGACAGCGTGTCTTTTCTGGGTAACCGGGTGATCTACGTTCAGAAATGGCCCTGGACGTTTGGGCCCAACTACCCGTGGTGGAAGTACGTCAGCCGTCCCGAAGTAGGCCCGCGCGACTACCGGGCCTTGCAGAATTACCTGCCCGAGCACGACGGCCTGGCCATGTTTGCCTCGACGGGCAACCGGTCGCTGCGCTACGAGAGCCGCAGCCTCGACGGCGTGGGCATTCAGGGCATCACCTTCGACTTCAACCGGGTGTCGGACGTGCGCCTGGCGCAGGGACGCTATTTCACGCCCCAGGAGATTGAAAAGGGCCGCCCCGTAGCCCTCATCGGCGCCGACGTTGCCCGCGATCTGTTCGGGACGATCAACCCCGAAGGGCAACCCATGAAACTGCGGGGTCTTTATTTTACGGTGGTAGGGGTGCTTGAAAAGCAGGGCGAAAGCCTCATCAGCGCGGGCATGAACGTGGATATGACCTGCATGATTCCCTACCCGACCTTCACCAAGCTGTTTGGTGCCCCGCCTTTTGGCCCGACGCCCATTGTGGCCGTCAAGGGTTTTGAAGACGACGCCGACCTCGTGCAACTGGAGGGCGATATCCGGGGGGTGATGCGTTCGGTGCGCAGCCTCAAGCCGCGGCAGGAAGACAACTTCGCCCTCAACCGCCCCGAAATGGTGGCCGACCAGATCACCCGTATTTTCTCGGTGCTGGGGCTGGTGGGCTGGGTGATCGGCAGCTTTGCCATGCTGGTGGGGGGCTTCGGGATTGCCAACATCATGTTTGTGTCCGTGCGCGAGCGCACCAACCTGATCGGCGTGCAAAAAGCCCTCGGGGCGCGGCAGGCGTTCATCCTCTATCAGTTCCTGTTCGAGGCCATTTTTTTGAGCGTTATCGGTGGGTTGGGCGGACTCTTGTTGGTCTGGCTGCTAACTTTTGCGCCCATTCCGTCGCTAGAACTGCGCCTGAGTGCCGACAATATCGTGCTGGGGTTGGGCGTGTCGGCTGTCATCGGGGTAATATCCGGCATTGTGCCAGCCCTGATGGCCGCCCGCCTCGATCCGGTGGAGGCTATTCGCTCTAAGTAGAGGCCCCGCCTTCAGCCCAGGTTGCGGTGGCGCGCTTCGAGCTCGAAGAGCAGGTTTTGCTTGGCCTGAATTTTCCGTCGCTGGTTGTTGAGCTTGATTTGGAAGATGCGGTGGACGTCTTGCCCATCTTGGGAAACGGTGAGGCTGCTGACGTTGTTTTCGTAGGTTACCAGCTCTTCCTGGTCGCGCCGGAGCAGGTCTCTGAGCACCTGCAGTTGCAGTTGGAGATGTTCGCGCTCGTTGCGCGGCGGCTGGAAACGGCTGCGGGCGTGTACCATGCGCATGAGGTAGCTCAGTTCGAAAACGCGGTCGCAGGCGGCCGTAAATCGGCCTTGCAGCTCGCGGCGCTGCGCATAGGGCACGGGCCCGGTTTGTTTCCAGTGGGTTTGCAAGGCCTTGGCCTGCTCGGTGGCCTGGCGTGGCTCTACGTCGGCCAGGGCCTCGGCCTCTTGGCAAAGTTGCTCTTTGATGCGCAGGTTTTGCTGCTGGGCTTCGGGGCCAACGAAGGGCCGACGCCCGTCGGATTGGCCCGGTGCGGACGTCCGTATGCCAGCAGGCTGGCGCGGCGCAAAAGTCGTTGGCGCTGGGCCAGGTGTTGGCGAGCGCGGACGTCTTGCTTGCCGTGTCAGTTCGTTCTTGAGGGCTTTGAAGCGCTTCCAGAGGTCGGCCTGCACGGCGTGGGGCACCTTGCCCACGACCTTCCAGGCGTCGTGCAACTCCGACAGGCGCCGCTGTACGGCATCGGCATTGGGCTCTTGGCGCAGGGCCGTGGCCTGGGCCAACAAATCTTCGTACTGCTTTTGGCGCTGGGCAAAAAGCTGTTTGCGGTCTTCGTAGAACTGCCGCCGCCGTTCAAAAAAATCGTCGAGCAACTGGCGGAAGCGGTCTTCGGTTTCGGCCTCGTACGCTTTGTCCACGGCGCCCACCTTGAGCCAGCGGCTCTTTATCTCCCGCAACTTATCACCGTCGGTCTTCCACTCGACGCTGCCCTCGAAGGCCTCGGCCTCGCGCACCAGCGCCCGTTTGATCTCCAGGTTGCGGGCCCGGTTCTGACGAATCAATTCCTGAATTTCGGCCTCCTTGGCGCAGAGTTGCGCGTGGAGCGCGGCAAAGTCGCCCAGGGCGTCCAGCTCGCCGCACTGGCCGCGCAAGTGCAAGAGCTTCATCAAAAACGACCCTTTGTTCTGCGCCTCGTCAATGGCTACAATCAGGTCGCGTACTTTCTGTTCAAAAAGTAAAAAGCGCTGCTGAAAATAGGCGAGGGCGGCTTGCTCGGTATCTTTTACTTCGCCAATCTGGCGCTCCGGAAAATGCAAAAAAGCGCGAAGGTAAACCCGTCCTTCGTGCACATAACCGAAAGAATTTTGTAACGTTTCTTCATCCATTCCCCCAAATATTAACACGAAATATTACGCCACTCCCGCGTGCAGATGGTCTTGAGGCCTAGTGTCGTATGCGGTGGAATAAAACGAGATGGAGACACAAAACGGATCGCCCGCCGGAGAGGAGCCTTTCGACTGCAATTTTAACCAAAACATCCGTAAAAACGATTATGGGTTTTTTGGACATATTTGCCCTATTCGGCCCCGGTCTGCGGGCTGGGTGCGTCCATCGCCCTGCGCAAGGCGGCTGAAAATGATCGTATGACCAATAAACTGATAAGATGAGCCAAGAGAAAATTATATTCAGCATGGCTGGTGTGAGCAAGGTTCACCCGCCGCGCAAGCAAGTCCTCAAAAATATCTATCTCTCATTTTTCTACGGGGCCAAGATCGGCGTGCTGGGCCTCAATGGCTCGGGCAAGTCCACACTGTTGCGCCTCATCGCCGGGGTGGACAAGTCGTTTCAGGGCGAAATCGTCTTTTCGCCTGGCTACACGGTGGGCCTGCTGGAGCAGGAGCCACAGCTCGACCCCGACAAAACCGTGATCGAGGTGGTCAAAGAAGGCGTGGCCGAAGTGGTGAGTTTGCTGCAGGAGTTCGAGGACATCAACGCGGCCTTTGCCGACCCCGAGGTGCTCGAAGACCCCGACAAAATGAACGACCTCATCGAGCGGCAGGGGGCCGTGCAGGAAAAACTCGACCAGCACAACGCCTGGGAGCTGGACACGCGCCTCGAAAAGGC
>DAIRSZ010000210.1:0-3516 GCA_036804165.1 Catalimonadaceae bacterium | reverse complement strand
GCATCGTCGAGGTGGGGCGATAGCAGGGCAATTTTTTTCATAGCAAGTGCGGGTCTTGCCGAAATCGGCAACTGAGGTCGGCCTGCCCCACGGGCGCGTGGATGTCGAAGTTGGTCTGCCAGGTATGGTCGAGGGGCGCCCGGCGTACCTGGTGGTAAATGGCTTCCAGTTGCGCGGCCACCACGGGCCAGGTGTACAGGCTGGTGACTTCCTCGTAGGCCCGCTGCGCCAGACCCACTCGGTAGGGCGCATCGTGCAGCATTCGCTGCGTGGCCCGGGCGAGGGCGTCCACATCGCCCGGTGCCACCAGAGCGGCGTCCCGGCCGTCCTGCAGGCAGTCAACCACCCCCACCGTCCGGGTCGAGACAATGGGAAGGCCGCTGGCCATGGCTTCCAGAATGGTATTCGAAAACCCTTCGGCGTAGGTCGGCGAGATGAACAAATCGCCCTGGGCGTACACGCGGGCGGCTTCGTCGTAGGGGGCAGCTCCCAGAAAAGTGGTATGATCCTCAAGCGCCAGTTCGCGCACCAGTTGGCGAGCGGCTTCTGCATCGGGCCCAATGCCCGAAATGACCAGGTGCACCGCCTCGTCGGCATCGCGCAACTGCCGCCCGGCGCGCACAAAGTCGAGTACGCCCTTGCGCTGGTCTATCCGGCCGTGGTAGAGCAGCCGCGCCGGGCTGCGGAGCGTGCCGAGGGGTCGCGTGGGGGTAAACTGCGTCACGTTGGTGGCTCCGGGTACGATGGTGAGGCGTTCGGGCGAAATGCCGTGGTTGTGTACTACTTCGTCGGCAAAACTCTGGCAGCCGATCACCAGCGCGCCGGCGTGGTTGAGCACCGCCTGCATGGCCTGTTGGTGGGTGGTGCAACACAGACCCACCCAGTGGCCGTCGCCCCCTTGGATAGACACTACGTTTGGAATGCCCAACTGCCGACTCACCTCTAGGGCCGCCAGTCCGGTGGGGTAGCAATACTGGGCGTGCACCACGTCGAAGGGCTGCTCCTGGTGGTGGTGTAGCGCCTGGTCTATGAGCGCTTGGGTATCGCCCTCAAAATCGGCGGGCGTGTGGCGATCGGCCCGTTCTTCGCCGAACGAGCGCAGCCCGTGCACCTGCATCCAGGGCTCGGCCGGGGGCGGGCCGCCGCCGTAGATGCCCACGCCCTTGGCATCTTCGCGGTACTGGCTGATCATCACCACCTCGTGGCCCCGCTCGGCCAGCGCTCGCGTCATGTTGCGTGCATAGACGCTCATGCCCGATACCGCCGGAAAGTAACGCCGCGAAAGAAAACAAATTCTCATGTTGACTAATGAATTGGTGAAAAGTCGGTGCGTATGGATGGCACATTTGGCCTACGACCGCTCCATCCGTTTGAGCGCGGCGATCGTTTCGGCAATGGCCTGGTGGGCCCGGTGCGAGTCGCGCGACAACTCTACGCAAATGAGCCGTTCAAACCCAATTTGCTGAAAGCTCCGCACAATACCCGCCACGTCCATGTCGCCCTGGGTGACAGGCAGGTGCTCGTGCACCCCCCGGTTCATGCCCTCGATGGCCGCCGTGCCGCAGGTGTTGCCGTAGCGGCGTACCGCCTCGGCGGGGTCCATCTCGCCAGTCACCCACACGTGCCCCACGTCCAGGGCCAGGGTGAGGGCATCGCGGTGGGGGGTGGGCAGGTCTGCCTTGATGCGCTCCAGGTCCGCGATGGTTTCAATCTGCATCCCCGGCTCGGGCTCTACGGCCAGGGTTACGTGCTGACTCTGTGCGTAGTCGAGCAACTCGCTGAGGCCCGCGGTGAGCCACTGCTGGGCTTGCGGGGCCGATACGGTGGGCTGCCGCACGCCGGCCCAACACGATACGGCTTCTGCACCCAAAAGAGCGGCGATGTCAATGGCCCGCTGGAGAAAATGCACCCGGCGCCGGCGGCCAGCGGGTTCGGGATTGATGAGCGTGGGCTCGTGTTTCACCCGGGGGTCGAGCAAAAAGCGCGCACCCGTTTCGATGACACTGCCCAATTTTTTGTCGTCCAGCGTTCGGCGCAGCCGCTCGGCTTGTGCTTGCCAGTCGTCGGCAAATGGGTCGAAGTGGTGCCAGTCGAGGGTGAGGGCCAAGCCGTCGTACCCCGCGTCGGCCACCAGCTCGATGGCGTCGTAGAGGCGGTGGTTGGCGCAGCCGTTGGTGTTCCAGGCGTAGCGAAGGGGTTGGTAGGACATCGCAAAAGGCTTTCTGTGGGTCTGGGCTGGGCGGAGCCAAGGTCTTAAAAGTACCCGCTGGTGATTTTTCGGGCTTATACCGTCTGCTGGTTGAAGTAGCCCGTTTCCTTTGCAAAGGGAGCGGAGTGCTCCGAGGGTTCGCGATAGAGCGGATACAGGGGTGCTACCCGTTCGTCCAGTTGCGCGACATTCAGCCAGCAGGGGCCACCCACGGCTTCTTCTTGCCCTGGGGTAAGTCGAATGCGTGCTTTACCTGCTCCGGCCATGCGGCTAATCAGCGCATCATCGCGATCGAGCAGCCGTTGCACGCCGCGGGCACCGAGGCGGTGGTAGCTTCCCAACTCCATTTCTATGCCTGGCACAATGACCTTGAAGGTCTGCACCGGGTGGTCAGCGGGCGTAGCGGCAAAGTAGTAGGCCTCCAGGCCTTCGGCCGCCAGGCCCTGCCGCACGGTGTGCAGCCGCTCGCCCATATCGTCCGAAGCCAAGCGCGGAAAGCCCTCCGTACTGACGATTTCTTTCTGGGAGAATACCGTATTCGCCAGCCGTTGGTACAACTGCTCGCGGCTCAGCGATAGCCACTCCACCAGCGTGCGCAAGGCCCGGGGTTCTTCCTTTTGCAGCACGAGCTTTTCGGTGTATTTCTCCAGGTAGCCGGGCGGGGCAATTTCACGCTTGCGGTCGAAGGAACAGTGATAAAACAGCTTGCGGGAATGCGAGGAAGCGCACTCCAGCACGGCCTTGTACATGGCCCGGTCGAAGTCGGGGTCGGCGGCCTCGCCGCAGGCGGTCACGCTCAGCGGAAAGCGTTCGTCCGAGCGGTCGTCCCCCACGGCGTACACGCTCACGCAGCCGCAGGTGATGCGGGCCAGCTTGGGAATCACCGTAAGCCCTTTGGCTTCCAGGCGGTCCATCAACTGGCGGGTGGCGGGCGCAATGCCGTTTTTGTCAATGACTTTGCCTTGGTCCAGCGCCCGAAACGAATCGCAGTTGCCGTCTCGCTGCAGCAGTTCCAGCAGCCCGTGGAGCAGGGCGCGCGCGCGCGAATCGCCCGCCCCGGAGCCATTGGTGATGGCGGTGGTGAGTTGGTTCGGATAGGCCACATCGCCTTGGATGTTGGCCACAAATTCGCTGGGCACCCAGGCGGGGGCATCGTCGGCAAGCCGTTTTATCTCCGTCCACCGCAGGGGGGTGTCGGGCGTGTAGGGCGATCCGGCGGGTAGCACCAGCGTGAGCGGATCAACCACCTGCGCATGCCCCAGTTGCCGGACCATTTCGCGGTAGCTTCCCTCCCGCACGGGGGCGGC
>DAIRSZ010000209.1:0-3518 GCA_036804165.1 Catalimonadaceae bacterium | reverse complement strand
CAAACACGTCCGATTTGGTCAGCAGGTTCATCAGGGTGGACTTGCCCACGTTGGTATAGCCCACGATAGCCACCCGCACCATGCGTGCGCGGTTTTTGCGCTGCGTAACGCGCTGGCGGTCAATGTGCGAGAGCTTTTCTTTGAGCAGGGCAATGCGATCTTGGACAATGCGGCGGTCGGTTTCGAGTTCTTTTTCGCCCGGGCCGCGCATGCCCACCCCGCCGCGCTGCTTGCTAAGGTGCGTCCAGAGGCGGGTCAGGCGCGGGTAGAGGTACTGGTACTGGGCCAGTTCGACCTGCGTTTTGGCCTGGGCCGTTTGGGCGCGCTGCGAAAATATGTTGAGGATCAGCAAGCTGCGGTCGAGAATTTTGCAGTCGAGGGCTGCCTCCAGGTTGCGCACCTGCGACGGGCTCAGGTCATCATCAAAAATCACCATGTCCACAGCGTAGGCCTGTACGTAGGCCACGATTTCCTCCAACTTGCCTTTGCCCACGTAGGTGCGGTGATCGGGCCGATCGAGCTTTTGCAAAAAAGTTTTGCGTGTATTGACTCCCGAGGTCAGGGCCAGAAAGGCTAACTCGTCGAGGTATTCTTCGGCTTGCAAGGCAGCACTGGCACCGCCCGTGTGTACGGCCACCAGCACGGCAGTTTCGGCAGGAGCCGACGTGGAAAAAGTTTTGGTTTCGATCATACGCAAAAGGTGGTGCGGGCGAGTTGGTGATGGCCAAGATAATACGTCTAAAAAGGAATACGGTGCCGCAAAAATTCCCGACGAGCAGAATAAAGCCCAGGCGCCGAGCTTGGACACAATACGGGCAGAGGTGGCCGCGCCCACGCCTAGGGCAGTGGATATAACCGCTGCTTCCCGAGGCTTTGTCTATATTTGCGCCGCCCTACCTACAGCCCATGCACTTTGCCCCTACCGACCTGAACGGTGTGTACGAAATAACGCCCCGAATTTTTCACGACGAGCGCGGTTTTTTCTTCGAGTCCTACAACCAGCAAATCTTCGAGGCGGCGGGCCTTTCTCTGCGCTTTGTGCAAGATAATCAATCGTTTTCGCAGCCGGGCGTTTTGCGGGGGTTGCACTTTCAGCGCCCGCCCTTCGCGCAGGGCAAGCTGGTGCGGGTGCTGACGGGCCAGGCCATCGACGTGGTGGTGGACCTGCGGCACGACTCGCCCACTTTTGGCCAACACCGGACTTTCTTGCTCGATGCCGAACGGCAAAACATGGTGTATGTACCCGAAGGCTTCGCCCACGGTTTTCTGGCCCTGGCCGACTGCATTTTTGTGTATAAATGCACGCAGTTCTACGACAAGAACTCGGAAGGGGGCCTGCGCTGGAACGACCCTACCCTGCAGATTGCCTGGCCAGCGCAGGCGACCCACATATCGCCCAAAGACGAGGACTTGCCTCATTTCGACCCGCAGCAGCGTTACTTCTAGCGTGAAAACTTACGATCGTGCCCGGGGGGGTATCCACCCCAAAAAAATGACTATGCGCGCGCTATTGACGGGTTTGTGCGGACTGCTGCTGCTGAGCGGTTGTCGCTATTACAAACAAGATATTTTGTTCCGAACCGACGAGGAGATCAACCGCCTGGCGATGGAAATGGCCCTGGCCGAGGCCGAAAAAAACTATTTGGTGACCGTCAATGACCTGATCACCGTGCAGGTATATACCAACCGGGGCGAGCGGTTGGTGGACCCCAACTTTGATTTTACACGGGAGGTGATCGGCGGGGGTGGGCGCATGAACATGAACATGGGCGGCATCGGTGGCGGTGTGGGTGGGGCTGGCGGCATCGGCAACAACCAGAACCGACAGTTTGGCACTGCCTTTGGTTACTTGGTCGAGGCCGACGGCACGGCCCTATTGCCCATGGTGGGGCGTATGCGGCTGGAGGGCTATTCGCGCGTGCAGGTGGACAGCGTACTATCCGTAGCCTACAATCGTTTCTACGAAGAGCCGTTTGTGGTGTCGCAGATCACCAACCGCCGGGTGTTCGTGCTGGGGGCAGCGGGGGGGAATGCCAGCATTGGCCGGGTGATCCCGCTTCAGTTCGAGAACATGTCTTTGATTGAGGTGCTGGCCCAGTCGGGTGGCTTGCAGCCCTTCGCCAAAGCGTTTAACATCCGCCTCATCCGGGGCGACCTGAAAAACCCGCAGGTGATGCTCATTGACCTGACCACCATTGACGGCATGCGCCAAGCCGAACTGAAGGTCTTGCCCAACGACATTATCTACGTAGAACCGGGACGCCGCCCCGTGATTGATTTTGTGCGCGACTCGTCCACATTTTTTGGCATAATTAGCAGCATCACTTCACTGACCCTGACGTTGCTGGTGCTCACCAATCAATTGAATCCGTAAGGGGAACTTAATGAACTAAGACGGGTGCAAAGACCCTTTGCAGTGACATGGAAGAAAACCGAAATGTGTATCAGCAGTCCGTAGAACCGTTGCAGGAAAGCGACGACAACCTGCTGAGTCAGATTGACTTCCCCAAGCTGCTGGCCATCTTCAACCGCAGCCTGATCTGGATGGTGCTGCTGGTGGTGTCGGCGCTGCTGGTGGCTTTCATTTATTTGCGCTACACCAAGCCGCTGTACGTGTCTTCGTCGGTGATCAAGCTCAACATCAAGCAACAGGCGGGCATCCTGGGGCTGGCGGCCAACCAGGGCGAGGGCTTGGGCGAAAACCTGACGGGCGAGATGGAACTGATCCGCTCGGCCCTGACCTACAACCAGGTCATTGACCGCATGGACCTGGGGGTGAGCTACTACCAGTACGGCGACGTGCTCTACAGCGAACTCTACCGCAGCTCGCCCTTCCGGGTAGAGTACGAACTGCTGGACAATACTTTCTATAACCTGCCGATAGACGTAGAAATTCTGAGCGCAAAAGAATATCAGCTAAAATATACCCTCAAGGGCGAAGAGGTTGTCAATACGTTTGCGTTCGACAAAACCTACGAAAACCCCTATTTGCGTTTTTCGCTTGGCTTGCGCAGCAATTATCGGTTTGCACCCGGCAACAACCGCTACTTTTTTACCATTAATAGCCGGGGTTCTTTGCTGGGCTATTTGCGCAACAACACCAGTGTGCGCATCGTCAACCTCAACGCCAGCACCATCGAGATTTCTTTTCAAGACCATCACCCGGGCAAGGCCCGTGACATTGTCAACATGATTGATTCGGTCTATCTGGAGCAGACCATCATCGAAAAGAACAAGTCGAGCGAGCAGACCCTGCGCTTTCTCGACGAGCAACTGGCCATCACCGAAGAAAAGCTCAAAGACTCGGAGTCGAACATCGAAGACTTTGTGATCAACACCAAAACGTCGGACGTAAAATCGGCCATTTCGGGTACGGTGAGCCGCATGGGCGAACTCAGTCAGGAAAAGGCCCGGCTCCAGGTACAACTGAGCACGCTCAATGAGTTGGAGAAAAAAATCCTCAACGACGGCCCCCTCGACGTGTACGTGCCCATGTTGAGCGGCGTGCTCGACAACCA
>DAIRSZ010000208.1:2485-3562 GCA_036804165.1 Catalimonadaceae bacterium | reverse complement strand
AGTCCGTTGCTGACTCAACTCACGCCCCAGTCGCAGGTCTGGATGTCGCACGGCGACACCATCGTGCGCCCCCCCACGGGTGCGCACATCATTGCTGCCACGCCTTCGGTCGAGGTGGCCGCCTATCAGTTTGACGACGAACCCACGTACGGCGTGCAGTTTCACCCCGAAGTGACCCATTCTACGGACGGCCAGCAGGTGCTGCGCAACTTTGTCTATGACATCTGCGGCTGCCGGGGCACCTGGACGCCCGCCGCCTTTGCCGAGCGCACCGTGGCCGATCTGCAAGCCCAGCTCGGCAACGACCGCGTGGTGATGGCCCTGTCGGGCGGGGTGGACTCGTCGGTGGCGGCTACGCTCATCCACCGGGCCATTGGGCCGAATTTGTACTGCATTTTTGTGGACAACGGGCTTTTGCGCCAGCACGAGTTTGAGGAGGTGCTCGACTCGTACCGCCACTTGGGCCTCAATGTGCGCGGCGTGGACGCCCGCGATCGGTTCTACGCCGCGCTGGCGGGCATCTCCGATCCGGAAGGCAAGCGCAAAGCCATCGGCCGTACGTTCATCGAAGTGTTCGACGAAGAGGCGCACCGGATTCAGGACGTGAGCTGGCTCGGCCAGGGCACCATCTATCCGGACGTGATCGAGTCGGTGTCGGTCAACGGCCCTTCGGTGACGATCAAATCGCACCACAACGTGGGCGGGCTGCCCGAGCGGATGCACCTGAAGGTGGTGGAACCGCTGCGGTCGCTTTTCAAAGACGAAGTGCGGCGCGTAGGCCGCGAAATTGCGGTGCCCGCTGCCATTCTGGGGCGCCATCCCTTTCCGGGGCCGGGGCTGGGCATCCGCATTCTGGGGGACGTTACGCCCGAGAAAGTGCAGATTTTGCAGGCGGTAGATCATATCTTCATTCAGGGCTTGCGCCGGGCCGGGCTGTACGACGACGTCTGGCAGGCCGGAGCCATGCTGCTGCCCGTGCAGTCGGTGGGCGTAATGGGCGACGAGCGCACCTACGAGCGCGTAGTCAGCCTGCGGGCCGTTACCAGCGTGGACGGCATGACGGCCGACTGGGCCTAT
>DAIRSZ010000208.1:0-2385 GCA_036804165.1 Catalimonadaceae bacterium | reverse complement strand
CAGGAAGTGGACACCCAGACCATCGAGCCGCTCACGCACATGTCGGAGGAAGTCAACGTGCTGCGCGAAGATGCCGTCGCCCCACCCCTCCCGCGCGACGCGGGGCTGTTCAACGCCCCCAAGAAAGATTCGGACTATTTTCGTGTGCCAAAGTTTAGGGAGGCTTGATACCTTGCGCTCGGTTGGCCTGACAAAACTTCTCGCAGCAGGCCCAACGACTGCCCATGCGCCCAACCTTTTTCTGGACTTCCTGGATCCGGCCCTACCAGATCGCCTATTGGCTGCTGCTGCTGCTCTTTGTGCTGAGTTGGGGGGCGGCCCTCTGGTTTCGGTGGACCGATAGTTTGGCCATTGGTTGGGAAGCTGTGTTGGAACCCGACAGTACCCGCATCACGCTGGGTCAATTTGTCCGCCGTTTCATTCCCTACGCCTTCGAAGCCGAAGTGTATCGCCTGGCCGGGCATTACACCGCTCCCGACCTGCACGTGTCGTCGCTGGCTGCGCGGGGTTGGCTGTTGGCTTGGCTGGCGGGCCTGACCGTACTGATCGCCCTGATTCCGGGCTTGGGCCGACTGGGTTTTTTCTTGACCCTGGGCGGCTTGCTGGTGCTGGGGCGGGCTTTGCAACTGAGCTTATTAGGCTTTGCAGGCCGCACCGACGCCACTTTGCTGGTGGGGCTGATCGTCTTGTTTGGCGGAGTGGCCTACTATTTCCACGCCTTCCGCGCTACGCCCTTGCTGACCCGCATCGCCGTCTTTGGCGGACTGATTGCCCTGAGCGCCGTGGCCATTGGGTGGGGCAGCACCACCCCCGAACCCCTGCTGTACTTCACGCAGTACGGCGCTTGGGTACCGCTGGTAGGCACGCTCTACTTCATCGTCCTCGTGTCGTTTGCGCTGAGCGACGCCATTCTGTGCGCCGTGACGCGCACGCGGCAGTCGGGGGCGGTGGCCCTTATCAACTACCTGGCATTGCACCTGCTCTATTTTCTGGTGCTGGCCCTGCTCTACTTCAGCAGTCGCCGCCTGGGGGGGGTAGAACTCTATTACCTCGACGCCCGCTATTTGCTATTGCTCTCGGCCGCAGTGGGCGTCTGGACATTCCCGCGCCGCGAGCGCTACTATGGCCACTGGCTGCCCTTTGCGCCGGCGGGTGCCTACGCCTACCTTGCCCTGGGCACGGTGGCCCTCAGCACCCTTGCCTATTACGAGGCCACCGCCAACGACGCCATGCTCGAAATGCTCGACACCATGGCGGTGTACATTCATGCCGGGTATGGACTGAGCTTTTTCCTCTACACGCTCATCAACTTCGCGGGGCTGATCGCCAAAGGGCTGCCCGTCTATAAAGTGGTGTACGACCCGCGCCACATGCCTTTTTCGGGCGTACACGCTTTTGGATTGCTGATCGTCGGTAGCTTGTTGCTGCGCGTAAGTTTATTTCCCTACACCCTGGCGCGCGGGGGCTACTACAACGGCGTTGCCGATGCCTATCGGGCCGAAGGCAACCTGTTTTTGGCCGAACAATTTTACAAAGAGTCGGCCCAGTTGGCCTACCGCAACCACCGGGCGCACTACGCCCTGGCGACGCTGGCGCGGCAGCAGGGCGATCAGCGACTCACCGAGTTTTACTTCCGCCGCGCCCTCGAAAAGCACCCCTCGCCGCAAGCCTACGTGGGGCTAAGTCAGCACTACCTTTCGCTCAACAAGTATTTTGATGCCCTTTTTGCTTTGCAAGAAGGCCAACGCGCTTTCCCCCGCCACGGCGCGGTGGCCCTCAACCTGGCGGGACTCTACGCCCGGGTCGGCCTAACCGACTCGACCGACCATTATTTGCGACAAGCCGAACGGACTGCCCACAGCCGCCCCTGGGCTTTGCTCAGCCGCCTCAGTTGGCTCGGGCCCGACGCAAGCGAATGGCCCCGCCGGGCCGACATCCGGGGCAACTACCTGGCTTGGCAACTGACCCATCGCGCCGACACCGTCGCCCCCGTTTTCGACGCCGGGTTGGTGCGCGATTCGGTGCTCGATTTCGGAGCTTTTGCTTACCTCTATCACCAGGCCCTGCTCAGTTGGAAAACTGCCGACACGGCGCAAATAGCCACGTTGGCCGCCTACGCCGCGCATCCGGCCAATGCCATGTACGCCGAAGACCTCCACTTTGCCCGGGGCAGCCTATTGTTTCGGAGCGGCCAACGAGCCGAAGGACTGGACGTGCTGGCCCGAGTCTATGCCCAAAGTGCCACGATGGGCAGCTTTTTCCAGTTGCAGTGGTCGCAGTATGCGACCCTGTTGGAGAGTTATCCGCTGGCGGGTCGCCTGCTGGGCAATCTGGCCGACCGGGGCTACGGCCCGGCCTTTGTGCCCGCTGCCCTGGCCTGGTCCG
>DAIRSZ010000207.1:1505-3648 GCA_036804165.1 Catalimonadaceae bacterium | reverse complement strand
GCTACGAGGAACAGCTACAAAAAGAATCCTGATTGCTTTTTGCCGGGCCAGTGGCGGCAGTGTGGGCCTCAGTGCACCACGAGTTTTTCTACGAAGCGCGCCTGTCGGGCCTGCACAGTCAGCACGTAGGTGCCTGCGGGCGAGCGGCCCAAGACCCGATTGAGGTGTTGGGTACCCTTGCCGAGGGTGCTGGTCGCCTGCCAGACCACCCGTCCCCGAAGGTCTATCAGTTGCAGGCTGACAGGTTCTGCTTCCAAGAAGTCTTCGCCGAGGTGGAGCACTACGTGGCCCCGGCTGGGGTTGGGATAGGCCCGCAAGGCCAGGTCGTTGGCCTGAGCAGCCACAAACCGAACCGGGCTATAACTAAACTTCCCATCGGTGTCTAGTTGCCGGAGGCGATAGTAGGCCGCCGAGGCGTTGGTGACTTCCAAGGCGTAGTGTTGGGGGGTCTGGCTGTTGCCTGCGCCCTCCACAAAAGTTATTTTGTTGAACGTGTGCGCGTCGCCGCTCCATTCTACTTCAAAGCCCGCGTTGTTGGTTTCCGAGGTCGTCGTCCAGCTAAGCAGCACCCGGCGCTCGTGCTGGCGGATGGCCTCGAAGCGCAGGAGCGTGATGGGCAGTGGCGCCGTCACGTTGCCCACTGTCCAGGGCGAAAATTCGGTGATCCCCGTCAGCGTCACGTAGTCCACGAGGTCATCCGTCCAGACGCCGCCCTGGTTTTGCCAGGCCGTGCCGTCGTAGCGATACAGGCGGAGGTGTTCGTCGGCGGGGGTGCCGGCCAGTTCGTCAGGGGCAAATTCTACGCGCATGGTGGCGCTGGCGGGGTTGCCCGTTACTTCATAATTTTTCTTGATGGCGCCGCCAGCCACCCCGGTGCCCTGGTAGTGGTAGCGGTCTATGCCAACGGTGCCCGCATCGGCCAAAAAAATGCCCGTACCGGCTATTTCGGCGAGGGTGGCCGTGGTGGCCCGGTTGCTGACCCGTACGTAGCCGCCCTTGTTGCTTTCGTCGAGCGCAGGGGTCTGGTCGGTGACGAGGTGATTATTCACCCGGTCTTCAACGAGGGTGCCCGTAGTGCCCAGATCCAGATAATTGCCGTTGAGGTCGAGGCTGCCCCTTTGCACGTCCACCCGGTCAGCGACGACGAGGCGCTGCAGCAGTCGGGCCTGGCCACTGATTTTGTTGATGCGCACCCGCGGGAGAGCGAGCGGCACTTCGCCGCCGATGGTTTGTGTGGCCGTGCCGTTTAGCTCCAGCCAGCCGTCGGGGTCCGCCGCGTAAGTAGCGCCGTTGATTTGCTCAAAATTGCCCTTAAAAGACAAGTCGGCGTTGTTGGTGAACTGACTGCCCGCGCCGTCGAGGCGGACGTTGTCGGCGACGAGGGCAGTGCCGGCAGCTACCACTATTTTGGCCCCGCCGCTACCGACAAGCGTGCTTTGCGAAAAGGCGGGGCTGGCCAAAAGGAGGCAAAGAAGAAACAAGAATCTAGGCATAGGTCTTCGGAATGATGTGGGCACTCGGATCGGGGCGAAACACAGGTGGAACCACCACGGGACGTAAGTCTATTTTTTGGTAGAAGCCTCCGTGAGCAAAGCCTGCCGCAACATTTCCATCTCGGCCCTGAAGGCCCCGAGTTGACTCCACTGCGCTTCCATGACGCGCACGCGGCCTTGCAACGCTTCCGTTTTGGTCTTGAGCGCCTCGTTTTCGGCCTTGAGCTCCTGCACAGATTTGATGAGGGGTGCCAGCAAATCGTTGTAACGCACCAACAACATGCCTTGCTGGTCGCGGGTGATCATGCCGCTGTGATGCACGCCGGCCGCCAGCAAGGCGGCCTCCAACTCCTGGGCAATGAGCCCATATTCGGTTTTTTGGTGCGCGTCGTTGTGGCGTACGTAAGACACCGGGCGAAGGCTGTTGATAAAGCCCAAGCCCAGGTCGGCATCTTCAATATTGCCTTTCCAGCGCCGATCCGATGAGGTAGTCCAGGGAACCTGAATGGTGGCCGAGGTGATCTCGGTGTTGCCAATACGCACCTGATTGCTCGAATCGCTTTCGGGCACTTGGGCGTCGAACCCGATGGCGATGTTGTTGCTGCCGGTGGTAATGAAAAAACCAGCGGAAGTGCCCACGGCGACGTTGT
>DAIRSZ010000207.1:0-1405 GCA_036804165.1 Catalimonadaceae bacterium | reverse complement strand
GGCATTCACCCTAAACTCGAGGGCGGTGTTGTCGGTGGTACCCACAAAGCTGCTGCCTTCGGTGGTGCCCGCATTGCCAACCAACTGCCAACTGTTTTCGACTCCGCCCAGCGCGGTCCAGGCCGTGCCGTTGTAGAAATAGAAGCCAGCCGTGCCATCCGTCTGAAACACCAGCAAGCCCGTGGCGGGCGTGGCAATGGCGTCGCGCTGGGCCAGCGTCATGCGGGGTACGAGCATCCCTTTTTCGGTGGACTTCACATCGAGGATAGCCGAGGCATCGGGGTTGGCATTGTCAGTATTGATGCCCACACCCTGCGCATACAGTGCCGGAGTCCCAGCACTGGTCAATAATAAATATGCCCACAAGGCCAGGAAGCAGGCTTGTTTAGGAAATGCGAAGCCAGGGAAAGAGAATAGTTTTGTTCATAAGTAAAAGACAATTGCCATGAGTGATTAAAATTTCGTGTATAATCTGCTACCCGCATACAGAGGTTGGAAATCGTTATTAATCAAATGAATAGTCGAAAGGTAACTAGGCCCCACGGAGTAGCCTGAGCCTAAAATCCAAGACGCAATCGCCCAACTGACTTTGTGGCGCGGTGTGCTTTCTTACCAGATAAGTGCAAGAGCCAAAAGTAAATAGTACGCTACAAAGCGTGCTATATATCCTGGCTATCAAACGTGCGGTCATTCAGAAGTAGAACGACGTAATATACAGGCAAAGAAAAGTATTTTTTGGTGATATATACGTCAAAAAACATATAATTTTTTCACTGGCACTCAGCAAACGCTGTTGCGCACCCGATGAAACCGCAAGCTCCTTGCGGCCTGACCAATCCCGCATAGCCCCACCTTGCGGGTGGCGATCGCCATCTTCGAAGAGGCCTACGCCATGGCTAATGTATCGGCCTGGGCGGGGCGGCCCGCACGCGAAAAAGCCCGGCTGGTCCGGGCTTTTGGGTTGAGAGGACGTGAGCGAATCAGTATTCGTTTATCATAAAGCGAATGATGTTCGCTTTGCCGATGCCGACGACCAGGACTACCAGGTGGTCACCTCGATGTCTTTGATGGCCCGCAGCACGTCGCGGCGGCTGACCTGGCCCACCACCTTGCCGTTTTCGACCACCGGAAAACGGCGGTAGGGCGTCCGGGCAAAGGCATTGGCCACGTCCACCAGGCTGCTGCTGACCGAGACGGTCATCACCTCGCGCGACATGTAGTCGCCTACTTTGCCTTTGCTGATGGGCTGGTTGTAGTAGGCATGATCCACCAACAGGCGCAAACAATCTTTTTCGGACAAGATACCCACCAGTTGCCGATGTTCGTCGAGCACGGGCGCCCCCGAAATTTTGTGGGTGAGCATCGTGGCGATGGCCTCGCTTACTTCCTGGTCAGGATGAAAAGT
>DAIRSZ010000206.1:0-3664 GCA_036804165.1 Catalimonadaceae bacterium | reverse complement strand
GGCGGCCTGGGCGAGTTTATCTTCGGCGGCATTGCCCTCAACAATTCCTACATGATTCTGGCGGGTGCTTTGCCCGCCGCTGGGCTGGCCATTGTGCTCGACCAGGCTTTGGGGCGTTTGCAACATTTGCGGCCCGGGCAGTTGGCCCGCTGGGTGGGCGGGCTGGCGACTGTGCTGGTGCTCGGGCTGGCGGCCTACGCCTACGGAAACTGGACCACGACACTGCGGGCGGGCTTCAGCCCCGAGTTTGTGGGGCGGGCCGACGGGCTGCCTAACCTGGCCGAGCGCTACGGACTGCGCATCCGGCACGTGGTGCTGGCCCCGGGGCTGATCTACCGCGCTGTGCACGAGCAGGAAGTGGACGTAATTGACGGCTATTCGACCGACGGGCGCATCCGGGCCTACGACCTGCGACCCCTCGACGATGACCAAAGGGCCTTTCCGCCCTACTTTGCCGCGCCGCTGGTGCGGCGGAGCACTTTGCGCCAGCACCCCGACCTGGCCGACGTGCTCGGCTTGCTGGCTCACCAAATTGACGACAGCACCATGATGGCCCTCAACTACCGCGCTGACTACCTGGGCGAAGACCCCGCTGCCATTGCCCGCGACTTTCTGGTGGATCAGCAGCTTTACCGCAGCCCCCACCCGACCCCGCAAGCGGGCCGCATCACGATTGGCTCCAAGAACTTTACCGAGCAGTTGATCCTCGTCGAACTTTATACCCAACTCATCCGCGGCTACACCAACCTGGATGTGCAGGCCCGCCTGGGCCTGGGCGGCACCAAAATCTGTTTCGATGCCCTGCGGGCAGGCGAGCTAGACCTCTACCCCGAATATACCGGCACGGGCCTGCAGGTGATTTTGCAGGCCGACAGCCTGACGGTGCACGCTTTGGACGGCGACCCCGAGGCCGTCTATGCACACGTACGAGCAGCTTTTCGGCAGGACTATGATTTGGAGTGGCTGCAACCCCTTGGGTTTAATAATACCTATTCGCTGATGATGCGTGCCCGCGACGCCGAAGCGCACGACATCCGTAGCATCAGCGATTTGCAGCGCTACCTGGATCGGTAAACAGCACCACCACGGCGCCCAGCAACAGCAGCCCTACCAGGGCGTTGATTAGCCACCGCCGCCAGTCGGAGTCTGCACGGGCTTGCAACTGGTTGTCGGCATCGGCCAGCACCGAGTAGAACTCGTCGCGGGCGCTGCCCGTCACGCTGCGGTCGCGGATGCTTTCGCCCGTCACCACAAAAGTGGCCTGTGGGCGGAGCGTGTCGTAGCGTGCCCGCTGCGGGTCGAAATACACCCACTGAAAAAAATCTTTCATCTGATAGGTGCCCGGCTCCTGCGGCACGGCCTGGTAGCTGAAGGTCTTCTGGCCCGTGACTTTGTTTTCGCTGCGATTGATAGCCTGGCGCGTGTTGGGCGCATAGAAGTCCACTTCGGCGCGACCCGTGCGCTGAATAGGAGCCGTGATGGCCGACACGTTGCCTTCGCCCCGCACCTGAAAGTCATAGGTCAGGCTCTGGCCCGTTTCCAGCGTAGCGGGGCTGATCTCCTCGTTGAGGCGAAACACACCCACGGCCACGCCGTCGCGCAGGGGGTGAGGTGGCAGGGGCCGGACGCGAACGCTGCGCGGCTCCGTATAGAACGTCTGAAAGTCTTCCTGACGGTTGCGCCCGAAGAACGTCGGGTTTTTGGCCACCTTGTATTTGATCAGTTTGAGGCCCACGCGCGGAAACTCGACCGGATCAGTATTGAGCGGGTAATAGGCCGCCTGAAATATTTTGTACTGCTTGTAGTTCTTGTTGTTGAGGCGCAGCGGCTGCCCCTGAATTTCTTCGATATTAAAGTTCTCCTCCCAACTGTTGGCAGGTTTGAGCTTCTTGACAATTTCACCGTACTGCTGCACCAACTCATAGAATTGCAAATCGGCCTGGTTTTCTTCCGAGATGTAGAGGGCCAGCGTCGCCGTGAAGCCTTCGCCGACGTACACCTCGGGCTTGTCGGTGGTGAAGGCCAAAAAGGCATCGGCCTTCACTTCGACAAACTCTTCGGCGCCACCCTGGCCAAAAAACTCTTCGAAAGGATCGCGGCCGAAGCGGCTCGCCCCCCGCTGGGCCTGGCGAGGCGGTCCTACGCGGATGGTGGCCCCGCTGCCCCGTACTGGCTCGCCGTTAATCTCCATCGTGAAGTCGGGCAACGTAAAGGTGCCCTCGCGGTCGGCCAGGTAGTTCTGCGTCATGCTTTGGGTGTAGGAAATCTTGCCGTTGATGATGTTGGTAGAGGTCGAAGACGAGGTGCTGGCTTTGCGAAAGCCCCGAATTTCGGGGAAGGTACCGTAGTTTTTCAGGTCGGCATTGCTCACCGTGACAGTAAGGGTGTAGGGTTCGTTGATGGCGATGTCGGTGCGGCCACCGCGGATGGTCACGTTGGGCGTTTGGGCCCAGGCCGTCGCGAGCATCAGCCAGCAGGCCAGCAGCCACCCCGCACGCCCCAGTTTGCGATGTGTGTGCATAAGGTCAATAGTCAATTTCGAGGCCCAGGCGGGTTTTAAATTCATTGAGCACCGGATTCTGGGCGGCCCACTGCTCGAAACGTTGGGTAGCCGTAAAAATTTTGGGAGCCACGGCCGCACCCGTTCGTAGCTGCGCCTCGACCCGAAGGTTTGGGGCGTCCAATTGCTGGCGCAATTGCTCCGTACAAAAACCCTGCTCGCGGCGGGCAAAATGTTCGAGCTGATAGTCGTTGTCTAGCTCGACACTCACGCGATCGGGGGCTTGCCACGTGGCCGTCAGGCCATGCAGCATGGGCGACCGCTCGGCCAAGGTACGGGCCACGGCGGGCCAAACGGCGGCCAGCCTTTCGGCCGTAACGGGTGCCGACGGGGCCGGGCTTTCGGCCTCGACGGCCGGGGCTGCCGCTGCCCCCACGGGGGGCGCAGCTACCGCCGCCCGAAAATCGGGCAGGCGCATGGTTTGCAGCCCCGGCGGGCGGGGCGGGGCTTTGTCGGCCACGGCGGCAACTTGCGGACTCGTTCCGGAGGCGTGTCCGTTGGCTGCCACGGGCGGGGCCGCAGGTGGCCGTACGGAAGGGGCCGTCGGCAATACTACCGAAGATGACGCTTCGGCGACGGTCGTTCTGTATTCACTTTTTTTTTCTGCCACCTCGGCCGACGGCTCCACCGACAAAGCCGGGGCCTCTGCCGTCGCGGGCAACTGCACCAACTCGGCCAGGCGGATCGCCTGCGGCAGATGACAGATTCTGAGCAGGCACAGCTCGACGTGCAGGCGCGGATTTTTGGCGGCTTTGTATTGCTGGTCGCCCCGGTGGGCTTCTTGCAGGGCCGTCAGCAAAAAGCTGGTAGAAGCTCGGGCGGCTTGCGCCCGGTAGCGGGCCTGCACTTCGGCCGATACTTCGAGCAGGGGCAGGGTGGCCGCGTCCTGGCACACGAGCAAATCGCGCAGATGGCCCGCCAGCCCGACAATGAACAAGTGGCCATCGAAGCCCCGGCGCAGCACCTCGTCGAAGAGCAGCAGGGCCTGGGCCGTCTGTCCTTCGAGGGCCGCGGCCGTCAGGCGAAAGTAATAGTCGTAGTCGAGGATGTGCAACTGCTCGATCACCAGCGGGTAGGTGATGCCGTCTCCGCTGGCAAAGGTGC
>DAIRSZ010000205.1:0-3668 GCA_036804165.1 Catalimonadaceae bacterium | reverse complement strand
TGCCGGTCGAGCAGCACGGGCTGCAGGCCCCGGTCGTCCAGCACGGCCCGCACAATCTCGGCCCGGTAGCGCTGCTGATTGCTGTACACGCGTTGCCAACCTTTCTTCATAGGCGTTCGGAAGCCGCGGGCCATTGGTGCCCGGGCGCGGTGGTTCCCCGGTGGTTTTGCCGGAAGCGAATCAACAATATTACAGTAATTGCGGCCGAAAGCAAGCCCACCGACCACGGCACGGCGGCGTCGTCTTCGACAGCAAACGGAACGAGCCCCAGCCGACCCAAATAGATCAGCGTGACCGTAGTGGCGTTGTTGACGAAGTGCGCCGCGATGGGTGCCCACAATTGCCCCGACCATAAGTAGAGGTAGCCGAACAATGCCCCCAGAAAGGTGCGGGGCAAGAAGCCGTAGAACTGAAAGTGAAAAAAGCTGAAAATAACGGCCGTTAGCCAGATGCCCACGTGTACGCGGCCCGTCCAGCGCACCAGCAGCGGCTGCATCAGTCCCCGAAAGACCAACTCTTCGCCCACGGCGGGCAAGACGGCAATCACGACCAGGGCCAACAAGTACTCGCCCGGATGGCTGAAGTTGGTCAGAAAAAGGGTGAGTTGCTCCAGCTGCGTTTCTTTGTCCTTGGCCCACGCCTCCAGCCCGGCCAAGGCCGCGGGCAACTCAATCTGCTGGTTGAGTCCGTGCAGCCAGCCGTTGAAAGGGATGGCCAGCAGGGCCAGGGCGGCGGCCAATCCCAGCGTAAGCAAAAGCGGAGATGCCGCCGCTGTGCTCAGCTCCGAAACTTTTTTGCCGAGTGAGAACTTGAGGTACAGCCAAGGCGCCAGCAAAAAGGCGCAGCCCGCCGAAAAGCCCTGCAAAAGCAGCAAGGCCACCCGGCTGTTGGGCAGTTCCTCTGGGGCTGAGGTCAGCCGGACGACGTCTTCCAGCCCGTAGCCAAACAGCAGCGAAGTGACGGCCAGGCCCAAAAAGTTGCCCACCATCAGGCCGCCCAGGACGTAGATAATCAGCAGAAACAACGGCAAAAGCGGGGCGCGGGGGCGTGAGTCGGGCGTCATCAACGCTATATTTGCAGATCAAAAAAAGAAAGTAGTGGTAAAGATAGGTAATCTGGCCGTAGGAGAATTTCCCCTCTTGCTGGCTCCCATGGAGGACGTGAGCGACCCGCCCTTCCGGGCCGTGTGCAAGCAGCAAGGGGCCGACCTGATGTACACCGAGTTCATCGCCGCCGAAGGGCTGATCCGCGACGCGGCCAAGAGCGTGCAGAAACTCGACATCTACGACCACGAACGTCCCATCGGCATCCAGATTTTCGGTGAAAACATTGACTCGATGCGCGAGGCGGCGGCCATCGCCGAAGCGGCCGGCCCCGAGTTGGTGGACATCAACTACGGCTGCCCCGTCAAGAAGGTCGCCTGCAAGGGGGCCGGGGCGGGCATCTTGCTCGACCTGCCCAAAATGCAAGCCATGACGGCCGAGATCGTCCAACGCTGCCGGGTGCCCGTCACGGTCAAGACCCGCTTGGGCTGGGACGCCAGCACCATCCGCATCGTGGAGGTGGCCCAGCGCTTGCAAGATGTGGGCATCCAGGCCCTGACCATCCACGGCCGTACGCGCCAGCAGATGTACAAAGGCGAAGCCGACTGGCGGCTGATCGCCGAAGTGAAAAACCACCCGGCCATCCGCATCCCCATCTTTGGCAATGGCGACATTGACTCGCCCCAAAAGGCGCAGGAATACCGCACCCGCTACGGCGTGGACGGCATCATGATCGGCCGGGCCGCCATTGGCTACCCCTGGATATTCCGCGAAATCAAGCATTTCATGGCTACCGGCGAGCACCTGCCCGGCCCCACGCTCACCGAGCGCGTGGCCGTCTGCCGCCAGCACCTCGACTTTGCCGTGCAGTGGAAGGGCGAGGCCACGGCCCTGCGCGAAATGCGCCGCCACTACACCAACTACTTCCGGGGGCTGCCGCATTTCAAAGCCCTGCGTACGCGCCTGGTCGAGTCCCTCGACTTGTCGGAGGTGCAAGACTTGCTCGGCCAGATCGAAGCTACCTACGAACCCGCCCTGGCCGGATGACTGTGCGCACTCCGTCTGCCCCCACAGCGGCGGTATCAACGGTCGCCTGGCTGTTGCTCCTGACGCTGGTGCTCATCTGGGGCACCTCTTTCATTCTGATTAAGAAAGCCCTGCTGGTCTATACGCCCATGCAGGTAGGTACCCTGCGGGTATTTGCCGCCATGTGCGTGTTGCTGCCCTTCGCTTGGGGGCAGTGGCGGCGCCTGCCCCGGCGATTATGGCCCTACTTAGTGAGCGTAGGCTTGCTGGGGAGTTTGTTTCCGGCGGTTTTTTTCGCGGTGGCGGGCAAGCACATTGACAGCAGCCTATCGGGTGCGCTCAACGCCGTCACGCCTTTGGCCACGTTGCTGATCGGCATTGCGTTTTTCAACCGCCCGATGGTGAAGGGCAAATTATGGGGTCTGCTGTTGGGCTTGGGCGGTACGTTGGTGCTGGTGTTGCTGCGTAGCGGCGGACAACTGGATTTCAACGCCTACGCCATCCTGCCGTTGCTGGCCGCTACGGGCTACGGCCTCAACCTCAACGTCATCAAAACCCATTTGCAAACCGTGTCGCCGACGGTGCTGACGGCCCTTTCGCTGCTGACAGTGGGCCCCTGGGCCGGAATTTATTTGTTCAGCACGGACTTCACGACACGCCTGGCGCAGGCCGACAATGCCCTGCCCGCGCTGAGCTACGTGCTGATTTTGGGCGTATTGGGTACGGCTATCGCGCTGGTGCTGCTCAATCGGCTTTTGCAGATAGCCGAGCCCGTCTTTGCCAGTTCGACCACCTACCTCATTCCGCTAGTGGCCCTCTTGTGGGGCGTGGGCGACGGCGAACCGCTGTTGCCTGCCCACCTGCTAGGGCTGGGGGCCATCTTGCTGGGCGTTTTCTTGGTAAACCGCCACCGGGCCTAAATGCACCCGGGCAGCCCAAGCCAACCCTGACCGTGACTATCCCGGACGTGCCCGGTAATTGGCCTCAGTAAGCACTTTTCGCCTGGTATGAACCTATGCTGTCTTCGCAAAATGACGGTGTAAACGGAGGCAGGGTACTTATATTTGGCTAAATGTATTAAATAAATATAGTATTTAATTTTAGTTATACTTCTGCCTGCGCCGCCGCAGCGTAGTCTTGCTTTTCTTGTGGTTGACCATAAAGAAAGGCGGAACAAGAACAGAACGGTACGAAGGCGTGCGTTCCTCAGAAAAGTTTCGATAATTTGATTAGTGGGGCGATCTGAAGCATGAGTACGTAAGTTTTTTTCGTTACCTTGATTGAAGGTATTTAATCCTAACTGAGGCTACGGCTCTGTGTGTGAGTGCTTTATCTTAAATTTTGCTCAAAAAGCGTTTTTGCTCTAAAGTATAGCGGTTTTTCCTTAAATTGCACATTGTATCTTTTCATTCATCATTGAAAATAATTTATGCGGTACTTCAACTCATTGGCAGTAGCGGGCGTGGGGCTAGCCCTGGCCGCCTGTAGCTCTGCGGGCAGCTACGTAAAGAAAGGCGACAAAAAAGCCGAGCGGGGCGAATATGCCTACGCCATCGAAAGCTACCAACGGGCATTGGAGAAAAGCCCACCCAACACGGG
>DAIRSZ010000204.1:0-3678 GCA_036804165.1 Catalimonadaceae bacterium | reverse complement strand
TGGGGTCGCCCCCCTGGATCATGAAGCCCTTGATGACGCGGTGAAAGGTGGTGCTGTCGTAGAAACCACTGCGGGCCAGTTTGAGAAAGTTTTCTTTGTGGCCGGGGGTCTCGTCGAAAAGCACCAGTTGCATCTCGCCCAGGCGGGTCTGGATCGTGACTAAATCTTCTTTTTCAGGTCGGAGCACAGCACAACTGGTTAGACTCGTTATTAAAAAACAAAAACAAAAAAAATGCTTGGACATGGGTCAAACGGCGTAGAACGGTGTTCGAAAATATGCGCAATGGGCTTTGCCCGCCCAGTGGTCAGCGAAGGTAATAGACAAAAGCAATGCGACGAAAATAGCCATTCAAATAAATGGCCCGCCAAAGGGCGCCGGAAAATCTTCAGGGGTTGCGCAAAGTCCGGCAAAAACCCCCGAAAATGGCCCAATCGGCGCGGCTAAGCCCCTCGTAAGTCAGTACGTGCGCAACGCCCGGCTCGATGGCCAGATGCCGGCCGGCCTGGTGTGGTGCAGCGGGCCGGGTCAGTTCCGAAAAACGCCCGGCACCACATCTGCGGGCGGCCTTATCCGTACCAAATTTGCTATGAATCAATCATTTGTCTTCTACAAGTATCAGGGCACCGGCAACGATTTCGTGATGGTGGACAACCGGGCCGGCACCTTCGACCGCCGCGCCGAGGCACTGGTGCGTCAACTTTGCCACCGCCGTTTTGGCATCGGGGCCGACGGCCTGATCTTGCTGCAAAACCACCCGGCGCACGACTTTGAGATGATATACTTCAACGCCGACGGCCGCGAAGGTTCGCTGTGCGGCAACGGCGCCCGCTGCACGGTGGCCTTTGCCCGGTCGTTGGGGCTGATCGGTGTCGAAACCACCTTCCAGGCTGCCGACGGTCCGCACTACGCCCGCGTGGGGGCCGACGGACTGGTGCACCTGCAAATGCCCGATGTCGGTATGCCCCAACCCTACGGCGACGACTACTTCCTCGATACGGGGTCGCCGCACTACGTCCGGCGGGTGGCCGACGTAGCCGCCGTGGACGTGCTGGCCGAAGGGCGTCGCCTTCGCTACGACCCGGCCTTTGCCCCCAGCGGCACCAACGTCAATTTTGTGGCCGCTCGGCCCGACGGCACGCTGGCCGTGCGCACCTACGAACGGGGCGTGGAGGCCGAGACCTTTTCGTGCGGTACGGGCGTGACGGCCGTGGCGCTGGTGATGGGCCACGGCACCGCCAGCGGCCAGCCCCGCACATTGCACACGCCCGGCGGCACCCTGCGCGTGACCTTCGCCCGCACCGACCAGGGCTACACCGACGTGTTTCTCATCGGCCCGGCCCGGCAGGTTTTTGAGGGACGCATTGCGGCGGCTTGGCTGAACGTCTTCCCCGGGTCAGAAATAGACACGCCCGACCTCATCCTCTGAGGCTGATTCGATATTTCTTCAAAAGGACTTACCTTTGATACTGCTTTCCTAACAACTGCATTTACCCCATGCTCGATACGGTTCTGAAGGGACTTTCCAAGGTTTTTGGTACAAAGTCTGATCGCGATATAAAAGAAATAGTGCCCTACGTGGGCCAGATCAACGCGTTTTGTGCGGAATGGCAAACCCGGAGCGACGACGAAATCCGGCAGGAGACCGCCGCGCTTAAGCAGGAAATTGACGCCCACTTGCACGAAATAGACCAGCAATTGGCGACTCTTCAGCAGCGGGTGGACACCGAAGCGGGGCTGGACGTGATGGCCAAAGAAGACCTCTTCGAAGAAATTGATGCGCTAGAAAAGGAGCGCAACCAGTCGCTGGAAAAAGTACTGTTACAGGTGCTGCCCCGGGCTTTTGCCGTGGTGAAAGAAACGGCCCGGCGTTTTAAGGAAAATGGCGAACTGCGCGTGACGGCCACCGAGCGCGACCGCGAAATAGCCGCCCGGCACGGCCACGTCAGCCTGGAGGGCGACACGGCCATTTGGTCGAAGCACTGGCTGGCGGCCGGGCAAGAGATCACCTGGGACATGGTGCACTACGACGTGCAACTCATCGGCGGGGTGGTGCTGCACCAGGGCAAGATCGCCGAGATGGCCACGGGCGAAGGCAAAACGCTGGTGGCTACCTTGCCGGCCTACCTCAACGCCCTGGCCCGGCGGGGCGTCCACATCGTGACGGTCAACGACTACCTGGCCAAACGCGACTCCGAATGGATGGCCCCTTTGTTCGAATTTCACGGCTTGCGGGTGGACTGCGTGGACAAACACCAGCCCAACTCACCCGAGCGTCGCCAGGCCTACCTGGCCGACATCACCTACGGCACCAACAACGAATTTGGCTTCGACTACCTGCGCGACAACATGGTGCGCGTACCCGAAGAAATGGTGCAGCGCAAACACCACTACGCCATGGTGGACGAAGTGGACTCGGTGCTGGTGGACGAAGCCCGCACGCCGCTGATTATCTCCGGCCCCGTGGCCCGGGGCGACAAGCACGAGTTCGACATGCTGCGCCCCCGCATTGCCCGCCTCGTCGAAGAGCAACGCAAGCTGGTCAATGCCTTGCTGGTAGAAGCCCGGCGCAAACTGGCCGACGGCCAACACGAAGAAGGCGGCCTGGCCCTGTTTAGGGCCTACCGGGGCCTGCCCAAATACAAACCCCTGATCAAGTTTCTGGGCGAAACGGGCATGCGCACTGTGCTGCAAAAGACCGAAAACATCTATTTGCAAGACAACTCCCGCCTGATGCCGCAGGCTGACCAGCCCTTGTTTTTTACCATTGACGAGAAGCAAAACACGGTGGACCTCACCGAAAAGGGGATTGACTACATCACGCTCGAAAACGAGGACAAGGGCTTTTTTGTCCTTCCCGACATCGGTATGGAGATTGCCCGCATCGAGGGCGACACCACCCTGGCCGATACCGAGCGGCTCGAACGCAAGGAAACAGTCATTGCCGACTACTCCGAAAAAACCCAGCGCATCCACTCGGCCAACCAGTTGCTCAAGGCCTATGCCCTTTTCGAGCGCGACACCGAATACGTGGTGATGGACGGCAAAGTGAAAATCGTAGATGAACAAACGGGCCGGATCATGGAAGGGCGCCGCTATTCCGACGGGCTGCACCAGGCCATCGAGGCCAAGGAGAACGTCAAGATCGAGGACGCCACCCAGACCTACGCCACCATCACGCTCCAGAACTACTTCCGGATGTATCACAAGCTGGCCGGGATGACCGGTACGGCCGAAACCGAAGCGGGCGAGTTGTGGCAAATCTACAAGCTCGACGTGGTCGTGATCCCCACCAACAAGCCTATCGTCCGGGCCGACCGCGAAGACCTGGTCTATAAGTCCATGCGCGAGAAGTTCAATGCCGTGGCCGACGAGATCGTCCAACTCACGCAGGCCGGGCGACCCGTGCTGGTGGGCACCACCTCCGTCGAGATTTCGGAGCTGCTGAGCCGCATGCTCAAGATTCGGAAAATCAACCACCAGGTGCTCAACGCCAAGTATCACCAGCGCGAAGCCGAAATTGTGGCCAGCGCCGGTATGCCCGGCACCGTCACGATCGCCACCAACATGGCCGGGCGCGGTACGGACATCAAGTTGACGCCCGAAGCCAAGGCCGCCGGTGGGTTGGCCATCATCGGCACCGAGCGGCACGAGTCGCGGCGGGTGGATCGCCAGCTCCG
>DAIRSZ010000203.1:0-3702 GCA_036804165.1 Catalimonadaceae bacterium | reverse complement strand
CTAAATAAAAGTATGAAGCTAACGATAGCGTCTATAAACAACGGACGTATCCTATTCGCCTTGGCCTAGCGAATAGCCGCGTTCGCCGTCGAACGTGTACAGGTTCTCAGTCTTGACGGCATCCAGCCCGCTGTCGTGCACAGCCTGCAAAAGTTGGATGATGTCTGTCCCCGACAGGGCGTCGCCTTCTTCGGTGGCCGTAAAGCGACAACGCCAGTGGTCGGTCAGGAAGGTTTCGGACATCCCTTCGGGATACACCTTCACGCCTCGATTGGTGATCATCTTGAGGCGGATGCCCGCCGGAGTGATGTCGCGTAGCTGCTGGCCGAGGGTATCGGTCTGCTGGTGCGGCCAGTCGAGAAATACGTCCACCCCGATCAACTTCTTCTCAGCGCGGGGCAATTCTTTGAGCTTCACGTGGAAGTTGGCATTGGGCGCATTAGCATAATCTACTATCCCCAGTTTTTTGGGCTTTTCGCCCAGGCGCGCAATCACCGCGTCGGCGAAAGCCCGCGTGCCTACGCGCTCCTTGCTCAGTCCGCCTTCGCGAAACAAATCCATGGTGTGGATACCGTCTTCGATGGTGCGTAGCCAGGCGTTGTGGATTTTTTCGGCCACGTCGCCCTGCCCGATGTGTACCAGCATCATGATGGCGCCGTTGAGCAGGCCCGACGGGTTGGCGATGTCTTTGCCCGCGATGGTGGGCGCCGAGCCGTGGATGGCCTCGAACATGGCGCAGAGCTCGCCCACGTTGGCCGAGCCGCCCATCCCGACCGAACCGGCCACCTGTGCCGCTATGTCGGAGATAATGTCACCATAAAGATTGAGCGTCACGATGACGTCGAACTGGCCGGGTGCGTCGGCAATCAGGGCCGAGCCGATGTCAATGATCCAGTGCTCTTTCTCAATATCAGGATATTCGGCCCCGATTTCGTCGAAAATTTTGTGAAACAACCCGTCAGTGAGCTTCATGATATTGTCTTTCGTGAAGCAGGTCACCTTCTTGCGGTTGTGGGCGCGGGCATACTCAAAGGCGTAGCGGATAATTTTCTCCGAGCCGGGCCGGGTGATCAGCTTGAGGCACTGATAGACGTCCTGCGTTTGGCGGTGCTCGATGCCCGCATAGAGGTCTTCCTCGTTTTCGCGGACAATCACCATGTCCATGTCGGCGTGCTGGGTAGCCACGTAGGGATGATAGGAGCGACACGGCCGTACGTTGGCGAACATACCCAGGGTTTTGCGCGTCGTGACGTTAAGGCTCTTGAATCCCCCGCCTTGGGGCGTGGTGATGGGGGCTTTGAGAAAGACTTTGTTGGTGCGCAGCGACTGCCAGGCGTCGGGGCGAATGCCGGCGCTGGTGCCGTCGAGGTACACCTTTTCGCCAATTTCGATGCGTTCGTATTCGAGGCGGGCACCGGCGGCGTCGAGCACGCGCAGCGTTGCCTCCATAATTTCGGGTCCAATACCATCGCCATAGGCAACGGTTATTTTCTGTTTTTCTGACATGAGGAAATAGGCTATCGGGCGAAGAATTGGGATTAGCGGTGGGCGAAGTTAACGACCCACGTCGTAAAAAAGCAGCTATGTTCCTTTTTTTAACCCTTCTGCAACCGATTTGCCAATTGGCCCACTAGGGCATTCCACTCAGCAGACCTTCCCGCATGTCGGAATTGACGGCCACGGCAATGATGATCGAGATCAGCAGCCCAATCGAGGCCATCACCAAATCTTTGCCGATGATGCGAAACGCCTTGCGTGCCGAGCGGCGGTCTTCGAAATAGCCGCGCAGGCCGATGGCCACCTCGCGCCCGCCCAGCAGGCCTAGAAACACCCAGGTGGTACTCATGGGCACATTGCTCAACTCCTTGAAAACAAACAGGATGATGGCATAGACAAAGTCAATGATCGAGGCCGCCCGAATGTCGGTCACGGCTGTTTTCTCAGTTACGATCCGCTGGATACGATCACCTCGCAAGTAGAACAGCACGCCCAGCCCCAGAAAAATGTACCCAGCGAACACCAAAAATTCGGTTAGGTTGAGTTGCCGCGGCAAATAGATAGCGATATTGGCCGCGTCGTGGGCAATCCAGAGCGACCAGAGAATCCCGCTCGAAATCCACTGAAACACCACCCAGCCCGGATGCGCCTTGCCCCGCAGGATGCGCTGAATGAGGGCGTTGAGCAAAAACCAAATGGTAATGGCCGTCAGAAAAGCCACCACGTAGCCACTCAGGCTTTTGAGGATCACGCCGCCAATGGCCCCCGGTTTGCTCGAAAACGAACTCAGCAACAAAAAGGTGGTCGAAACGGGCATCCGCATCCGGGTCAGGATCAGCAGAATAATGGGCGCAGCTACCTGCAAAAAGGCGAACGAAGTCGGCGCCTCCGAGAAGCCCTCCGACGCCAGGCGTTGCGAACTGACGTCGCCGTCGTAGCTGAGCCAACTGTAGCCCACGGTCAATAAAAAAATGAAAGCAATATAGAGCCAGAGCACCCACCACTTGCGGTCGCTATTGGAGGCAATGAACGTGCCGATGGTCTGGATGCTGTCGTTGGCAATGGCCGAATAGCCCGCAAATGCAAAGCCTACCCACATGGCTACGCCCGGATACGGATAGCTGACACCTGCCACTATCAGGGCCAATCCGATAAACATCAGGAAGGAACGCTCTTGCCGGAAGGCTTCTACAAAACTACGTCCGCGAGAAGAAGAATCAGGTTCTGTACCCGTCGGTACGTTATGAGGGGTCGCCATCCGTCGCCTTTTGGGCAAAAGTAAGGTAAGATCAGACCGTTAATATTACCCCAATGTTAAAATTGTGCTGCTGGAGTTGCTGAAGGGTCTGGTCGAAGGCCTCTTCGTAATGCCGCAGGGCCTGTGCCGACCGCCCGAAGTAGCGGGTCAGGGATACCAAATCGGGCTGCGCCGGGCGCTGCACAGTGCGCTCGTAGAGGTGCACCAACACCCGGGCACACGAATGGGCGTCACGATAACGCGCCACGAACGAGGCCTCGATAAAGCGCCGCAGGTGCTCGGGAAAGCGGGCCGCATCCGGCACGCCCCGGTCCGTAAGCGCCGCCACCACCACATCGGGATCTACCTGTGAAAGCCCGCAGTAGAACTGCTTGCCCAGGCCCGGATAGTCGTGCAAGAGTAGGTGATCGAGGGCAATTTCGAGGGTGACGTGGGCAACAAAATTGCGGTAGCGCGTGATGGCCGCCAGTGGCCAGTCGCGCAACAATTCGAAAAGCGCGTGGGACTGGGCCTGAAAAAACGAGGTGTTGTGAAAAGCCGCATCCACGGCGCAGTGCCGGGCGATGCCCCGTTCGAGGGCCAGGCGCCGCTCGTCACCGTAGCCCAGCGGCAAGGGCCGCAAGCGCGCCCGCCGATCGAAGGAGCGCATCAGATCCGGCAAAATCGCCCCCAGCGTAAAGTGCGGGTCTGTTTCGTGGCGATCGAGAAAGTAATGCGACAGGTAGTTCATGATCACTAGGGCTTGTTGGCCAGTTGTCCGCAGGCAGCATCAATGTCTTTGCCCCGGCTGCGCCGCACGTTAACAATCACGTCGCGGGCCTCGAGGTAGCGACGAAACTGCTCCAGGCGGTCTTCGTCGGTATTGACAAAATCGGCCTCGGCGATGGGGTTATATTCGATGATGTTGACCTTGCAGGGCGTGTGGCGCGTGAAACGAAAGAGGGCCT
>DAIRSZ010000202.1:0-3704 GCA_036804165.1 Catalimonadaceae bacterium | reverse complement strand
AATGTGTATCGCGACAGCCCCGCCGTCGAAGGTGGGTTTAACGTAGGCGACGAGCTGCTGGCCATCAACGGCCTCCGCATCCAGCAGAACCTGAGCACCCTGCTCGGCGTGCAGCCGGCTGGCGAGCCCCTTACATTCACCATCAGCCGGATGGACCGCCTGCGCGAACTGACCGTGACCCCCGGCACCGACCCGCGCCGACGCTACCAACTCGTGTCGGGCAACCTGACGCCCGTCGGGAAAGATTGGCTGGGGGTGAGATAGAAATGGGAATGTCTTTGGCACGGATCTCCCTCGCCCGCTATTTTACGACCTCAGGGCTGACATTCTTTAGTTCGGCCGGAAACTGTTGCAGGTCAATGCCCCAGACCAGGGGCATGAGTACATAGACAAAGATGGCGCAGATCACCACCGAGATCATGCTCAGCCAGAAGCCCGCCCGGATCATGTCCTTCATCTCGATGTAGCCCGAGCCAAACACGATGGCGTTGGGCGGGGTGGCTACGGGCAGCATAAAGGCACACGAGGCCGCCGCACTGGCGCCTACCATCAGGCCGTAGGGGTGGACGTCAACGGCCGCGGCAAACGAGGCCAGAATCGGCAAGATCATGGTGGCCGTGGCCACGTTGGAGGTCACCTCCGACAGCAGGTTGACCAGCAAAATTACCAGCAGCAAAATCAGCCAGAAGGGCACGTCCGAAATGACCGTCAGTTGGGTACCAATCCAGTCGGCCAGCCCTGTGGTACGAAAGCCTGCCGCCAGGGCCAACCCGCCTCCGAAGAGCAGCAGCAATCCCCACGGCAATTGCGGGGCCACGTCCCAGGTGAGCAGGGGCGAGGGCGTACGTCGGGCGGGCACCATAAACAGCGCCACGCCACCGCCAATGGCAATGATGGCATCGCTGATGCCCGGCAAAAAGGGTTGGAGCAAAAAGCCACGCGTGATCCAGGCAAAGGCCGTGGCCCCGAAAATGAGGAGTACCCGATTCTCTTCGGCCGTCATGGGGCCAAGGTCTAGGAGTTGCTGCCGGATTTGCGCCCGCCGTCCGGCACCCGCCGTGAGCTGGGGCGGAAAGACTACGTACGCCAGGAACCACCAGCACACCATCGTGAGGGTGCCGGCGATCGGCACGCCAAACAGCATCCAATTGGCAAACGACACATCCGTCTGGTAGATCTGCCGGACTACGGCGGCAAAAATGGCGTTGGTGGGCGTGCCGACCAGCGTGCCCAACCCGCCGATGGACGCCGCGTAGGCGATGCCCAGCATCAGGGCCCGGCCAAAGTTGGATTTAACCTTGCTGCCACTGCTGTCGGCTGTGGCCAGGTCGAAACTGGTCATCTCGCTGATCAGTGCCAAGGCAATGGGCAGCATCATCATGGTGGCGGCCGTGTTGGAAATCCACATCGAGATGAAGGCCGTGGCCACCATAAAGCCCAGCACGATCTGCCGGGCGTCAGTACCGATCCCCGCGATGATGAGCAACGCCACGCGGCGGTGCAAATTCCATTTTTCCATGGCGATGGCCAGCAGAAAGCCCCCCAGAAACAGGAAGATGGTCTCGTCGCCGTAGGCAGCCGTCGTGACGCGGACCGACAGCGCACCCGAAAGGGGCAGCAGCACAATGGGCAACAGCGACGTAACCGGGATGGGGATCACCTCGGTGATCCACCAATAGGCCACCCAGGCCGTAGTGGCCAGTACGGCCCGCGCCTCGATGCTAAGGCCCGGCGGCTGAAAAAGCAGTAGAATAATAAGGAACAGCATCGGTCCGCCCAGCAGGTGGAGGCGGTTGCGGGTCAGGAGAGGTCGCATAGCGGGGGTAGCTACTCAGGCCACCAATAGATTTTTCGGATTTTATAATTGATAGCCACCCGGTGCGCACGCACCCACGGCGTCCCGACGCAAACATCGGCCGCCGCAACCCCCTCGCTCGCCCGTGCCCCTTCAGGCGGCACCACCACTTTCCAGGTGGCGGCGGGCAACGTCCCGACCAGCACGGGAGCCACTTCGCCCCCTTTGGCCAGTGTTCCGTCCAGCAACGTGTCTGGTCCCAGTGCTCGGAAGGCCTCTCCCAGCCGGGGCAACAGGGAGGAGCGAATTTGGTGATAAGGCGTACGCAACGAGAGACCCATCCGCACCGGGTTTCCCCCTAACCCGCCCGAAAAAACGGGCAAATAGTCTTTGAGCGAGAAACCCAGCGAGTCGGCAGGAGGGGGGCGCTCCTCGGGCCGGGGCGCAATGGCCTGCCCATTGGCGGCTAGCAGAGTCAGTTCCAAACGCTTTTGGGGGTAGTCAATTACCACCTCGTAAGGCTCCAAGTGCGCGTAGCCCAAAGCCCCGAGCAGGGGCTTGCCCGCCCAGGCCTCCCAGATGCTCAGGTCTTCGGTGGGCACGTACGTGTCGCGCCATTCGTAGCTTTCCCAGCGCAGCGAACCCACACGTACCCTTTCGGGAGCGGTTTTTTGGGGGTAATGCAAACAAGGCTCGGCGCGCGTATTGTCGAGCAGGAAATAGCCCTGGCGGCCATCGGCCGTGCCTTCGACAAGCAGCAAGCCGTTGGCATCTACAAAAGCACTTTCGAAATAGGCGGGAAGGGTGCGCCGGGCGGCGGCGGTGTCTTCGCGCACGCCCCGGATGGGATCGGGCGACTCGGCCGTAGCGGGCAGAATCGGTATCTCGACAAACTGGCCTTCGGGGGTCATGCGCAGGGTGTAGGCGGCGCGTCGGTTCGGATACACAAACACCACCGACACGCGCAGGCCGACGCCCGCTGGCTCGGTGCGTGCCACTTCGATCTGCGCTGGCGCTTCAGGATAGCCGTTGATCGTCTGCTTGATCAGGTGCCGGGCCAGCGGCCCTTCGTAGGAAGTATAGCGGAAATTGGGCGCAATGCGCGGTGCCAACAAATCAAAATCCCGCGCCGTGAGTGCCGCCCGCAGGGCAGCGATTGCCTCAGTCACCGCCACTTCGGGCGGGCGTTCGGTTTGTGCGCGAACAACTCCTGCCTTTCCCAGGCTCAGGATGAACACCAAAGCCGTACCTACGAATAGCTGGCGATATGACATAGCAAAAAATGACGCTTGGGCATTTTAGAAACGATTGTGACCGGGTCGGTAATATCTTATTATTTTGGCGCATCATCAGCCACTTGGTGCATGTCTGCTTTCCTCATCAAAAATGGCACCCTCGTCAACGAAGGGCGCACGTACGCCGCCGACGTGCGCCTGCGCAACGGCCGCATTGACCAAATCGCCCCCAGCCTGTCGGCCCAAGGCTCCGAAATGGTGATTGATGCCGCCGGGCAATACGTATTGCCCGGCCTGATTGACGACCAGGTACACTTCCGCGAGCCGGGCCTGACGCACAAAGGTGACTTGGCCTCTGAGTCGCGGGCAGCCGTGGCTGGGGGCGTCACCAGCTTTATGGAAATGCCCAACACCCAGCCGCCCACCCTGACGCAAGCCCTGTTGCAACAAAAATACGAACGCGCCGCCCGGATGTCGCAGGCCAACTATTCGTTCTACATGGGCGTGTCGAACAGCAACCTGGCCGAGGTGCTGCGCACCGATCCCCGGCGGGTGTGCGGCATCAAGGTGTTTATGGGTTCTTCGACGGGCAACCTGCTGGTGGACGACGAGCAAACGCTGCGGCAGCTTTTTCGCGATGCGCCCACGCTGGTGGCCACCCACTGCGAAGACGA
>DAIRSZ010000201.1:0-3711 GCA_036804165.1 Catalimonadaceae bacterium | reverse complement strand
ATTTTATTAGTTAAACTAAACTGATACCTTCGCAAAGGTAGTTATTCTTTCGGGTTGCACGCGGACATCCGCCCCGCCACCCCCTCCTCAAGCGGACGGTTTGGGGTTCCGATTTGGATCGGGCTACGGCCCTTAACCTACGGTTTCATGGAGAATCGTGTGAGAGAGCTGATTCGGCGCGGCGAAGATACCGAGCTGGATTACAAGCTGGCCATTACACATGCGGGCAAAATTGCCCGAACACTGGTGGCTTTTGCCAACACCTGCGGCGGTTCGTTGCTGGTAGGCGTTACTGACGAGGGCAAGCTCGTCGGTACCTTTCCCGACGAAGAAAGGTATATGCTGCAACGAGCGGCAGCTACCCTGTGCAGCCCACCCCTGCACCTTTGCTTTGAAGAAATTGAGCTGCCCGACAATCCTCGCCCCCTTTTGTTGGCTACCATAGCGGCCAGTCCTCATCGGCCTCATTGCTGCCGCGACCGACACGGGCAATGGCAAGCCTACGTACGGGTGGGGGCGCATACCGTGAAGGCCACCGAAGCGCAGATGGCCCGTTGGCACGACGAAGCCCAGGCCCGCACTTTGGAAAAACCCCCCACCAACCACGAGCAAGCTCTGTTTGCCTACCTCAAGCGGCGCGAGCGGGTCACGCTCAAAGACTATGCTAAGCTGATCAACGTTTCGAAGCGGCGGGCCGCCCACATCCTGACGGCGTTGGTGTCGAGCGGCGACCTCTGCCACCATCCCCGGGCCAACTTCTACACGCTGGCAAGTTGATTTTGCTACCTTTGGCGTATGCCTGAACCGCCCGCACTCTACCTGGTGCCCACGCCCATCGGGCATCTGGAAGACATCACGCTGCGTGCCCTGCGCACCTTGCGCGAGGTGGACATAATTTTGGCCGAGGACACGCGCAAAACGGGCATCCTGCTCAAGCACTACGACATCCGCAAGCCCTTGCGCAGCCACCACGCCTTCAACGAGCACCAGGCCGTGGACGCCCTGGTGGCGCAACTGCAAAGTGGCCAGACGATGGCCCTGGTGTCGGATGCGGGCACGCCGGCGATCTCCGATCCGGGCTACCTGCTGGTGCGGGCTTGCCTGGCGGCGGGGGTTGCGCTCGAATGTTTGCCGGGCCCCACGGCCCTGATCCCGGCCTTGATCAAGTCGGGTTTGCCTACCGACCGCTTTGCCTTCGAAGGTTTTTTGCCCGTCAAGAAAGGCCGCCAGACCCGGCTAACAGCACTAGTCACCGACCCGCGCACGCTGGTGTTCTACGAGTCGCCCCACCGTTTGCTGCGCACTCTCCAGCAACTGGCCGAGGTGTTTGGGGCCGAACGCCGGGCTTCGGTATCGCGCGAATTGACCAAAATTCACGAAGAAACCATTAACGGTACGCTGTCCACGCTGGCGGCGCATTATTCAGAAAAAAACGTCAAAGGTGAAATTGTCCTGGTTGTCGAAGGCGCGGCGTAGTCCCTACTACCCCTGGTGGCTGGCCGTGCTGAGCGGCACGCTGCTTTCGCTGGGTTGGCCCATGAGTCCGCTTACCTTCCTGCTTTTCTTTGCGCTGATCCCCCTTTTTCGGCTCGAATCGCTGCTGGCCGAGCGGCCACAGTTGCGCCGCCCGGGCTGGTATTTTTTCGGGTGCGTCTATCTGGCCATGCTTATCTTCAATGTGGCTACCACGTGGTGGGTGAGCAACTCGACATTGACAGGAGGAATCTTTGCCAACCTGGCCAATGCCGCCCTGATGAGCGTGCCCTGGCTGTTGTTCCGGCTGACGCGCCGCAGCGTCAACGCGCGCTTTGGCTACTGGTCGCTGTTTTTCTACTACATCGGCTTCGAGTACCTGCACCTCAACTGGGACATTTCCTGGCCCTGGCTGACGCTCGGCAACGGCTTCGCCCTCTTTCCCGAATGGGTGCAGTGGTATGAGTACACGGGCGTGCTGGGCGGCACGCTCTGGCTGCTGCTGGTCAACCTCATGGGCTATTTTGCCCTCGTGCGGCACTTACAGCCCAACTTGCTCGCTACGCGGCTAAGCATGGACTTGTCCCTGATGGGATTTATCCTCATTCCGATCATTGCTTCTTACTACCGTTACTTCCATTACGAAGACCGCGGTACGCCCGTAGAGGTGGTAGCCATTCAGCCCAACATTGATCCCTACACCGAAAAGTTTATCGGGTCCGAAAACCACATTCCCGTAGCCGAGCAGATCGCCCGCTTCATCGAATTGTCCGAGTCGGCCCTGACCCCGCAAACGCGGCTGGTGCTCTGGCCCGAAACGGCCATTGACGGGGCCATCGAAGAGGCCAGCATCGAAAGCTATGAGGAGATTCAACTCATTCGGGACTTTGTGAATCGCCATCCCGACGTAACGCTCCTGACGGGCCTGACCACTTTCCGGCGCTATGCCGACGAAAGCCAGGCCACGCCTACGGCCCGCTATCGCCCCGGGGTGGGCTACTACGACCTGTTCAACACGGCCGCGCTGGTGCGGGCCGGGGCGCCCCTGCAGTTGTACCACAAGTCGCGGCTGGTGCCCGGCGTCGAGATTATGCCCTACCCGCACCTGTTCAAATTTCTCGATGCCCTGGTCATTGACCTGGGGGGCAGTTCGGGCTCGTTGGGCCGTCAAAAGGAGCGCACCGTGTTTCGGATGCCGCCGCCCGACGCGTCGTTTGGCGACTCGCTGCTGGGCATTGTGCCCACTATCTGCTACGAGTCTATTTACGGCGGTTTCATCACCCGCTACTTGCGGCAAGAGGCCCACTTGCTGACCATCATCACCAACGACGGCTGGTGGGGCCACACGGCGGGCCACCGCCAGCACCTGCAATACGCCACGCTGCGGGCCGTGGAAGTGCGCCGGAGTGTGGCTCGATCGGCCAACACGGGCATTTCGGCTTTTATCAACCAACGGGGCGACCTTCTGCAACCCACGCGCTATTGGGAGCAGGACGTCATCCGGGGCGAGGTGCGCGTAACGGCCTGGCTGACGGTGTACGCCCAATACGGCGACTACCTGGGGCGCATCTTTGGTTATACGGCACCGTTTTTTTTGCTCTCGGTGCTGGTGCGCCGCCGCGTAGCCCCCAAAATTCGCCGCAAGGCAACCCAACATAAACCCGTATGATGAACCTAGAATCCCTCTGCGCCGAGGTGGCCGACCTGGCCCGACAAACCGGGGCTTTTATCCGGCAGGAAAGGGCCACGTTTTCGGCCGATAAGATCGAAACCAAAGGCCGCAACGACCTGGTGTCGTACGTGGACAAGGAGGCCGAACGCAAAATCGTGGCCCGGCTGCGCACCTTGCTGCCCGCCGCCCGCTTTGTGGCCGAAGAGGGTACCGACAGCGTGGACTACCACACCGACGACTTGCACGGCGACCTGTGGGTGATTGACCCGCTGGACGGCACGACTAACTTCATCCACGATTTTCCGATGTACGCCGTCAGCATTGGCCTGGTGCGCAACCGGCGCCCCGTCCTCGGCGTGATCTACGAAGTGGGGCGCGACGAATGTTTCTACGGTTGGGAGGGCGGCGGCGCTTTCTGCAACGGCGCGCCCATTCGGGTATCGGAGGTAAACGATTTGGCCGACGGATTGCTCATTACGGGTTTTCCTTATTACGATTTTGATAAGCTGCCTCACTACGTGAATATCTTCAGCCACTTCATGCAGGCTACCCACGGCGTGCGGCGG